>DASZSY010000017.1:0-27183 GCA_035548435.1 Candidatus Nanoarchaeia archaeon | reverse complement strand
CAGTCCATATTGTTCTCTCATTTCTTTGCAATATTTCTGCGATTTCACTGAACTTTAGCAATTTCTTTTCTCTTAGGTACAAAGATATTGCTTCTAATGCTCCTAGCTGTGTTGAAAATACTGAAAGTGGAATTGAAATCTCTTGCTTAGTTTGCAGTGAGTTTTCTATATCTTTTTCAGACAAGTTATGTCTTGTTGCAAGTTCTAATGTAAATTCTTTGATTGCTTTTTCTTTTATTTCTAAAGCAATCTCTTTTTCTTGCTTCAATAATGAAACTACTTTGAATAATCTGTCTTTCTTTAGTTTGTTTCTTCTTCTTAATGAGAAAGCTACAACTAATATCTTTATTGTCCAACTTCCTTGACCTGATGTGGAATATGATTGTGCAGTTAGCTCTGTTCCAATATTCTTAATGCAGACGTATATTTGTTCTTGACCAGTTCCATCTAGTATAGAGTGATTTCCTTTTGGAAGAGTTGCTCCAGAAAGAGCAGAGAATACTGACTTTGACATTAATGTTGAACCTGTTCCTCCACACTCTGCACTAGCTCCAGTTTGAGTTCCAACCGAGAAGTTGTTTGCATATATTGCTTTGCTGTTGTCTGTTTCTCCAACCAGATCTGTTGCGTTAATTTGTATATTTCCAGCAGTTATTGGCTTGTTTCCTGTGTTGTTAATAATTATTGGATTGTTGACTGCAGTCTTGTTGGTTGCTCCAGGTTCTAATGTGCCTATTGAAATTGAACTAGGGCCTAGGACAAATGCAGAAGTTTGAAGAATAGTTAGGTTTGTTGAGGTATTTATTGCAGCTCTAGAAGAATTATCACTTATGAATGCACTTATGTTCCATTCTCCAGCTGAATCAAAATACCAAATGTCTAAAATACACGAGAAGTTTGCTAGCGTTCCGCCTTGTTGATATCTTATACATGTTGTATTTTGTCTAACTGTAGATTCTCCAGTTCTTGTTAGATTTATTTTAGCAGTTGAACTGTTGATGCTTGTATATCCATCTAAGTTTCTAACTGTAAAGTTTATCAAAACATTTGTCTTTGAGTTTTCAGTTATCGATTGATCTGCAATTGGGAAAACTGATATTATTTTAATTGGATTGCCTTCTCTATTTTCAAGAGTTCCATTTATATTTAAGTCGTCTATTTCAATTGTTGAGCTTGTGCTAGGAGAGTAAACATACAATCTAAATGTTGTTGCAGAAGTGAGATTAGTAAATGAAGCAGCAGATAATGGAATGTTGAAGTAAGACCAGGTAGGTCTGGTTGTTGAAAGATCTGAAGATGCAATATCTGCAGAATATGAATCTACACTTGAACGTAGAACCCAACCACGAGGAGTGCTTGCTCCACCTCTTGCGGCTGCAAATGTGATTGAAGTTAAGTTCATTGCAATGTCTGAATCTGGAGTAATTGTAAATGAAATATATGAGTTTGTGGAAACTGCAGTTGCAGCGTTTGTTGCCCCAGTTTTTGGTCCAAATCTTAATTCTGGATCTGTTGGATATGCATAACTTGCAGGCAATTCCCAGGTGGTGAGTCCTTGGTCATTGACTATCGTACTTCCACTTACACCAGAAGCAATGGTGGTTGGACTTCCGCTATTTGAGGAAGGGAAAGTGTAAACTATAAGTTGGGTGGAGTAAACGGTTGAATTTGGTTTTTCTCCAATGCTAAAGTTTTCAGACCAGCTTGAAACGTTAAATCTAACAGTTCCAGAGTTTAGACTTGTAAAGTTGTAACAACCAACACATTCAACTCCATCTTTTAATATGGCAGGATTTACCCAATCATTTTTTATTCCATAGAAGGTTATATTAGCAGATTTGTTTAAGCCGGAGAGAGTATTGTTTATTGAAATAGAGTTGTTTGATATGAATAGGTCTCTTGAAAAGTTTGTTCCAGTTGTATTTCCGATTATTTCAATAAATTCAATTTTTCCAAATTGAGTGTTTTCAACTGAAAACATATTTCCACTTGCTAGGGTGTAATTTTCAATATATTGATTGATTATTTTTGTGTTATTGAAACTCTCTGCAGAATATGTTTGGAGATAGATTGCACTGTTTGAAGCATTGATTATTGTGTTGTTAAATATTGTTTTATTTAAGCTTCCTATGGATAGTACTGCTTCTTTAATGTAAACAAGAGTGTTGTTCGCAATGGTTCCATTCTCTCCAGAGTCACTATTTTCTCTAATACCATTTGTGGAATTGAAGATATAATTGCCTATAATGTATTTTCCACCAGTTATAGCCTGTGAAAACAAATCTGTCAAATTTCTAAATGTGTTGTTTAATATGTATACATTATATGAGGTAGGATAAACTAAAATACCTGAAGATTTTATGTTGCTAAAACTGTTGTTAATTATTTCTATTTTATTTAATCCAGAGTCTACAGTCATTCCGTAATTATTTATATTAGAAATATTATTTTGTTTTACTATAGAAAGATTATCGGAAGAACTTGCATGCATACCTCCACTGTTAATTCCTATTCCTACTATTGTGTTGTTATATACAAAGAAACTGCTTCCACTAATATATATTCCTTGGTTGTAGTTGTTGTACAATATGTTGTTTGTGATATTATTTTTATTTGTACCTGTAGGAGATATTCCAGTAGTTGCTGAGTAAGACACAAAGTTGTTATCAACTAAAGTTTGATAAGTGGAACTGATTGTTATTCCTTGATCTGCAGAGTTGTTTATGGTGTTGTTTTTTACAGAAGCAGAATCTATTTCTCCATACAAGGTTATTGCTCCATTTCCTGTTACTTCAGAGTTGAAAACGCTGTTGTTTAATATGCTCAGGCTTGTGCTATTCTGTCCATCGCCCCAAACTGCAATACTACTATTGAAAAGAATATTATCTTTAATTATGCTGTCGTTTATGCGTATTTGGTTGTACAAATAAATTCCATCGTAATAATTTGCATATGATGTGTCATTAATTTGGTTTTTCTCTATTAAAGTATTATTTGAGTTTTCAACATAAATTCCAGATGATATTGAAGTTCTAAAGATTGTATTTTTTCTGAACTGGTTATTGTGACCATTATAGTTTTGTATTCCAGAAGTAGTTTGACTTATGGTGTTATTTTCTATTGAGTTATTATGGGAAGATATAAGGAATATTGGTCCTGCAGAAGAAATTGTGTTGTTATATATTGCTGAGTTATTGGTATTAGTTAAATTTATAGGAATTGCTTGAACATCTTGGCTAAGAGTTATGTTTGTGTTTTTTATTGTTATATTGTTAACTCCCTTTGCCAGAATTAAAGTCTTTGCATAAGTGCTATTTTTTATCCAATATCCATTTCCGTCTAAAATAATATTACTTGCAGTTATATTAAGACAGTTCCCGTTGTCTGCTGGAATTATATTTGCTTTTTGAACATAAACTCCTCCATTGATGTTAAGAGTTGTACAACCATATATGTCTGTGGAGTTAACAGTTACAGTATATGTTGAAGTATTGTTTACATTTCCTAATCTATCATAAGCACTTGCATTAAATTTGTATATTCCATTAACTAATCCTGTAAAGTTCAATATAAATGGAGAAGTTGAAGAGTTTGTTTCATTCAACAAGCTATTAGTTGAATTATACAATCTTATTGTTATGTTTGCTAGATTAGTGTCTAAAGAAGTTACATTGACGATTATATTTGATCTTGAAACAACTCCAGAATTTGTTTCAGTTCGCAGTCCATAATCTATTGTTGGAGCAATTGAGTCTAAGAAGAAAGTTACATTTGATGAGTCCCATACTCCTAATGAATCATTTGTATAAACAATCCAGGTGTTGCTTCCTTGTGTTGAAATAACATTTGTGAAATTAGAACATGTCCCGCTAGGAGAAGAGTTTGTTGCTCCATTATTTGTACTGTACCAACAATATGATGCTCCAGATCTTGTGTAATTAATCATTGATACATTAACGTTATAAGTTGTGTTTGCTGGATAAGATATAGTTCTTGAAGGAGGAGTGATATATCTTTGCCAAGTGAAATCAAATGTTGGGAAATAAGTCAAACTATTTGTTGCGTTCCAAATCAAAGGTTGTGCAGGAGATTCTGTGTTTGACCAAGTGTTTGTTTCTGCATTGTATATTTTAGCCCAAACTTTAGAGTGTGTTAAGTTTGCATCTTTAAAGAAGGCCATTGTTTTGTTTTCGTCTATAAAGCTGTATGCCTTTATGTTTGATTCTCCAGTTGTTGAGAAAGCAGGAGTTGGAGTGAAGTCTGTTGCAGGTGCCCCTTGCCAAGCCATGCTTGTTGTATTAAAGTGGAACCAGTCAACTGCATTGTTTGCTGCGTCACTATAAACCATTATTCCTGCTTTAAGTCCTGCCCAGGCTGCAGAAAAGAACTGGTTTGGAGATGCTGCGTTTGCATAGTCTGCAGTGTCTTCAGCAGAAACATTTCCCCATGCACTGCCACGCCAGACCTGTGCTTCAATATCGTCTGTTGCTCCTCCAAGTGCCCCTGCAAGCATAACATTATCTGTTCCTGGTTGAGCTGCAACGTCGATCCATTCTGCATCGTTAACAGTTCTTGAAGTTGTTGAGAAAGTACAAGTATTTACTGCCTTAGTTGTTATGTTTATTCTTGTGGTTGAAGCAATGCTTGCGATAAATAAATCTCCAGACATATCTTCATAATCTAAATCTGCTTTCTGAACATCTGTTGTTCCTAAAGAAATACTTAGTACTGGGGATTCACAATCAAATCCAGTTCCATTCCAAATTATAACTTGAGAGTCGTCGTTTGAGTCTGTTAAAAGCAAAGCAATTTCATCTGAGTTGTTTGATCTTGCAGCCAATTGAACTGTTTCAATGTTGGCTCCTGTTAGAGCTAAAGATCCAATGTTTGAAACAGATGAATCGTTTACAGTTAAAGGACGAGACCAATAACTACCGTTCCAAACTGTGAAGAATGGACGACGAGAGTTATCTGACCAAACAACTAAAGCATTTCCACTTAGGTGAGAATATGCAAGGTCAACTTTCTGAACGTTTGCAGTTGTAGATGTTGCGTTAACTTCCCAAACTACATTACAGGCAGTTCCATTACCCCAGCATCTTTGTCCAGATGAATTTGTAAAGTTCATTTGGATATTTATGTCATCTACATTATCAGCGCTAACAATTATGTATTCGTCTCTTACAATTCCAGATCTTACAGTAAGCCACTCTGGAATTCCTCCAACTGCTAAAGCTTCTTGTCTAGCACTCCAGTTGGACCCATTCCACATAAAATAGTTTGGAATCTGACTTGTTGAGTTTGAAACAACAAACATTCCGTTTCTTGTTCCAGAAGGAAGAACCTTAGGTGTTGGGTCTATTATATGATCAAACTGTACACTTCCTCCAACAACTTTCAAATCAAAAGTATCTTGTTCTCCTTGTAGACTTGTAAGAAATACTTTATTGTATGCTTGAGAAGTAATATTTTCAAAGGTGGCTATTAAAGAGGTTGAATTAAATTCGTAAACTTCAACAATAGGATTTCCGGAAATAACTTTTGGATATATTGTAATATCATTTTTATTATTTAATTTTGATTCAAATATTACTCTTACATATTCACTATCATTTATTATTTGAGACCAGTTTCCATCAAGTTCTTTTACGCTTTCATATATATCTGAAATAAATTCCTTATTTGAATCAAGATGTTCAGCTTTAGTAATTATAATAATTATGAATTTTTGTTCAGATAAGTGTGGAGTAATCCACTGTAAGCTATCTATTAATCCATCGCCATCGGTATCATTAACTGTAAATGGATGTTCTACTTGTGTTCCATTAACTTCCCAGTAAAGCTTTATTTTATTTGCTTGTTCCGCAGGCATTGGACTTGGCAAGGTTGTAAATGAAAACACATTTGTATAATTTAATTCGTCTGGAGCAGAGATAGTTACTTCTTTTTCAGTCTCAGATAATATGCTTTCTTTTACTACAGGAGCTGGAGTTTCATAGAGAACTTCGTATGAGTTTGATTTAGCATCTAGTATTATTTCTTTGTTTTTATCTTTCTTATCTTTTTCTTTGCTTGGGTCTACTGAATCAACAACAACTTTCTCTGAAGAGTCTTCCAAAGATGAAACTGATATGCTCTTTGCTTGTTCTGGCACTTCTACATTTATTTCTCCAGGTTGGTCAATTGTAATTTCTTTTTTCCATTGAACTGGTTGTTCTATAACTATTGGGCTTTCAAGAGTTAGTGTTTCGTTTATTATTGTTACATTTTCCGGTACTACTGGTATTATTTCGTATCTTATACTATCTATTGAGATATTTACATTGTTTAGCTCAACTCTTATTATATGTTCAATTTGATTTATTGAGTATTGGGAAAGAACACATTCATTATTACAGTTAAATTGGAATGAGAATTTCTTTGTTTGTTGTGTTTGGTTTTCTAAATTTTGAGTTGCATTCTGTTCTTCTTCTATTTCTGTTTGAGAAACAGAGTTATTTGTCTGAGCAGCCTGAGGTGTGTGGGAAGGATTCTCTATTGTGGATCCTTGCTCAGGCTGCTCTTGACTATTAGATGAGTTGATTTCTTGAGGAATATTGTCTTGGGTCTGAGAGCTTGTGTGGGAAGGACTCTCAGACTCCGTTGACTGTGATGTTTGTTGAGTGCTTTCGCTTGTTTCTTGACTTAAAGAAGAAGATTCTGAATCTGAAACTGCGAAACCAGTTAAACCAATAGCTGAAGAAATTTTTTCTTGTCTTAAGGAAAGATCAGAAATTAGATAGTCATCAAAAAATATTTTTGCATTACCTTCACCATATACTTCCCCAGAAAAAGATACTGAAATAATTTGTCCAGGATTACTCTGAGACCAGACATTTTGCGAATTATTTGAGAAAAAATAATCTAAACTTTCGGTATAAACTGAAGAATTTGATTCTTGATTCGATACTATAAAACCTGTAATATTTAATTTAAAGAACAATAAAAGAAAAATTATTGAAAAAGCAAACAAAAAGTAATTTTTATAGGTGTTTTTTTTGTGTTGTTTATGTAAATTTTCTATGTGTAATTTACAAAGAGCAATGTATGAATCGTAATATTCAATCCACTGTGGAAGAGTTTTACCTGAAACAAGAGTTGCAAGCTTTTTTTCGTATTCAGAGTAAGTTATTTCTTTATTTACACAAGCTTCCTTGATAGAATTTATCCTAGATAATACTATTTGCCTGTTTTTTTCAGCTTCATGCAATTTTCTGTGAAGCTCGGCTACACGCGATGCTAATAGAGTCCTTCCCACCTATTTTATATGTAAAATCTCATTATAAACCTTATTCTGTGTGTATTTTAAGGGTAAAAATGGCATATTTTACATAATTAATACCTTATTCTGTGTGTATTAGCTTTTTGAAAGGGTTTAGGAATAATTTATAAATTCCTTGAAAGAAAGAAGAGTATGGATCTAAACATAGATGATTTAGCTTCTTTTTGTAAAAGAAAAGGGTTTGTTTTTAGAAGTAGCGATATTTATGGAGGTTTTGCAGGTTTTTGGGACTATGGACCGCAGGGAGCAGAACTGTTTAATAATTTAAAGAAAGATTTTTGGAGATATTTTGTTCAGAAGAAGAATAATATGGTTGGAGTGGAAGCAAGTATAATCTCTCATCCTAGAACTTGGAAGGCTTCAGGACATATTGCCAACTTTAATGATATTGCAGTTGTAAATAAGAAGACAAAGCAGTCAATGAAGATTGATAAATCTGAATCTGAAAAGTTTTTGAAAGAAAACCCTGACTGGCAGTCACAGGGAGAGTTTAGCTTAATGTTTAAAACAAATGTTGGAGCTTTGAATCCAGCAGAGGCATACCTAAGAGGTGAAACTGCCCAGGGAATGTTTTTAGATTTCAATCAAGTTGTTGAAACTTCAAGGAAACAGTTGCCTTTTGGAATACTGCAAGTTGGAAGGTGTTTTAGAAATGAAATTGCACCTAGAGATTTCATATTTAGAAGTAGAGAGTTTACAATAGGAGAGTTTGAATTTTTCATACATCCTAAGGAATTTACTTGTGACATACTTGAGAAGAAACACAGGGACGTTAAGGTAAGATTGCTTGATGCCGAGACTCAGGAAAAAGGAAAAGACTCTTTGAAAGAAACTACTATCGGAGAAATGTTAAAAGCTAAAAAATTAGATGAATGGCATGCGTATTGGTTGGCTGAGCAGCTTTTATGGTTTGAACATTTGGGAATTCACAAGAAAATAAAAGTTAGAGAACATATGAAATCAGAATTAAGTCATTATTCCAGCGCTACATTTGATTTGGATTATGAATATCCATTCGGAAGCAAAGAAGTTGGAGGAAATGCAAATAGAGGGCAGTATGACTTAACTCAACATGCTAAAGAGTCAAGCAAGAAGCTAGAAATATTTGATGATAAAACAAAAGAAAGAGTTATTCCAAGAGTTATAGAACCTACATTTGGAATGGACAGAGTTTTTCTTGCTCTTTTATGTGAAGGATACAACTATAACAAAGAAAGAGATAATGTTATTTTGAAGTTGCCTGCATTTCTTGCACCTTACCAGGCGGCAGTTTTCCCTCTTGTTACAAAAGGAAAGGATTTGGAACTTGCAAAAGAGATTCACTCTGAATTATCTGATGAATTTAATGTGGCTTTTGACACTTCAGGAAGTATTGGAAAAAGATATGCAAGAAACGATGAAATAGGAACTCCTTATTGCATAACTATTGATGAAGAAAGTGCAAAAACAAAGGAAGTTACTATAAGAGATAGAGACAGCACAAAGCAAGTGAGAGTTAAGATTGATGAACTTACAGATACATTAAGAAAATTAATTTACGGAAAGATTTCTTTTGATAAATCTGGGAAAGCAGTTAAAACACAGAAAGAAAATAAAGAATAGTTTTATATTCTAATTTTTATCATTTTTCACGAGGGCCTGTAGTATAGTGGTAATACACACGAATGGCATTCGTGGGATTCGAGTTCGATTCTCGGCAGGTCCATAACATACTTTATATATTGTTCAATTTCAGAGTTTATATGTTGCATGAGACAATATGTTATGAATTTCAGGCTTTGGGTAGTCTTTATCGTGAATTAGCTATTAAAGCATCTGAGGTCAAATTAGATAAAACCTTACAACGCTCTATTGACTACTTCCACGATGATCTTCTTGAGGGCTTAGACAATAGCCTTATTTGGAGAGAAGATTCTAAATTAGAGTTAGATAGACTGATATCAAAATTGGCTGAACTAGAAAGAAAAGTCAATGCACGTATTTAATAATCTATTTTTATTTCTTATGTTATGAAAAAACCAACATTTGTAATAGAGCATCTTGAAAAGAGAGTGTGGAGATGGTGCGAGATTGAATATGAAAATGCTTCTAAGTTGATTAAACCATATCCTCTTTTAATTACCAATTTAAAGAGAGGAAAGAAAGAATTTAGTAAATTTGCTAAGCTTGAAAAGAAAAGTATAACTGATTTGGACATAAATTGGGAAAGGGTTTGTGTACTAGACCCGAAGGCAACTGAAGTTTTGAAGCCTGAAGACAAGGAAAAATTTGATTATTTTGTTTTTGGAGGAATTTTAGGAGATGAAGAGTTTAATGGAAGAACTGGAAAAGAGCTAACTGAAAGAATGAGCAAAAAAGTTGTTTTAAAGCATCTTGGGGAAAAACAATTTAGCACCGATAATGCGCTTTTTGTTACAAAACTAATACTTGATGGTAAGAAACTAGAAGAGATTAAAACTCAATGGCAAGCAGAAGTGGATATAAATGAAGTTGAATCAATAATTCTTCCATATTGCTATCCTTTAGTTGATGGTAAACCTCAGATGTCTTCTGCTCTCGTGGAGTATCTTAAGAGGAAAAAAGGCATTTAGAAAGTAATTTAAATCAATTTTACGTTTTTTATTCATGGCAAGAAAGCTAGGAATCATTGCTGCTAAAGGAGGGGTGGGTAAAACAACTGTTGCTGCGTCACTTGCGACAGATTTGGCAAACCATCATAAAAAGAAAGTATTACTTGTAGATGCAAATCATACAACCCCTCATATTGCTACACACATGAATATTGGACTACCTAACAGAACTCTTCAGGATGTTCTTTTGGGAAGAGCACAATCTCTTTCAGCACTTCACAAGAGATATGGGGTTGATGTTATTCCTGGAGATATGATATATGCTAGAGCTTCTAATCCTTTCAAGCTTAAAAATGCTGTAAGTAAAATTGAGAAAGATTACGACTATATTGTTTTTGATTCAGCACCATCAATGGATGATCAAATGAAAGCTTTACTTATGGCTGTAGATGGAGTATTTCTTGTAACCACTCCAGATGAACCTACTTTGCAAGCTTCACTGGCTGCAGCAAGATTTGCTTCCAATCATAATGTAAGTGTTCATGGAATAATTTTAAACAAATTAAAAAACTCAGAGTTTCAGTTTAATTTAAAAGAATTTGAGACTGCAACTGGAATTCCTGTTGTTGCTTGCTTGCCAGAGGAAAATAATGTACACAAGTCTTTGTTCTTACAAATTCCAATGCCTCTTTATAGTAAATCTTGTGTTTTCTCAAAAGAGCTTAACAAACTAAGTTGTGTTCTTACTGGTGAAAAACCAAGAAAGATGTTTATGGCTTGGCTGTTTGGAGGAGAGAAAAAGCCAGAAGATGTTAACCGAGAACTGCTTAGAAATGAGTTCTATACAAGTATTTTTAGAAAATAATGGCTCTGGGGAGAATTAAACTCCCGACCCATGCCTCATGAGAGCATTGCTCTATCACTGAGCTACAGAGCCAAAAAGGTGAGAAAAAATCTGTTTTTAACGCTTTCTACTGAACAATACAGACAGACCAATTACAAGAAGTCCAATTCCTAGTGCAATAGCACCTCTTGAGAAAACATTATTTGAAACATCTAAAACAACATTTCCTGTTATTGAGCTAGCGGAAAAGAACACCAATGTCGAGGCGAGGCCCGCGTAAACTGCCACTGCACTAACTTTATCGGTTAAACTTCCATTGTACAACTTACTTTTTGATTTTAGTAATTTTATTCTGGCATCTGCCTCGTGGTCGTTTGGAGAAACTAATCTTTTTTCTAAAAATTCGTCATACGTTTTTGCAGTAGGCTCTTCATTTACAGTTCTTGCAAATTCTCGTGCATTTTCTGCTATATATCTCATTCTATTACTTAAACTTCTTTGCATGGCTGGTTCTGCATTTTCATATAATGCTCTCGCCATATCTCCCAATTTTAACCTTACACTTTTAACGGTGACTATATCTCCTTTTTCTAGACTTTTTAGAGTTCTTTCAATATATCCAATTTGTTGTGATGGTCCCTTATAGTTTTCCACGTCTCCAATTATTTGGTTTGCACTTCTAAATTTTTTAGGGTCGTTTATCTCTGAGGACATTAAAAAATGAGGAGAAAAAGATATTTAATGGTTGTTATGCTTGTCTTTTTATGGTAGTTGAAGAGGTGGCAAATGTTTCTGTTGGATTAATAACTGAAATTGGACAGATTGCTCTTTGGCTTCAGGCAATAGGGGTAATGGTTGTTTTATGGATAATAGTGCAGGCTGTAACAATATGGTATGAAGCTAAGAGAATGAAACAGGTTTTAGAGATAAAGAAAGATATGGTAAGAATAGAAAGCAAGATAAATAAAATATTAGCTAAGAGATAATAATTTAGAATAGTCTATTTTATTGAATAAATCTACTTCTTGATGGAAAAAACTTGCCAACTTATCTTTACTTTTTGATAGTTCAATAAATTCATAGGCAGAATGTTCGTAGCTTAGTTTAATTTCGCCTTCTTTCTTTTTACAAATAAATATTATCATAGTTATTATTTCTCCATCATCTCTTTTGAAATGTCTTATGCTTAGAGGAGCTAATATCTCAATATCTAGGTTGGTTTCCTCTTTAACTTCTCTTTTTATTCCTTGGTGAGGATCTTCATTATCTTCAAGTCTTCCGCCTGGAAGTTCCCATATTGAGGGCTTTTGATTATCTTTTGAAGAACGTTTTAAAACTAATAATTTATTTTTGTCAACAATAAATGCTTTTACAGCTAATTTTGATTTATTCATTGGAATTTATCTAAATAGTGCTTAAAAAAAGTATCTTTACTGCTTTTTCTGCATTTTTACAAGACGAGCAATATACCCTGCAATCTTGTTTCTAATAGGCTTAGACGGCATTGTGCTTCCTAGAACTCTCTTATTGTATTCGAAGCTACCGCTGAATTTACCGTCATGTGTTTCCATAAGCTGCTCTGCAGCTCTTTTAACCATTGTTGATTTTATTCTACCCATAAAATGAAGTTGGAATGGGCGTTTTTAAAGCTTATTGTTTAGCTTTATTGAGAACTTGTTTTGCTTTCTATTCCTGATTTCTCAGACCTTGCATGATTACCTTGACAATCGCTTAGAAATGCTGCACCCAAAACTGCTAGGGCAAAGAATACAGGGCCTGCATATTTACTATCGTACCATCTTTTTTTATCTGAATAAATTGGTTGAGAACAGTTAATGGAAGGTATTTTTCCACTACAACAGGAACAACCTGGTTGTCTGAACTGATAATCTTCATTTCTTTGCACTCTTTCAACTTTTGGAGCCATATTTTAGGATTTTGAATAGGGTTTATAGATTTATGTTAAAAAACAAGATAGGCAACAAAATTGTTCCAAGCTGATATAAACTGGGAAAGCTTTTTGTCAGGTTCTGCTCTCGCCAATATTAAGCAAAGAAGTCTTTGGGAATGTGCTTCTTGCAGAGCTAATTGTATTTCTTCTTCTTTTAGCTTCTTTTTATCTTTAACAAATACTAAATATGTTTGCATACCGTTCGGACCTTGAATTGATGCTTTAAGAGTTGATTCTTTTTTATCAGATTTTAATATTGTTATATTTGAGTAATTATTCTTTTCAAGGAAATTTTTAGCTTCCTCAGCCAGAGGGGTTGTTTGCTGAGGCATTTGATAGGAAGGATTAAATGTAAGTTCAAAGCTAGATTCTTGTTTTACAGGCTTTTTTTCTTTTACTTTTTTAACTTGTTGTTTCTTTTCTTCTACTTTTGTTTCTTGCTCTTGAACTTGGGATTGCTGAATTATTTCTATATTTTCTCTTACTGTTTGCACTGCCTGCTGCACAGGAATTGTTTTTTCTTTTTCAACTGAAACTTTTATTTCTTCAGGCTCTGCGAATATATATGTCCACTGAACATCTCCGTTTATTTGCTCAGATTTTGCAAAATCTTTTATGTCTCTTATTGCTACTCTAATAACTGGAGTTAGTTCTGATTCTTTTAAGACTTTTTTTTGTTTTAGAAGATTGTATGCTTCTCTTTCCCTCGTATTAAGATGCTGGACAAAATTTTCAAGCATTTTTTCTTGCCCTGGAAGAATATAAAGGGAACTAGTTCCAACTTTAAGATGGCTCATTAAAACTTTTCCTTCTCTATAAAGTTCTGAAAGAAAAGCAGAAACAAATAATGGCTGTACTCTTATTTCCCCTGCAATTGTTGCAGGAAGACTAGGTCCCTTCTGAGATATATGTGAAAGTATTTGTTGTTTTGTTCTATCTAGGTCAGCTGAATTCATCATTTTAGAACCTCAACCAAGACATTTCATAATAATTTGGATTGTTTTCTTGGTCTACTAATGCAAATATTACTTTTTTATGTGTGCTGTGAGCTACTCTATTTTTTGATGAAAATTCAGACCAGTTTATTTTATCTGAATCTTTTTCACATACTAGAACCCATCTAGCGTGAGCTGTGCTTGGGCGAGTTCCTTTGTCGTAGATTCTAAAATCGCCTCCAAATTTTAATCCAGTTTTTAGCATAAATCCTTTTTTTCTAAGATCATTGAAGACAGGAAGTCTAACGCTAAGTCTTGAATCAACTTTTTTAAGTGCAGAAAATGCTTGGTCGTAACTTAAAATCTTTTTATTTTTTTCAATTGATAATTTCTTTTGTTTCATAAGAAAAAGTGCTTCAACTGGCATGTACACTATAACATCTTGATCTTTTTCTCCGAAGCAGGATTTTTCAAAGAGTGAAAATGCTTCGCTGGAGTTTGATTGTACTTGTCCAGAAACTAATCTTGCTATTATCATATAAAGGGATAAATTATATTATATTTAAACACTTTTGCCAAGATTTAAAAGAAGGCATTTCTCTGATAATATATGGGAGATTTTGGAGATTTTGAAGAAGTCAAGGATGAAACACAGGTAGTAGAAGCAGAAGTGCAGGCACCTTCTAGAGTTAAAATGCCTGGGAAAGGAGAATATATCGGACTTATTTTACAAAGACTTGGAGGAAATAGAATGGAAGTTAAGTGTACTGATGGAAAGATAAGAAATTGCAGAGTTCCTGGAAGATTCAAGAGAGCTTTCTGGATTAGACCAAACGATATTGTTATAGTTGAGCCTTGGGAAGGAGACAACGAAAAAGCAGACATCATATTCCACTATCAAAAGAATGCAGTAAGTCAGCTTAGAAAAGCAGGACTTCTGGACTCTTTGAACAATGAATTCTAAAATAAGCAAACAGGAACTTTTAAATTTGCAAATACCTGAGGATTTGTAATGGCGCCTATAATAAACAAACCTGTTGATTTTGCTAAAATTGATCTAAAATGGCAGAAAAAATGGGAGTCTGAAAAGGCTTTCGAAGTAAATGAGAAGGGAAAGAAAAAGAAATTCTATGTTCTAGAAATGTACCCATATCCTTCTGGTTCTGGACTGCATATGGGTCATGCATTTAATTATACGATTGGAGATGTTTTTTCTAGATTCAAGAAGTTGCAAGGGTTTAATGTTTTGCACCCTGCAGGATATGACTCCTTTGGACTACCTGCGGAAAATGCTGCAATAAAAGCAAATTCACATCCCAGAATATTCACTGATGCAGCAATAGTCAATTTTATGAAACAACAGAAAGCTTTAGGGCTTACCTATGACTGGACAAGAAAGCTTTCAAGTCACGACCCTGAATATTATAGATGGAATCAAAAGTTTTTCTTGGAATTTCTTAAAAACGGTTTAGTTTACAGAAAGAAATCTCCTGTAAATTGGTGTCCTAAGTGTAGTACTGTTTTAGCAAACGAACAAGTACATAATGGAAAGTGCTGGAGGCATGGAGATACAGATGTAATTATTAAACCTCTTGAGCAATGGTTCATAAAAACGACAAAGTATGCAGATGAATTGCTTAGCTCTGTTGATGCACTTGATTGGCCTGAAAGAATAAAGATAATGCAGAAAAATTGGATTGGAAGAAGTGAGGGAGCAGAAATAAAGTTTAAACTTTTACATGGAGATTATGATGGTGCAGATATGGGCGATTGGCATTGGCCAGTGTTCACAACAAGAGCAGATACTTTGATGGGAGTTACTTTTTTGGTTGTGAGTGCACAACATCCACAGTTGATGACTCTCGTTACTGATGAACAAGAAGAAGAGGTCAAGTCTTTCCTTAAGAAAATAAAATCAACAAGTGAGAAAGATGCAATTGATTTAGAAAAAGAAGGAGTTTTCACGGGAAGCTACGGAGAACATCCTATAACAAAAGACAAAATTCCTATTTGGACTGGAAATTTTGTTGTGGCAGATTATGGAAGCGGAATGGTTATGGCTGTTCCTGCACATGATCAGAGAGACTTTGATTTTGCCAAGAAATACAATATTCCAATAAAACAAGTTATCACTTCCAAGGATGGAAAAGCAGATATTTCTGTTAAGGCCTACACTGTTTATGGAAAATTGATTAACTCTGGAAAATTTGATGGACTTGAAAGCAATGAAGCCAAGATTAAGATTGTTGAAGAACTTGAAAAGAAAAAGATTGCAAAACAAGTTGTTCAATTTAAGCTTAGAGATTGGCTTGTAAGCAGGCAAAGATATTGGGGAACTCCAATACCTGTAATTTATTGTGATAAATGTGGATGCGTTCCAGTACCTGAGAAAGAACTTCCAGTACTTTTGCCTGAAGATATTAAATTTGGGGAAGGAAATCCTTTGGAAACAAGCAAGAAATTTATGGAAACTAAATGTCCTACTTGTAAGGGAAAAGCAAGAAGAGAAACAGATACTATGGACACTTTCTTTGATAGCTCATGGTATTATTTAAGATTCACAGATTCGCAAAATAAGAAAGAGCCTTTCACAAAAGATAAAGCCGAATATTGGATGCCTGTTGATTTCTATACTGGAGGAGCAGAACATGCATGTATGCACCTAATATATGCAAGATTCTTTACTAAGGCATTGAGAGATTTAGGTTATTTGAAAGTCAACGAACCCTTCACAAGATTGTTTAATCAAGGAATGATTCACGGAGAAGATGGATTTGTTATGGCAAAGTCCAGGGGAAACGTTATAGACCCATTATCTATAACAAGTAAATATGGTGCTGATGCGCTAAGATTCTTTTTAGTTTCAGTTGCATCTCCTGATAAAGATTTTGATTGGAGCGTGACTAGCTTTGAAGGAAGTCATAGATTTATTCAGAGGGTTTACAACCATTCTAAAGAAATAAAATTTGCTAAGAAAGCAAGTCCTAGACTAGAGCATAAATTGCATTTAGCTATAAGAGATTTATCTAAGAATATTGAAGAAGTTCAATACAATCTTGCAGTTATACAGCTAAGAGAATTGTTTAAAGTAATAGAGGAAGAGGGAACTGACAAAAACTCATATGAAAGTTTCCTAAAAATGTTATCTTTATTCTGTCCACACATCTCTGAGGAAATATGGGAATCTATTGGAAAGAAAGATTTCATAAGTTTATCTGACTGGCCAGAACTTGATGAAAAGAAGATTAATGAATCATTTGAGAAAGCAGAAAAAGCTGTTGAGCAACTTTCAAAAGACGTTTTGAACTTAATTAATCTTGTAAAAGAGAAATCTGGAACTGTAGTTGAAAAGGCATATATTTACACTATTCCGAATGAGAAAGAAATATATTCTCAAGAAGCTTTAGAAAAAAGAGCAGGAATACCTGTGAAGGTATTTGCAGTAAATGACAAAGATAAATATGATCCTCAAAATAAAGCACAGAAGGCTAAACCTGGAAAGCCTGGAATATACTTAGAGTAAAATGGAATTTGAAAGAAGCACTAAATATTTTCTAGGAGGATTTGTTTCAGTAGCAGTTTTCTTTTTGATTATGGGGTTTGTTCAGTCTGGAAGCATACAAAACTTAGATTATTCTGTAAGAGCTGCCCTTGTTGACTTTCATGCACCATTTCTTAACTATTTTTTTCTATTTGTAACCAATTGCTTCAATAATCTTGCTTTAATTTTCTTATTTATTATGGCTTTTACTCTTTTGGGTAGAAAAGATCTTTGGAAAGATGGCTTCTTTTTTGGAGCAACTCTTGCCGGAGCCTATGTTCTAGGGCTAGCTATTAAATTACTTGTTGCGAGAGATAGGCCTGTGGTTTCAATGCTACATGAGGAAGGTTTTAGTTTCCCTAGTGGCCATGCACTCAAGGTTACTTTGTTTGTACTTCTTTTTATTTTCCTTTATACTGAAAGTATTCCTAGCTTTATAGGTAGAAAACTTTTGGTTATATTTGGCGGACTAACTATATTCCTTGTTTGCTATAGTAGATTATACTTTGGAGTTCATTGGTTTAGTGATGTTTTAGGTGGATTTTTACTTGGACTTGGAATATTCTTTTTTGCAGCATGGTTTAGAATAAAATCTAATAAATTATTCTAAAACTGCTTTTATTCTACGTACACCTGCGGAAGAAGATTCTTCTTTTGAAATCTTGAATTTTCCAAGTTCACTTGTGTTGTTGGCGTGAGGGCCAGTACAAATCTCTTTTGAAACCCACTTTTCATTTCCTATGGTATACACTGAAACCATTTCAGGATATTTATCTCCAAATTCTGCTTGAGCTCCAGATTTTACTGCATCTTTCAAAAGCATTTCTTCCATTTTTACTGGAAGAGCAGCTTTAATTTTATCATTTACCCAATCTTCTATTTTCTTTATTTCTTCAGGTGTGAGTTTTCTTGAAAAGTTAAAGTCAAATCTAAGGCGCTCTGGAGTTATGTTGCTCCCTCTTTGTTTTATTTCTTTGTCTATTACTTGTCTTAGAGCTTCATTAAGTAAGTGTGTTGCAGTATGAAGTTTTCTTGTTTGTGCGCTATCATCAGCCAAGCCTGATTTGAAGGAGCCTGCAGACATTGAACGAGAAAGATCTTGATGTCTTTGGAATTCTTTGTTATATTCTTCAAGGTCTACTTTGAAACCTTTTTCTAACGCTAACTCCTGAGTCATTTCTATTGGGAAACCAAAACTTTGGAATAATAGGAATGCTTCTTTTCCAGTAATTAAGTTATCTTTACCGAGTTTTGAGAATTCTTTTAATCCTTTTTCCAATGTTTCATTGAATTTTTTTTCTTCTTGCTCTAGTTGTTCAACTATAAATTTATGATTTCTGTGGAGTTCTTGATAGTCTGGATATAATGTAGTTATTACTTTTGCTATTTTTGAGGTGAAATTTTCTTTTATTTCTAGAACTTTTCCATATCTTATTGCTCTTCTAATTAATCTTCTTAGAACATAACCTTGGCCTACATTACCAGGTTTTATTTGTTTGTCATCTCCAAGCATGAATACTGCTGCGCGGATATGGTCTGCTATAATTCTCATTGCTTTTGTTTTTTCTTTATCAACATCATATTTTTTATTTGATATTCTTTCTATTTCTGAAATTACTGGAGTAAAGATAGGGCTTTTGTAGTTGTCATCAAGACCGTTAAGTACAGCAACTGTTCGTTCAACTCCCATTCCTGTATCTACGTTTTGCTGTGTAGCCTTGACATATCTTCCTTCTTTTGTTTTTGTGTATTCCATAAGAACATCATTCCATATTTCTACCCAGTTAGGATCTTCAGGGTCAAATTTGCTTGGAGCTTTCTTACTGTTATTTTTCCAATAGAACATTTCAGTGTCTGGTCCACAAGGCCCTGTTTCTCCTGCTGGTCCCCACCAATTATTTTTTTTAGGAAGAAAAACTATTTTATCTTTAGATATTCCAAGTGATTCCCATATTTTAGATGATTCTTTATCTTCAGGAGCATTTTCATCTCCTTGGAAGCAAGTTACGGCCAATCTTTCTATAGGTATCTTGAGTTCTTTTGTAAGAAATTCAAAACTCATCTCTATTGCTTCTTTTTTAAAATAATCTCCCAGAGACCAGTTTCCAAGCATTTCAAAGAAAGTATGATGTGTTGTGTCTCCAACTTCTTCTATATCTCCTGTACGAACACATTTTTGAACAGAAACTAGTCTTTTTCCAAGAGGATGTTTTTGTCCTAGGAGATAGGGAACTAGAGGCTGCATTCCCGCAGTTGTAAATAATACTGTTGGATCATTCTCAGGTATTATGGATGAAGAAGGAATGTGATGGTGTTTATTCTTCTTAAAAAATTCAATGTATTGTTTGATTAGTTGTTGTCTATCTATCATGGAAAGGGGGAAGAATTGATTTATTTAAAATCTACTGTTCTTATTGCAATGCTGCAAGTTTTGCTTTTATCATATCTAATTCTTCTTCCAAGGCATAGTTTCTATTTTTGTGTTCTTTTTCAATTCCAGGTATAACTTCTTCCTGTTCTTCAGTAGGCGAAGGAAGTATTTTTAGAAGCAGTTCTAGTTCTTTGTTTAATTCATCTAGTATCTTTTTCATGTTTATTTTTTCCATTATCTCTTCATGTCTAAGTGTTTTGTAATTTCTAATTTGTTTTATAGAAGTAAGAGATTCTAGCTGAGCTTGAAGAAGAGATTTTTGAGTATACATAATTTGCTCATGATTGAGCTTTTTATATTCGCTTGCCATTTTAATCAAATAAACTATCGTTTACTTCTTGTAGGCGAGATTTAAGGGAAGCGACCTCTTTTTCCCAGGAAGAAAGTTCTTGCTCTTCTCTGAGCTTCACTTCCCTTATCTTTCTGAGAGAATTATCGAGTTCGTCTATCTTTTTTCTTATGGTTGTGAGAGATCTATGAGCAGCGTTAAACCTTTCAACTTTAACGAATGTCTCGTTTGGCTTTTGAGCTGGTTTTTTTGGAGCAGAAATTATTCTTTCTGTTGGGGGTTCTTCAAGAGTAAATTTCTGTTTTTGCATAGGCATAGAAGAATCTAGTTCAGTGGTTTTAATTGCTGAAGGTGAAACAGGAGTTTCTTGATGTTCTTCAGGTATTTGTTCTTGAACTATTGCTTCTTTTATTGCAGCTTGTGAAAATCCGCGTTGCATTGGAGAGTCTGGAAAGGAAGGAAGACCGTGTTTTTCTACCACTTCTTCATCTAAATCATCTATTCCACGTCTTGGCTCTTCAGGAAAATCAAATGCAGGTTTTAGAGGAGTTTTTAAGGGAGGCAAATCGGGCAAGCCACCTTTATCGTCTTTTTTATTCCAGAACATAATATTTGTTTTTTAAACTAATTTATATAGCTTTATCTTCACTTTTAGGTAGTGTCAATTTTTAGAAAGGTTTTTATTCCGTCCTTTTTAAAGACACTTTATGCACGTAACCCTTCTAAAAGATGTTGTTAGCTCAATTTTAGGGCAACAGGGAATCCCGATAGTAGACTTACTTTATGGTAAAAAGAATGTTAATGAGTTTTTGATTGCTAAAAAACTAAAATTAACTATAAATCAAACAAGAAATATGCTTTATAGATTGTCTGATGAAGGACTTGTCAGCTTTATAAGAAAGAAAGATGCTAAAAAAGGCGGTTGGTATACTTACTTTTGGACACTAAGTCTTGAGAAAAGTTTCTTGAAATTCAAAGATAAACTGAATAAGGAAATTGAAGCACATGAAGCTGCAATAAATACAAAGAAAACTGTAAGATTCTTCAAGTGCACTAATTGTGGAAGTGAAATGTCTGAAGAGCAGGCATTACTACATGATTATCACTGTGTTGAATGTGGAGAGCTAATGCATCCAAAGGATAGTAACCCGGAAATACAGGAAATACAGGGCAAAGTTTCTAAGCTTAAAGATATGCTTGCCAAAGTGGACTTGGAACTTGCAGGAGTTTTAGCTGTTGAAGAAAAGAAGAAGTTTAGAAAAATAAAAGATGAGCAAAAGAAAAAACAGGCTGAGAGAGCACTAAGAAGAAAACAAAGAGAAAAAGAAAAACAGAAATTACTTAAGAAGTCTGGAAGCAAATCTAAAGCTAAACCGGGCAAGAAGAAATGATTGGTTTCAAAAGCGCGACCGTACAGATTATAGCTATAACTTGTATAATTTCATTTATTGGCTTTTTTGTTGCACCAGTTTTCCAAGCTCTACAGTTAACTCCCT
The DNA here is from genome assembly GCA_035548435.1 of Candidatus Nanoarchaeia archaeon. Lineage (GTDB taxonomy): Archaea > Nanobdellota > Nanobdellia > Pacearchaeales > GW2011-AR1 > DAIEOU01. Next base: position 5,805 of record DASZSY010000017.1, on the reverse strand, counting down.
ATGAAGTAATTGTAAATTATTCTTTCTGGCTCTTGCTTACCCATGTATTTTTACATGGAAGTTTCATTCACCTTTTTGCAAATATGTTTTCACTTTGGTTTATAGGTAGAACTTCTGAAAGTATTCTTGGAAGAAAAAGATTTATTTTACTTTATTTCATCTCTGCGGTTTTTGCAGGACTACTTTCTGTGATTCTTTCATGGTACTTTGGTTTTGGAGTTTTAGAGAGAGTATTTGGAAATCCAAACATTGCAATGGTGGGAGCTTCGGGAGCTATATTTGGACTAGCAGGAGTTCTTGCTGCTTTAATTCCTAGAAGTAGAGTTTATCTGCTAGCAGGGCCTTTATTTGCAATAATAATTAGTTCTTTACTAGAAAATTTTGTTTCAAATTCTTTCTTGCTTGGCTTGCTTAATTTGGCAGTTACTGCATATATAGTGGTATGTCTTTTCTCTATGTTTTCCTTTAATCCTAAATATAGTAAACTTTCAATACCTTTATCCATACCTCTTTGGAGTCTGCCTTTTGTTGCAATAGTTCCTTTGATGGTGGCAAGCATATTTGTCCAGATGTATATTGGAAATGTTGCTCATTTGGGAGGATTTTTAGTAGGTTTAATTTATGGACTGATTTTAAGAGGAAAATATCCTCAAAAAACAAAGATGCTACAAAGGATGTTTAGATGAATCTTGAAAAATATAAGAGAGATGCGATTTTTTATTTGAAGGACAGTAAAAGATACATTTACTCTGCAGCATTAATTTTCTTTTTTTTTGTTTTGCTTGGAATTGTTTTTAGTTCAAAGTTAGGTTTTATCGATGAAATAATAAGAAAACTTGTATCAAATGTTTCATCTCTCAAAGGACTTCAAGTGGGAGAATTTATTTTTATTAACAATGTTACTGCTGCTTTTGCTGGGCTAGTTGGAGGGATACTTTTCGGGATATTTCCACTATTCAATATTATGTCTAATGGGCTTGTGGTAGGTTATGTATTCTCAAGAGTGGCTAGAGAAGTGGGCATCTTTGAAATATGGAAAATACTTCCCCATGGTATTTTCGAATTACCTGCAATTTTCATTTCGCTGGGACTCGGAATAAGGCTAGGTTCTTTTGTATTTGCACATAGGCCTCTTAAAACTTTAAGGGAAAGGATATACTACTCAGCCTTAGTTTTTGTTTTAATTGTAATTCCTCTTTTGCTTTTGGCTGCATGTATTGAAGGAATGTTAATAGACATTTTCGAATAACTTTTAAACTGGCTTTCCCTGCAAGGCATATGGATATAAGCAATGAAAGCATTGAGGAAATAGATAGCGGAAGGGAAAAGGAAAACTTAAAGAAAGTTGAAGCTGCTTTGTTTATTGCTGGAAGATTTATGTCTGTACAGGAGCTTGTGGCTCTTACAGATGTTAATCCATTACTATTAAAAAAATTGTTGGCAGATTTACAAGATATGTATTCTGACAGAGGAATTGAACTAGTTAAGAAAAATGATATGTGGAAAATGGATGTTTCCCAGGAATATTCTTATCTTGTAAATAAACTTGCCACTGGAAACAGTGAATTTTCAAAAGGAGAACAAGAAACTTTGGCAATAATCGCATACAAACAACCAATGAAACAATCAGTTTTGATAAAAATAAGAGGAAACAAGGCCTATGATCATATACACAAGTTCGTTTCAATGGGGCTTGTGACAAAGAAAAGAATGGGGCACACTTCCGAATTAAGATTAAGTGAAAGTTTCTATGATTACTTCCACGTTAATCCAGGTGAACTGGAGCAAACAAAACAATGACTTTCGTAGATATAGTTTTCTTTGCTTATACCTTTATAGGATTATACATGCTTAGTTTGTTTTTGTTTCTTTATATTCCAAATAGACATAGACTGTTTGATTATCCTAAGGGAAAGCCTGAGCCTGTAAGTATAATCATGCCTTGTTTTAACGCAGAAAAATCAATTGGAAATGCAATAGAACACTTGATACAACTAAACTATCCTAAAAATATGTTTGAGATAATTGTTGTTGACGATAAGTCTCAAGATAATTCTGCAAAAGTTGTTAGAGAATATATGAAAAAATATTCTAATGTAAGACTAATAGTTAACAAAAGAAATTCTGGAGGAGCTGCAGAGCCAACTAATTTGGGAATTAAAGCTGCAAAATACAAGTATATTGCCGTTGCAGATGATGATTCTTTTCCAGAAAAAGATGCATTACTTAAGATGATTGGATTTTTACAGGAGAATGAAAAAGTAGGTGGAGTAACTTGCGCAGTTTTAGCTCAGCATCCTAATGTTTTCATACAGAAGCTTCAGGCAATAGAGTATACTATAATAGCATTCAACAGAAAATTATTTGACTTAATTGATTCAGTTTATGTAACTCCAGGACCCTTTGCTCTCTATAGAAAAAAAACTCTAGTGGAAATTGGACTGTTTGACACAAATAATCTTACTCAAGATATAGAGATTGTTTGGAGAATGATTTCTCAAGGATATGTGGCCAGAATGTGTCTTGCTACTCATGTAAAATCAGACACTCCTAATAATTTCAAAACGTGGTTTAAACAAAGAGTTAGATGGAACATCGGAGGATTGCAGACCTTGATTAAACATAAGCACTATGTATTTAGAAAAGGAATGCTTGGAGCATTTATTATTCCATTCTTTAGTATGTCTTTATTTATAGGACTATTCGGACTTGGGCTTTTCTTGTATCTTTTATCTAGAAAATTAACTGTTGCATATCTTTCTACAAAGTATTCAGTTTACGCAAGTAGTGCCATAATTAACTTTAGCACTTTAAGTTTCACTCCTTCCGTACTAAATTTCTTTGGAATTGTTCTTTTTATTTTAAGCACAGGGTTCACTTTATACGGACTTTCCATAATGGATCAGAAGGCACTAAGAAATGACAATCTTTTTAATGTAGGCTTTTATCTTATAATCTACTTGGCCATATACCCTACAATAATGATAACTGGATTATACAAATACTGGAGAAAGACCTATTCCTGGTCTACTAGAACCATATGATTAACCGAGAGGTATTTTGGCATTCTTTGCTTTTTACAGTATTTGTGTTTTTATCTGGATTATTTTTAGGTTTTCTTGTTGAGAATTCTAGAGTGAATAACGTGGAATCTGCTTTATATAATTCTGAAATAAATCTTCTTGACCAACAGATTAGGGACGGAGTTCTGGGCAGTTTCAAGGTTTCATGTCCTGTAGCTAAGAAAGAACTTTTTGCATTTGCAGATTCAATTTATGATGAGGCATTCAAACTTGAAGAGTATGATGCGGCAAGTAAGTTTTCAGATGCCTTACCTATTTTACACAAGAGATACGATTTATTGAGAGTCCTACTTTGGACTGAAAGCAGAGAGTTTAACTCAAAGTGTCCTGATAGTTTCCACACAGTAGTTTATTTTTATGAATATGGCAGCGATGATTCGTCTGTGAAAGGAATACAATCATTTTATTCTAGAATGCTTACTGAACTTAAGGAAAAACACGAAGATAATGTTTTGCTTATTCCTTTGGCAGCAAACCTGAATGTTAGTTCACTTAATGTTCTTCTTGATTCGTATAAGATTGATAATATTCCAGCAATATTGATCGATGAGAAGGTTTTGATTACCCAGCCTCCAACATTTGAAGAACTTGAGCAGTATATTGCAGAATAATAAACCATTTAAACAAATTTAGCATGTATTTCTATGGTAGATTTTGTGGAAGCTATTGAAGATGGAAAGATTGTAAAGGTTAGTGAAAATTATGCTAAAAGTGAAAAATTACTTATTGTTAGAAAAAGAGAACATGATTTACCTTTTTCAGCACATCCGCAGGCAGCAAGAGCAGTTAAAGCAGACCCTGCAAAACCTTACTATTTGAATAACAACTTAAATTCTGAGCTTAAAGAGAACTTTCATTGGGAACTTCAGAAGCAAAGAAGACTAAGAAACCTTGGAAGAAAACAACTTTCAAGACTTTCAGGAGTACCGGAGAATAATATAATTGAACTTGAGAATGGAAATGTGGCAAGCAACTTTATTGGACTTGCAAAACTTGAGGCTTTTTACGGAATCAACCTACGAAAGTGATAAAAAGTAAGGTTTATAAATCATCTTTGAGGAAATGATTTATGGAAATAGAAGTAGTTAAGGAAGATAAGCAATCAATTGAGCTGAAAGTTAACAATCTTACAATCGCAGAGATTTTGAGAGTATATTTGGCAGATCAGGGAATCGCTTTCGTTGCTTGGAAGAGAGAGCACCCTTCAAAACCTATTATCATGAAGATTGATGTTTCTTCTGGAACAGTTCAAAAGGCTGTTGCTGATGCTGTTGCAGCACTCAAGAAAGACTGTGATAAATTACTTTCTGCTATAAAGAAGTAGATAGATTTTTAACTTACTTTTAGCTATAGTGTTTATGGAGGTGCTTAATGGGTTGTAATTGTCGTGTTACCGAGGCAGTGATTGCAGTTGTTGTTCTTGTTTTTACATTCTGGAATAACTTTGTTGCTGCAAAATGGCTTGTTGCAATTGCCGCCGTATTACTTTTAATACATAGTATATGGTGCAATGCTTGCTGTGAAATGCCTGCGGAAACAAAAAAGAGTGCTAAAAAGAGAAAGTAACTAGAGATTGATTATTTTTTTAAACTACTTTCTTTTTAATTTTTAATGAATAAAATATCTGCAGGAAGCTATGACTTAAACAGGTGGCTTCATGGAGGATATGAAAATGATGTCGTAAGCGTGATATATGGGCCTTCAGGTTCTGGAAAAACTAATTTTTGTCTTTGTGCTGCTGTAAGTCAGGCAAAGAAAGGAAACAAAGTTATCTTTATTGATAGCGAAGGAGGATTTTCTATTGAAAGAGTACAACAACTTGCAGGAAGTCAGACTTCAGCTGTACTTGAAAATATCATCTTGCTTAAACCTACAAACTTTCAAGAGCAGGAAGAAGCATTTACACAAATTTCCAAGCATCTCAAAAATAATGTAAGTTTGATTGTTGTTGATGGAATGACTATTCTTTACAGACTTGCATTTGCACTTGCTAAGCAAGAAGGAGAAAAAGAAATGCAGAAGGTTAATTCTGAGCTTGTTAGAGAAATGAATTTGTTGGCAGAAATTGCAAGAAAGCAAGAAATACCTGTTATTGCAACAAATCAGGTTTACAATTGGCAGGAGGAGCAAAAAATGGTGGCCGGAGATATAATGAAATATTGGGGCAAGTGCCTTATTGAACTAGGAAATGAAAATGGGAAAAGATTTGCTAGAATAATGAAACATCGTTCGTTAAAAGAAAGCGAGATGGGTTTTGTAATTGTAGATGATGGAATAAAGAAGAGAGGTTGGATTTAATTTTCAATAATCATTAAATAGCTATTTTTACTATTAGTTGCATGAAATACTCTAAACTTGTCCAGCTTTATGATGAATTAGGAAATACTACAAAAAGACTTGAAAAGGCGTCAATACTTGGAAATTTTCTAAAAGAAAATGTGAAAAAAGGAGACAATAGTTGGGTTTATTTACTACGAGGGAAGATACTTCCAGATTATGATTTACGAGAGCTTGGAATTTCTACACAGCTTGTACTAAAGATACTTTCTAATGCTTTTTCTGTAGAAGAAAAAAAGGTAGATGAGATGTTTTCTAAGGGGGGAGACCTTGGAGAAGTGGCTGAAGAACTTTCTAAAAAGAAAAAACAATCAAATTTGTTTTCTAAAGAGTTAACTGCAGAGGAGATTATACTTCATTTGAGAAGCATGCTGTCAGTTGAAGG
>DASZSY010000016.1:0-19467 GCA_035548435.1 Candidatus Nanoarchaeia archaeon | reverse complement strand
TACTGGAAGTGGTAAAACCTTGATTATGGCCGGATTGATTCTAGACCTTTATGAGAAAGGATATCGAAATTTCTTATTTTTTGTAAATTCCTCCAATATAATAAAGAAGACTATTGAGAACTTTATAAATGAGACATCGAGCAAATATTTGTTTAATAATAAAATAGTCATTAATAATAAAGAAATAAAAGTTAAAAAAGTTGATAATTTTGAAGGCACAAATAAAGATGATATCAATATTTGCTTTACAACTATTCAGAAATTACACTCTGATTTATACACTCAAAAAGAAAATTCACTAACTCCTGAAGATTTTAAAGATAAAAAAATAGTATTTATTTCAGACGAAGCACACCATGGGCAAGTTCAAACAAAACAACAGCCATTATTAAAAGAATTTGAAAAACCTAATTGGGAGAATACTGTTGAAAGTATATTCAATAAGAATAAAGAGAACCTTTTACTCGAATTTACTGCAACTATGGATTTTATGAATAAATTCATAGAACAAAAATATCTAAATAAAATCATATACAAATATGACTTGAGGTCATTTAGAAATGATAAATATTCCAAAGAAATAGAAATCCTCAGGTCGGATGCTGATAAAAAAGGGAGAATCCTCATCGCAGTTATATTAAACCAATATAGACAAGATGTCGCAAGTAAATATGGAGTTGAATTAAAACCAATTATATTATTTAAGGCTCAGAAAACAATAGAGCAATCTAAAGATAATAAAATTTTGTTTCATAAAACAATAGAAGAATTATCTAAAAAAGAAATTGAAGAAATAAAAAGAAAAACAGACATAGAAGAAATAAAGAGAGCATTTCAATTTTATGACAGCGAAAAGATAAATTTAGACATTTTAGTTAGTAAGATAAAATCAAGTTTTGAGCCAAATAAATGTTTAAGCGTAAATGATGAAACAGAAATGGAGAATTATCAATTAACTTTAAACTCACTAGAAGATAAAGATAATAAAATTAGAGTAATATTTGCAGTTCAAAAACTAAATGAGGGCTGGGACGTTCTAAACCTGTATGATATTGTTAGACTATACGAGGGACAATCTGCTGGAGGAAACACCAAAGGAGGAGTTTCACCAGCTACAATTTCTGAAGCTCAATTAATAGGCAGGGGAGCAAGATACTTTCCATTTAGACTAAAGAAAGAAGACATAGAGCCATATAAGAGAAAGTTTGATGAAGATTTAGATAACGATTTAAGAATTTTAGAAGAATTACATTTTCATAGTTATAATGAGTCAAGATATATTGCTGAACTTAAAACTGCATTAGTAAATGAAGGATTAATAGATGATAAAACTGTTGAAAAAGAGTTAAAGTTAAAAGACAGTTTCAAAAAAACAATTTTCTATAGGGATAGTAAAATATACCTTAATAGTAAAGTTGAAAATGATTATTCATATGTTAAATCTTTTGAAGATTTAGGTGTAAAAGATAAAGACTTCAAATATGAACTCTATTCTTTTAAAGGAAATGTTTCGCAAGCAATGACTGATAATCAATATGACAACTTAAACATAAAAAAAGAGCCTAAGACAATATCTATTAAAGAGATAGATTATCATGTAGTCTACTCTGCCTTAGCTAGAAATGAATTCTTCAAATTCAATAATATTAAGAGATTTTGTAAAAATATTAACAGTATAAGAGAGTTTATCACAAAAAAAGAGTATCTGGCAGAGATCAAAATAACTTTCTGGGCTACAAAAGAAGATATTAATGACATTTCTAATAAAGATAAATATTTAGCAGTAATAAAGGTTTTAGGAGAACTTGAAGATAAACTAAGGGGTAACTTTGTAGAATATATAGGTTCAAATGAGTTCGTGCCGAACAAACTATCAGATATATTTACAAATAAAAAGATTAAAGTGGAGAAAGGTTCCGAGAGAGAAGATGGACAAGAAGATTTGCTCAAAGATAAAGAGTGGTATGTATTCAATGCAAACTATGGAACTGGAGAAGAAAAAGCATTTATCACTCTCATCAATAGACTAATTGAAGAAAACTTTAAAGCTAAGTTTAAAGAAATATATCTAATTAGAAATGAACTGCACTTTAAGATTTACAACTTTAAAGATGGGCAGGCTTTTGCACCTGATTTTGTATTATTTATGAAAACAAAGTCTGGAGAGAATTTAACCTATCAAATATTTATTGAACCTAAAGGACAATTTTTAGAAGAAAAAGATAAATGGAAAGAAGATTTTATGCGAGAAATAAAAGACAAGTTCAATTCATCTAAACTGGTTAAATTCATTGAAACTAGAAAATACAAATTAGTAGGATTGCCTTTCTATAATCAAACAAAGGAAAATGAATTTAAGGATTCTTTAATTGACTCTTTAAAATGACCTCTCAAAAGAAAGTTCTCCTCACTAAGTCTCGATATGTTACCGGATTAAAATGTTCGAAGTACATATGGTTGGCGTTTAACAATTCAGAGGAATTGCCTAAGATAGATGACGCAACACAACACAGATTTGATGAAGGACATAAAATAGGAGAATTAGCTAAAGAGCTGTTTCCTAAGGGAATAGAAATTGTTGAGAAGATACCAGTTCAAAACGATAAAGCATCCAGAGAAGCGCTGAAGAGGAGAGTTCCTTTGTTTGAAGCAGGATTTTTAGACGAAACAGAAAAGTGCTATGCTAGAGCAGATATTCTAGTTCCTGTAAAGAAAGATGAATGGGATATATATGAAGTTAAAAGTGCAACTGAAGTTAAAGAAGAATACATTTGGGATTTAGCATTTCAGAAATATTGTTATGAATCTGCTGGAATTAAAATAAGAAATTGCTTTATAGTACATGTAAATAATGAATATGTAAGACAGGGAGAAGTAAATCCGAAAGAATTGTTCATTACTGCTCCAATATATGATGAAGTTGATGAAGAAAGTAAAAATGTTAAAGACAACATAAAGAAGTTGTTTGAAATTGTTTCATTAAAAGAATGTCCGGAGTTCAAAAAAGGAGAAGAATACCATAATGATGACTTTGGAGTACATGAGAATGACTTATTCTGGAAAGAACATCCAGAATGTGATATATTTGAACTATACAGAGGAGGAAAGAAATCAATTGAATTGTTTAACTCTGAAATATATGAAATAGGCAAACTTGAAGGACAAAAACTAAATGAAAAACAACAAATTCAATTCAAAACTCACAAATCTGGAAAAGAACATGTAGATAAGAGAGAAATAAAGAACTTCTTAGACAAATTAGTTTATCCTTTATATTTCTTGGACTTTGAGAGCTATAATACTGCAATTCCTCTTTACAATGGACTTAAACCCTATCAACAAATACCTTTCCAGTTCTCTTTACACATAGTTAAGAAAGAAGGAACAAAACCAGAGCATATATATTTCATAGCTGAAGGGTCAGAAGATCCTAGACCTGAATTTATCAAAGTGCTTAAGGAGAATTTAGGAGACAAAGGAAGCATAATAGTATACAATCAGACATTTGAACAAACAGTTCTCAATAAATTAGGAGATTTCTTACCATTGTACAAAGAATGGGTTGCTTCAACTGTAAGTAGAATGGTTGATTTACTTATGCCTTTTCGAAACTTCTCTTATTATCATCCTAAACAACAGGGAAGTGCTTCAATAAAGAAAGTATTACCTGTTTTGACTGGAAAGAGCTATGAAAACTTTGAAATTGCTAATGGAGGAGATGCCTCTCTGTCTTACTTGTTCATCACACATGGAAGTTATGATGGAGAAAAAGCAACTTCTGAAGAAATAAAGAAAGTCAGGGATGATTTAGAGAAATATTGTTGTTTAGATACAGAAGGAATGATTTGGATATTGGAGAAGATTAGAGAGAAGGCTGAGTGAAAAATTAAGCAGTTATTTTATCCAAGATTAAACTAAAAGGAGTAATTTTAGTAGAATTGTATAAATCAAAAATCTCTTTTTCTGAAAATACTTTTGGAGATGATTTGTCTTTAGTTAAGTAATATGGAACTGCTCCATTTTCAAATAGGGGGAAAATGAAATCCTTTATCTTATCTTGCTTTGCGCTCTTAAAGATTTTTGAGAACTCTGCACTAACGTTTGCTGAAGATTCAAAAATATAGAAAATTCTTTTTAAAGGAATGTTAAACGTCGAGCCAAGTAAGTTTAACCTCTTAAGATAATTTTCATCTTTGATTAAGTCTCGATCCCATCCAATATTCGTTTTAACTTCAATTATAGCCCAATTCACTCCATTCTTTTTTATTAGGATGTCTGGTCGAAGTTTTTTTACTTTTAGTTCAAGATGAATAGTATAATCTTTTGATAATGAACTTCTAATATAATGTGCTAAGATATCCTGAAAAATGTCTGCTGTTGAATAATCAATTTCTCGATTCATCTTTGTCTTATAATGCCATTGTGCTTCTCGTATTTTGAGTAAATCTCGATATATAAGAAAGGAAATATCGTCTGAAGGTTTTAATGCAGTCTTTTCTGCTAACGAATCTAATAATGATTTAAAAGAATCAGCAATTTTTGAACTCATTATAAAAAGGTTACTTATTCTCCTTTCTTTTTATCTCATCTATAGTCTTTCCTTCTTTGTTTTTCCATTCAGTCCAGCCGTTTGCACCACGGGCTAAAACGACTGCAGCCGCGGCAGAAGGAGATCTAAATTCATAAGCCTTGGAAAAAATAAATAAATTTCCTTTTTTTTCAAGTATTTTTTCTTCAATTAGCACCTTTCTTATCTCAGTTATCCATGAACTTATAGACTTAGATTCGATTAAGTTAGAAGTAGATCCATTATGTACCATAAATCCTTTCTCTGTAAAACTTCCAACTGCTTCAGCATCCTTCCCTTTACAATGAAATATTTCTAGATTACCTGCCTGAGCAGATTCTTCAAATATTGGATATCCTAAAGCTCCTAGTAGTATTTTAAGTTCGTCAAAAAAGTCTAAGATGAAATCTTTATCTTGCATAGAAACGTTAGACTGTGTAGGAATAACTGAGTTTTTTACAATACATCTTCCAAGATCTTTTGCCTTATTGTATAGGTGATTTTCTAAGAACTTTACATGTGCCTTGTTTAAATTGTTTTTACTTGATAAAAACGCAACTGCAAAGTTCCAGTATTCTTCTTTTTGCACATCATGCTGTTTTATTCTTTTTATCAGATCTTCTGCTTCTCCAATATAAACTTCTGGTAAATGTAAATGCTCATTTTCTCCAAATAGTAAATAAACACCTACCTTGGATAAGCTCAGACTTTCTTGAACATTTTTTAAATTATTACGAGGAATTAGGATTGCTTTTGCCACAGAGGTAGGCATATCGCAGATTTTAATCCCGTTAGGATTTCCATCTGGTAGATATAACTGAATGGTTTTACCGCGAGGCATAGTCTTAGCTGGCTTATATTCTATAAAACCCTTTCTAAGGTGTAGAAAATTGTTAGGATAAAGTAGAAAGATGATTGATTAATCTTTTCCAATCACCTGTTGCACTGTCATAAAAAATCCCTTTCTTCATTGCAGAATCCATGCTAGTATTGGGGCTAAACAACTCAAAGATGTCCATTCCAATCTTTTCTTTTGTTGCTCTATGTGAATGTTTCTTATTTTCATAAACTGTTAAATAAATCCCATTTATTGACTTATTAATCATCTTCACGCTTTCAAACATTTTCTTTATATGAGATAATTCCTCTTTTCCATAAATGCCACGATATTTCAATTCAAAAACGCATAGAACATCTTCAGGGTCGTAATAGCCGTTAAAGATAGGAACTGCCTTTTTCTTAAGAATCATCAAATCTATTTCGTAGGGAACTCCTTTAATGAAAGAGTCTCTCTCGCTAACTCTAAAACCTTCTTTAATTAGTGCATCTCTTATAACTTCGTTTGACATTGCTCCTAAGAACTTACTGATCTTTAGAGGCTGTCTTAAACTTTCAATTTTGTCATAGATTTCTTTTTCATTCATAAATATCAAATCGACGATATTCTATAAAACACTTTCTAATTAGAAGAATTGTTTGAATAAATGAACTTGTAGTCTTTGGGAATATCTGCTAAAAATTCAGATTCGTTCCCATCTTCAGAAATTAGAAATAGTCTCTTTTTAGCACGAGTCATTGCAACGTAAAAGATCCTTCTTTCTTCCTCTTCCTTATCTTCTACTGGAATGTCCAAAATTGCTCTCTTGATATCTTTGTCAGCATATATATTTGGGAAACCGTAAATTCCTTTCTTTAAGCCTAAAACAAATACATACTTTGCTTCCATTCCTTTTGAACCGTGAATTGTAGTTAATTTAATCTTAAATGTAACCTGTGAGAATTTCTGTTTGTAAAGTGCAGCAGTTCTTGAACTTCTATATAAAACAAGAAAATCTTCAGGTTTTAAGGAAGGATCTTCTTGCATTAACTTCTGAATCTTGTGTATCACATAATTGGCACCCTTAAAATCATCCTCGCTATTCACCTGTAGTATCTTTTGTTCATCAGTATCTTCTTTTTTAGACTTTATATCTTTAGGATGCTGTTTTTTGCTTTGTTGTATAAAATAACTTGAAGCTTCAACAATGTTTTTTGTAGACCTATAATTATATGGCAAAATAATCTTTTCAGTTTCACCAAAATAGTCTTCAAAATTTAAGATATAATTTACATCAGACCCTCTCCAGCCGTAGATGCTTTGCCAATCGTCTCCTACTGCGAAAAGATTTGTATTTTTATTTATAAGTAGTTTAATTAATTCAACTTCTCCATAACTGACATCTTGAAATTCATCAATTAATAGATATTTTATTTTATTTTGATAATATTCTTTTCTTTTTTTGTTACGCTTTAATAAATTAACCGTATCTTTTATAAGGTCGTTAAAGTCTTTTTTACTATAATCTGTTGTTTTGAGTATATTTGAATATTCTTTCATTACAGGTATAAGGACATTGTAAAAATTCTTTACTTTCTCTTTTTTCTCGTCTTTCACTCTTTCTTCAATTTCTTTGATATCAAATAATCTAGATTTAGCAAGATTGATTATTTCTAAAAGTTCATCAATAAATTTTTCAAAAGCCTTATGATATTGGTCTGATAGCATTAAACGGTCTAAAATTTCTTTTCTTTCGAATTTACTTTCTAGCAAAGATTCCAGCTCTAATTGTAATCTAATCTGGAGTTTGTTTAAGTCCAACATTTCTTGTTCTTCTATAGAGATTAGATGTTTACCATTTTTCTTGTATTGATCTTCCTTCCATTTTCTATGCTGTAAATAAGTGTTCTTATCGATTTGTGGAATTGAAGGGGTTTTTTCATTATAGCACCAATGCTCTATGAAAATATCCTCTCTTAACTTGAAATCTGGATGGAATTCTCCATTGCCAAAATCAATTAAAGGTTCATATTCGAATTTGATTCCTAATGCGAATAGAAAGTTGGCAATATCTCTTTCAGATTTGGATTTAACTAGAATTCCAGAATTGGTAACTACATTTTGTTTACCAAACCCTGCCGGCTTATTTTTGACTTGAAGATACCTAGAATTTTCATTGTCTTTGTTTCTTATTTTGTCTATCAATGAATTTTGAATATAATAATACAAAGAATCCATAAATTCTTCATCATCTTTAAAGCTGTAAACTATTTTTCTAATAATTTCTTCTTGTTCTTTTTCTGTTAGAATATCAAATTGCTCATTTTGTTTTAGAATATGGCAACAGAAAGAATGAAAAGTACGTATATTTGATTTTAAATTATCTGGATTTATTCCTAAAATTGTCCCTACTCGATCACGCATTTCTTTGGCAGCTGCTTTTGTAAATGTAATAGCTAAAATTTTGTCTATTGGAATCTCCTTGTTTTTTACAAAATGAATCATCCTTTTTGTAAGCACCTTAGTTTTTCCGCTCCCTGCACCAGCCAAAACTAAAATTCTTTTGGAGTCGGAAACTACACCTCTTTTTTGATCAACGTTGTCTCCTAAATCACTCAAAAAATCAGAATATTTCTCGATGTCATCTGCTTCTTGTTGAAGATAAGATTTCTTTATTTTAGCAGATTTAATTTTTTTAAGAATTTTAACTTTACTTTTTATACTAAATCCATTATTTTGTTTATGTTTTTTAAGAATTCTCTTCAAAAAGGCCATAAACAAAAGCCGTTTGTATTCTATAAATACCTTACTTAACCAAACCCATATCTTTTAACATTTGAAGTCTTGCTTCATGTTCTTCTTTAGAAACTTCTTCTTTTTTTACTTCGATTTCTTCTGTAGGAGCAACGTACTTACCGCGCTTAGGAAACTTTAGTCTTTTTCCACCCATGATAGTGATAATAAGAATTAAGGGATTAAAAAGATTGTTGTTAGAAATAAATTATAGAGGATAAAGGAGGAGAATAGTTAATTTTGACCAGTTCTCTTGAACAAGTAAGCGTCAGCAACACCAGGAAGTTTGGCCTGGGCAAGATGTCTGTAACTTTCTGGAATAGCTCCTACAAATTGAATGGATCTTGGATCTCTTCCAAACAAAATTGCAATGAGGTTCTGTCCTCTATCGGTAAACCATGAAGCTAATTCGCCTTTTCCAGCATTATTGTTGAACCTGCCCGCACCAAAGCAGGATTGAGCTTGCCTAAGAGCGTAATCTGTGGTATATCCTGCAAGTTCATCTGCTGCTTGATACCATACTGCTGCAAGTTCAAACCTTCCTGCTCTTTCTAGAGGGTCTCCACCTTCAGTACGAGAGGGTCCGAAACCGAATGTAGCTTTACTTTCGTGTTGGTAACCTATTTGAAAAAGTAAACATCTTTCTGGTGCAATATGTGGACCAAATTTAGTTTTAACACCTTGAAGAGAATCTGTTAATAAAGAAATTTTTGAATCGTAATCTTCATCTTTGAATTTTTTATCTGCTCTGTTGATTATTCTTTCTACTTCTTTTCTTTCGGCAGGAGTAAGTGTTGCTCTTGCAATTAGCTCAGCGGTTTGTTCGGGATTGGCAGGAGCTGGAAGATAGATAAGTGATTCTCGCATATATTTTTCTGCAAATATTGTTTTTTAAAGCTGGTGGTAAAAATTCACTGCTTATAGTGAAAGTAGAAATTAATACTTGTATTCCCTAGGATCTTGGGGAGTGTTGAAATATGTGAGCATAATGTTTCTATGCCAGCGTATGAAAGCCCAGGAAATGAAGATGAATGCTGAGATAGCTATTATTGTTAGGAGAAGGGGACTTTCAAACAAGCTTACTGCTCCAGAGGCAGTGCTCGACACTACTGCTGATACACGACCAGTTATTCTTGATAGGAGCCTTGAAGCTTTGTTTTCTTTGACTGTTTGAGGAGACTTATCTTCACTAGGTTTACCTTTATCTTCACTAGGATTATTACTATTATTTTCAGTAATCGGTGAAACGATTGTTGTGTTTATACTTGTGTTTGATGCGACGGTTAGATTAGTTGAGTTTGTTTTCTTTGGAATTATCACTCCTCCGCCACCGCCGCCTCCACCACCACTCTTTCTAGGACGAGGATTTGTGTCTATTGGTATAACTGTTTGAGTGTATGTGGCAAAAAGAGTAAGATGTTTTGTCCAAACTACCAAGTCGTTTCCAACATTTATGTAACAATCACTTTCTGAAGGAAGAGAATCTGAAACTTGCGTGCTGTCAGCGCTGCACACTGAGGAAATTCTTGTGAAGGTGTTATTTCTTTGGAATCCAACTGATTTATTGGCTTGGCCTTGGAAAAGTATTCTCATTGCCTTATCAGAGTATATTTTTTGATCTGGAATTCCTATTTCAAATACTGAGTTTACTCCAGTTACACGAGAACCTGTTATTGCTACTGGGTTTACTGCGTTTGTGTTTCTTAAAGAGGGAGCAATGAAAGATGAATCCCAAGTTGAAGAAGAGGTAAGAGTAATATTGTCTGGAATGAACAGGCTGATGTTTGTTGAATTTGTTCGTCTATATATTGTAAGATTGTTTTCTAGATATATGGAAGTTGAAGTTGCGTTTTGAGAAGAGAAAAGAGAAAGATCAAGAGAGATATTATCTGAAAAGTTAATTGTGTTTTGCAAAGTTATATTTCTAAGAGAATAATTGTCTTCTAGAATTATGGATTGTATTGTTTCGTTCAATACAAGAGAGGAAGAGAAAGGAAGTAGGACTGATTTGTTTTCTATGTTAACAAAGAAAGTATAGAACCTTGTTTGTGCTATGTTTGAAGCGTTGTCTTCTGCAGATACTTTTATTTTATGAACTCCTTGGGAGATATTCTCTAGTGAAAGGTTGTTGAATTCATTACAAGGAACTACCTCGGTTGTTTTTTTATCTAAAGTGTATGAGCAGGAGATGGAGTCTGAAACATTTTCATATAGAGAGAATTCAATTTGAACATCAGAGCTGTTTAATATTCCAAATACTGCAGAGAAGTTTATTTGAGGAGGAGTTGTATCCTGGACAACAATATCAAATGTGAGCTCTCCAAGATTGTATAAAGAATCTACTGATTGGCAATAGAGTGTTGTGTTTCCTATAGGATATAGTTCTCCTGATTCATAGTCGCACTGCATGTCTACTGGCCCATCGAAAGCGTCAAAGGCAGTTATGTTATCGAAGGTTACGTTTGCTCCTTGCGCACTTGTAGCTTCAACGTATATTGCGGAAGAGGAATTTACAAAGACCGGAGGAGTGCTGTCCTTGAACACTATTTCTGATATGGAAATAAAGTTTCCGGGTTCATCCAGGGCAGAGAGTGTAAAGTTAACATCTCCATCACTAAGGTTTGAAAGATTTAGAACTGCAGTCCAGAATCCTTCCACTTCGTCAAAAGTATCACAGAATAGGGATTCGTTATGTCCTGTGTATGAAAGATAGTATTCGTTCTGAAATTCTAGGGAGCAGGAACCTGAAATGTCAAATTGATCTTCATTTAATGAATATATTGTTGATATTTGGTCGAATGAGATATCTGGAGGAGAGGTGTCAACTGAGATTGTGTGCTCTGTGTCTGTAAGCATTATATTTCCTGCCGCATCTATAGCATTTGAAACTGAAACATTAAGTTCTCCTTGGAAAGACTGAGGAACTGAAAAGTTAAAACAGAAAGTTGAGAAATCATTGTTTATGTTGCTGCAATCATAAACTGTTTGAGCTTCATTATCAACAGTTACTTCTGGAGTGTTTGAAATTAATTCTGAGAATGAAAGAAATATTGTTTGTACTTGGTTTGAATTTGTTGTGTATATGTAATAGTCTGAATCAATGAAATCAACAAATGGTTTTATTGGATCAAATGCAAATGTTCTTTGGGGAGTTTGAGTTGATTTTCCTGAATAGTCTGTGCAAGTTACAAACCAGATGTAATCTCCATCTTCAAGATCAATTGGAAGAGAGACATTTATTTGAGAAGGAGTGAAGAATTCAGAATCATTTAGAAGCCATGACTTTGGAATTTGAACTGATGGGACAATGGAAAGAGAACAGTTCATTTTCATTTGGTCTTCTAGGGAATAGGAGAAAGGAGAAGAACTTGGGCCAATTATGGAATTATCTTCTGGATACTCTAAGTCAATTATTGGACTGTAGAAATCAAAATATGTTTGATATGATTTTGATACTTCTATTGAAAAAATGTCTTGCAGGTAGTTGTAGTCTGCAGTTTCAAATCCAAATATTTCTAAAGAGTTTATGGGGTCGAGGTATTCGTCAACTGCAACGAGATTTTGAGAGAGTTGTTGGGAAGCTGTAGTATTTGTTATGTTTACATCTGGAAAGAAAGTTCTAAGATTATAGAATGAAAGGTTCATAGGTTCTTCTTGAAATAAAGTGTTTGAAGTTGCAAAAAAGATATTTCCTTGAGAAAAGTTTAGAATTGAGGGAACGGAGAAAAGGAAGTCTTGAGCCTCTTGGGAAGAAATATCTACTGGACTAAGGAAAGAAACTTTTCCGTAAGTAGTGTTTTCAAAATATAGATATGAGAAGAAATTTTGATTTGCGCAATTTACTTGGTTTAAGTTGTTTTCAATTCCATTAGTTGAAAGATATGTGGATATTGAAGAAAAATTGAGATCTTGCTCTGTGCATGCAGATGCTAAGCTAAGAGATAAGATGAACAAGGAGAAGATAAGGAATAGTTTGGAGTTCATTTTGATTTCCTCACTACTATTTGCTGCTTTTCTGTGTCGAAAAAGATTGAAACGTCATCTCCTACCTTAAGATCAAGATTTTCAAGAAGTTCTGGAGAGAGGGCAATTCTATTCAGTGCCTGTATCTTTACTTTTTTTTGAAATAAAACTTCTTTTTTCATGTTATACTTTTTATATACTTTATTTAGTATAATGATATTTAAAACCTTTGGCATAGAAGATTGGAAATTAAGAATAAGGGAAAATTAAGAGAAATTAAGCTTCTTCGCCTTCAATTCTTCTTGGAGCTAGAACAAAGGAAAGAGTTACTGTTCCAGGGTTGAAGTCAAGTCTCATAGGGTGATTTGTTGAGAAGTTGATAACACAGCGGGATGAAATCTTTGCTCCCTTTGCAAACTTTGCTAGATATTCAAGAGAGAAACGGGCCTTTGAATTAGCTGAAATTATTTCTACGTCGTCTCCTCCAAACTCTGCTCTTGCGCTGTTAAGACCTGCAGATTCAACTACAAAGGTGTTTGGTTCAGCAAGGAAGGTGCAGGCGTCACCTACTACCATGCAGTCTTCAATAACTTCTGCAAAGGCGTCTGCATCCATTCTTATCACTGAAGCAAATTCCCAGCTTGGGAATTCCTTATCTTCACCATCTATATCCAGGAGAGCAAGCGCAAAGTCACGCTTGATTTTGTCTTGAATTGAAATCTTTAAAGTGTTTTCTTCTCTTTCTAAAATAAGAGATGAACCTGGGCGACATCTTCTTAGTACTGCCTTAAGATGTTCTAGGTTTACTCCAAGTATGTGGTCTCTTGTTATATTGAATTCAGAGAAAAGGTCTGCTGGAATCTTGAAGTTTGCCATGGCCACGTTTGCAGGATCTATTGCTGTTGCTGAAAGTCCGTCTTTGTTTACTTTTATTTTAAGCTCCATTACAAGTTCAGAAATGATTCCAATTATGTCTGTGAATATCTTTGAATTATCTAGTTTTATTCTCATAATATTTTTGAGAGTTAGGCATTAATAAGGTTTGTTGTGACCAAGTTTTCAAGATATAGAGGAGGAATATTGTTTAGAATAGCTAAATTGTTATAAATAAAAGAGAGAAATAATTAGTATGGATAGTAAAGACAAAAGAACTCTTGTTTACAGAATAGAACTATCTAGAAAAAATGAAGACTATGAAGCTAGAGCAAGCTGTCCTGAAGGTTCTGCGGTTAAAGGATTTATTGAAGCTTCAACCCTACACGGACTTGCCTCAAAAGTCTCGGAAAGTTGGAGATTAGACAATTATAGCGTTGATTACTCTACAATAGAGAAGCCCCAGTTTGACCCTAGAACAGATGTATCTAGAGACGCTGTAACTGGAATAGAAATTAAAAAATTTCATTATTGGCTTATGCAACATCTTCAAAGATCAACTTAATTTTAAGACAAGATAAATTATTATAAACTGAGCACCTAGGGATAATATATGGCAGAGGGAAAGGATCCTAAGGAAGAAAGAATAAGGGCATTGACTAAATTATATTATTCTAATCCTAAAATACAAGAGTATCTACTTGATTTTGGAAGAGAAAGAGAAGTGGTTCCAAGATATTATGAAGGGTTTGGAAAACGTCCAGATATGATACAATATCCTTCTGATATTATAGGACTTGTCATGAAGGGAGCTACCTCGCTGCACTGTTCTGAGGAAAGATGGAACGATCCCTTGCAGCTGCAAAGCACAATGAGCCCTGAGGAACAAAACGAATTAAGAAAAAGTTGGGATCTTCTCATTGATATCGATAGTCCATACCTTGATTTTTCAAGAGTGGCATGTGTTTTGGTCTGCGATGCACTTGAGGAGCATGGAATAAAAGAATATGGAATAAAATTTTCTGGAAGTAAAGGTTTTCACGTAATTGTTGCAGGAGAAGCTTTCCCTGAAGAATTTCAAGAGCAAAAAAGAAAAGAACAATTCCCTCAATGGCCTAGAGCAATTGTAGGATATTTGATTGAGTACATAAGACCAAGATATAATAAAAAAATATTTGAGATGGGAATTAACTTGGACGCATTGAAAAAGAGAACTAATCTGGATGAAAAAGACATAACTGAATTTCTTTGTCCTAACTGTAAGCAACCGACTGAACAAGGGAATAAGGTAACAATGGAATGTGAAGATTGCGGAGCAGTTGTTGAAAGGCCAAACATGAAGGTAAGAAATATAGTTATGAGATGTACGAATTGCCCCGGTAAATTAGAGGTGGTAAAACAGGAACCATATTATTTCTGTAAAAATTGTGGAACAAAAAGTATTGACCTACGAAGTTCTGGAGACGATGGAGGAACTGTTGTGCTGACAAGACAGGCAAAGGAAAATAGCAGACAGTATTCTGTTGATTTTGAAAAGACTTATGCAGGACAAAAAATAGCTAATTTTGATATGGTTTTAGTAGCTCCAAGACACTTATTCAGAATGCCCTATTCGCTACATGAAAAAACTGCACTTGCTAGCGCTGTTCTTGAAAAAAGTCAGGTTATGACATTTACTCCGAAAGATGCACAGCCTATGGGAATCCAGTTGAAACAGTATGTAAAAAAAGCAAGAGAAGATAGCGGACTTGAACTGCTTAGAAGAGCACTAAACTGGAAAGAAAAACAGGACAAAGATAATATGGAAAAATATCAGAAAGCTTCAGCTGAAGAGAGTAAAAAGCCAAAGAAAGATTATGCTCCTGTAAACTATTCACATCTTGGAGAAAAAAATTTCCCTATGCCAATACAAAAGATATTGAAAGGACTTGATGATGGAAAGAAAAGAGGACTTTTTGTGCTTATTACCTTCCTGCGTTCAATAGGATATGCGAAAGAAAAAACAGATGTTCTTGTTAGAGAGTGGAATGAAAAAAACAAACAGCCACTCAAAGAAGGATATATAAGAAGTCAGGTGGAATGGCATTACAAACAAAGGAAAAACATCCTTCCTCCAAACTATGACAACGAAGCTTTCTATAAAGATCTTGGAGTTTTAGATGGAAAACCAAAGGCAAAGAATCCACTTTCAGAAATGTCAAGCAAAGCTAGAGGATATTAAACAAAAATGTGCTGCAAGAACATTTTTAAACAAATTCAGCTTCGAAGAAAGATGAAAAAGAGCTTCATTTTAGTGTGTTTTTTGGCGTTAACAATTATTTTGGGACTGGGAGCTGTAAGTGCTAAATTTGCAACAGAACAAGCTGCAGTAAGCGCAGGATATCAATGTCTTTATGGTCAGATTGAAAACAAAAGCGCGCTTGGATTTGATGAAGCAGTTTACACAAGTTTGGCAGTGGGATTCAACAACATAAGCAATAATACTTTTAATTCAAAGAAGAGCACAACTGAAGATTGCTGGCCAAACAACGGATGCACTCTAAAAGAAACTGCACAGGTTGGAATAGTT
The DNA here is from genome assembly GCA_035548435.1 of Candidatus Nanoarchaeia archaeon. Classification (GTDB taxonomy): domain Archaea; phylum Nanobdellota; class Nanobdellia; order Pacearchaeales; family GW2011-AR1; genus DAIEOU01. The sequence continues at coordinate 3,885 of DASZSY010000016.1, read as the reverse complement.
TATGATTTCTGGGGAAGAAACACCACTACAATAAAAGATTGGATTTCTTCAAAGAACTCAAGCGCAACAGGAATTGAATGGTTCTTAGAAACTGATATTGAAAATCAGTTACCTGCAACATGTACAATAAGAGAAGATGTGGATGGAAGTTCTGTAGCCACAATAAATATTGGATCAGACCAAAAATTATCTGGAAACCCTGGAAGCTGTTTTACTTTTGCTAGAAGTGATTACCTTATGAAATTTAATGATAACTGCATTGACAAAAACTTTGTTATTTCCTGTAGCGAAGAATTCTTGACAACTACAATATACAAAAAATCAACATCTGAAACATATTATGTTAACTCTGATAGTCACACTGCATCAGCTGAAGGAACAACTGAGGAAAAAGTTTCTGCAAAGTGTTTCAAGGGAAGCGCGAACTCATGCGACTATGAAGGAAGTTTGTGGGCCTCACTTGCACTACAACAATTTGGAATAGATGTAACTCCCTACATGCCTTACTTGATTGCATTTAGTGATGAGGATGTAAACAAAAAGATATTGCCTTCTGCATTTCTATATATGTTAACTGAAAGTTCTGATGCATATTCTGAATTAACACAGGCACAGCAACAAAACAAATATTGGAGAGCAGACCCTAACAACAGCAGATTATATGATACAAGTTTGGCAATGATGGCGCTGCAGGGAAGCTCAGCTCAAGAATTAACAAGAGCAAAGAGCTATGTTTTAGAAGTTCAAGAAAACAACGGATGCTGGAACAGTAAAAATGTTAGAGACACTGCATTCATACTTTATTCAGCTTGGCCACAAAACGGATTACCTAATTTCAACAACAATGATGGAACTACTGGAAGCAGTGGAACAACAAGAATACCTCCTATAAAAGTTAACAATACAAATTCAACAGGAAAGTCTGCATGTGAACTTGGAGGATATAGTTGTACAAGTGCATTCTCATGTCTTGATGCTGGAGGAGTTTTGAAATCAGGATATAGCTGTACTGGAAGACTTGAGTGTTGTACAGTTAAACCTGCAGCCCAGGAAACTTGTAAAATGCAGGAAGGAACTCTTTGTGCAGTAAGTCAAAGATGTGAAGGTCGCAGTGGAGCAGCAAGCGATGGAAGTTGCTGTTTTGGAACTTGCGTTAATATTCAATCAGAACAAGATTTGAACGAGTGTGAAACACAAGGATTCGGACTTTGTCAAGCTTCATGTGGAACAGACGAATATGATACTGGAAACAGTTGTTCAACACCTGGATATTTATGTTGTACAAGCTCAGGTGCAAACCAGGAAAGCAGTAGCATGACATGGGTTTGGATATTACTATTATTGATACTTATAGTACTTGCAGCACTGGCAATATTCTACAAAGATAAAATAAAACTATGGTGGTTCAAGATGCAAAATAAGAAACAACCTCCAAGACCGGGAGCATCAGCAGAAATGAACACATTACCTAGAAGACCTGCACAATTTGGAGGATTTTCTCCAAGGCCTGTAATGACACCAAGACCTGGAATGCCTATAAGACCTATGCCTGGAGCAGTGAAGCCTAAACCTACTGCAAGAGATAAAGAGATGGAAGATACACTTAAGAAGTTGAAAGAAATGAGTGAGTAGCATGAAAAAAAATATTTTTCTTATTCTAATAATTAGCGTATTAATTTGTTCTAGCGTTAGTGCCATGAATACAAACATCAAGTCAGAATACGGTACAGGTGAAACAATGATAATAAAAGTTGGTGGAAATATTGCTCAGACAATAGAAGCAGAGCAAGTTACTTTCAAAAAAAATAATATATTTGTTCCATTGGAATACGATGTTGCAAGAGTTGGAAATTCATGGTATATATGGGCAATAGCTCCAGACAAGAAAGGAAACTACACTTTCAGTATAAATGATGTTTCTGTTATAAACAATGGTGGAACTCTGCAAAAAGAAAGTTATCAGTCTAATTTTGAAGTTTCAAACAATGTTACTGGATACAACGTTAAACCTGGTTTTATTATAACTGATAAATCTTTTTTTGTTGAGGCAAATGTGATGGATGATAATTCAAAGGACATATCTGCAGGATTTAATGGTGAACAGGTAGTAATACTTGAACCTGGAGTAAACAGAATTGATTTCTCCATATCCAAGATAACAAATACTGGACTTTACACCTTACAGGTTGGAAAATACTTCATTCCAGTTTATGTAACAATTCCTGGAAGCGTACCTATTGCTGAAGGAACTATGCAAAACATGTCAAATAAAACAGAAACAAATTCAACAAATCAAACTATGAACGTAACAAACTCAAGCAATGTGGTTTATGCAACGCAATATAACTTAGAGATAGAACCAAGTTATATTCAAAGATTGATTTACTCAGATGCCCAGAGCTCTACATACTCATTTACACTACGAAACCCAAGCAATGTTACCTACAAGAATGTTAAAATAAACTTCAATGAATCATTATTTGAAATAACTCCTGAAGACACTGTAACATTGAAAGCAAATGAAAATTACTCATTTAATTTAACACTGGGTAAGTTTAATGGAGAAGAAGTAAGAGAACAGATATATGTTAATGCAACAAACTTCTCTTTGGAAATTCCTTTGTTTGTAAGATATACTGAAAATGTTTCAGACGTAAGCGCATTTTATGGAGAGGTTGTTGGAAATAAAACAAATTCAACAAGAAAAACAACTTATATGTGCAGTGAACTTGGAGGAGTTGTTTGTAGCTCAAACACAATGTGTAAAGGAGAAAGCTTAACAAGCAAGGAAGGAAATTGTTGCCTTGGAGTTTGCACTCAAAGTGATAGTGGAAGTAGTAAAGCCTGGATTGGATGGATTATAGCATTTGCAGCACTTGGAGCAATGTGGTGGTTGTATTTGAAATATAAAGATGCAGGAACAAAGAAAGTTAGCGTTAGTGATATAGCTCAGGCAGTTACTCCGCCATCTCATCCTCCAGTGGATTTAGGACTAGATCATTTGTCAGGTAAAGACGGACCTAGCGATGTTAAACTTCCTTAACTATATCTTTCAAAACTTTAAAATCCTTAACAATTCCTAGAGCTCCAAATTCTAAACCGTGCCAACGAGAAAATAAGTCGTTTAGTTTATTTTGAAGAAAAGCAAAGTATAAAGTCATAACAGTTCCGTGTGCACAAATTAGGATTTTTTTATTTTCATACTTAAAGTCTATTTCTTGTACTGCTTTTTTGAATCTGTTAAGTGCAGAATTTGCAGTCTCCCAATTTAACTGGGTGTAATCTAAATCTTGGAATATTTTTACTTTCATCTCTTCATACTGTTTTGAAGTTAATTTTTCAGAGTTAGGACGTTTTATTTCTCCAAGGTCTTTAACTTTTGAAATCTTTTTAGATAGTTTATCTGCAAGAGGTTTTATTGTTAAATATGCTTTATCTTCATTTGAAGAAAATAATAAGTCTACATCATTGATTTCTTTTACATTCAAAAGCTCTAGAGCCTGTTTATTACCTTCCTGCGTTAATATCCAATTTTCTATAGGTGTTTTGTTGTCTACCAGAGTCTTGGCGTGCCTAATAAAAACAAAGGTATTGTGCATATTATTTCTTCTTAGATTTCTTTGGTTTTGTTGCTTTCTTTTGTTTCTTACTTTGGTCTTTATCTTTTGATTGCTGAGGAACTTGCTGTGAAGGTTGAGAAGGTTGGGCACTAGGATCTGGAAGTCCCAGTTGTTTTCTCATGTTTTGATTGTCTACCATTAGTCTTCTGGCAACTGCATCATAGTAATGTATTCTTTGGACTATCTTGTTTGTCATTCCAGTTATATCTGAATTTCTAAGATTTATTTCATCTGGTTTTATTATCTCTATATTGGCAGGCATGTA
>DASZSY010000015.1:0-33559 GCA_035548435.1 Candidatus Nanoarchaeia archaeon | reverse complement strand
TGCACCTGTGGAATGTGACTTGTATAGATGAAGCACTAAATAGAAATACTAGCGCAACTTGGAACTTTACAATTTCAAATACTCCTCCAACTGTTACTTTAAACACATCTAATGGAACTTCATTTAATACAAGTACTGTTGTTTTATTGTATAACGCTACAGACAACGTTAGAATAGTTTCTTCTTTGTTGATTATAAATGGATTAGCAAATATGTCAAACCAGTCTACAGTTCAAAATGGAAATATAAGTAACTTTACTCTAACTCTTCCTGATGGAGCCTATAATTGGACAGTTAATGTGACTGACAACGGAGGATTAAATGCAACTTCTCTGACTTACAGATTCCTAGTTGACTCAAATCCTCCTCAAATAACCTTGAACTTGCCAAATAATTTAAGTTCAACTAATTCTTCTTCAATTAACTTTAGTTTCATAGTTACAGATACTTTGTCAACTACTCTTATGTGTAATTTAACTGCTGGAGAAAAACAAGACTTGAACTTTAATGTAACTAATGGAACTCTAGCTAATAGAACTTTATCAGGATTTACTGATGGACTAAAATATTGGAACGTAACATGTATTGATTCTTCATACAACAGAAATATAAGCGAAACAAGAATTGTTAATGTTACAGTATATCCTACAATTTCTCTTCAAACTGCAAATAACACTTTCTTTAACTCAACAAACTTTAATTTGAGTTATACTCCTACAGACAACACTAACTTTAGCCAATGTATTCTTTATATAAACGGCGTAAGCAATATTTCTAACCAGACTACTATAAGAAATGGATTATCTAACAACTTCACATTAACAAGTTTCTCTGAAGGAAAGTTTGATTGGTTTGTAGCATGTAATGATACTTTCGGACTAGTAAACTCTTCTGAAACAAGAACATTCTCTGTTGATATTACTCCCCCATCCATTAACCTTTTTGCACCTACAAATGGAGAAGCTTTGACAAGTGTAACTAACTTGTTTAATTATACTGTAATTGATAATGTAGCTACAAACTTAAGCTGTAATATTACTATAAATAGCGTAGTGATGGACTCAAATTATTCTCTTAATGGTAGTCTTATCTCAAGAAGTATTACATTCAATGAGGGAGGAGACTATTATTGGAATGTAACTTGTATAGATAATGCTGGAAATAGAAATACTAGTGATACTTGGAGCTTTATGCTTTCATTCCCTCCAAAAGTAAACCTTACTTCTCCAGCAGATAATTTTATATTTAATTATTCACAAATAGTTCTTTATTACAATGTTACAGATGTTAATGATAATATAGCAAACTCAACTTTATTCATAAATGGAATGTTTAACATCTCCAATGCTTCAAAAGTTTCTAATGCACAGATAAATAACTTTACTTTAACTCTCCCTGATGGACTATATAATTGGTCTGTAAGTTCAACAGATACTACTAGTTTGGTTGGTAATTCAACAACTAGAAATTTCACAATAGACTCTACTCCTCCAGCAATATATCTCAATTCTCCTGCGAATGCAACAACATTTACTTGGAATAATATTTCATTTAACTTTAGCGTTGTAGACAACTTAGATTCTTCTCTTAATTGTAGCTTACTCATAGATGGTATCGCTGAATCTTCTGATTTGATTGTTGCAAACGGTACAAGTAATAGTAGAACAGTTTACACTGTAAAAAGCGATGGAGTTTACAACTACTCTGTAGCTTGTTTTGATGATGGTTACAATATTAACATAAGTCAAGCAAGAACATTTACAGTTTTGGCACCTCCAAATGTTACTTTGATGTCTCCTAGAAATAGTTCTATAGTTAATAGTTCAAGTGTTTCATTTATTTATTTACCACAGGATGCAATAGGTTTTACAAACTGTACTCTTATTTTGGATGGAATTGAAAATTCTTCTTCAGATATAATAAATCCGAATGTTAACAATTCATTTTCAGTTAGTGGACTAAACGAAGGTAATCATAATTGGACAGTTTCTTGCGTTGACGCATTCCCAGATTTCAATACTTTCACAGCCAATGTTTCAAACTTTACTGTCGACACAAAGAAGCCAACAGTATACTTGAATTTCCCTTACAATAACACGAACACTCTAAGAAATGTTGTATTTAATTTCACAGCCACAGATGGTGCAGATTCAAACTTGAGCTGTAACCTGTATATAGACAATAATTTGAATAGAACAAACATTTCTGCATTGAACGGAAGTTTGACTTCAGTGTCTGTTACAGGAATAAGTTCGGGAGTTCATTCTTGGAACGTTTCATGTATTGATGATGCTTTAAACACAAACTTTTCAGCTTCTTGGATATTCAATGCAACCTTGCCTGACTTTTATGTAAATTCTTCAACAATAACTTTCAATAATACTTCTCCTAAGGAAAACGAAGCAAATTCAATTAATGCTACAATATACAATTTAGCTAATATTACAGTGCCTAATGTTACTGTGCAGTTCTTCCTTGGAGATCCACAGACCACTGGTGTTCAAATTGGACAAAATATAACTATATTTGATTTCAATGGTACTTCTTCTCTGGTGGTTCAAACTAATCTGTCTTCAAGTGGAATAGGGTATAGTAACGTATTTGTTGTTGTTGACCCATTGGCAGGCACAAATGGAAGAATAGAAGAGTTAAATGAAAGCAATAATATTGGAAATAACACCGTAGTAGTTAGTGCTTGGCAATTTGTTTATGGATTTATGAATCCAGATAACGAGTTTGTATTACAAAACAACGCTTCTGTAGGACTTGCAAAGTGGCAAGCTTCAACATTTACTTCTGCAAATCTTTATGTTTCAGATTATGATTCTACAATCTTTTGGTATAATTTGAAAGCCCTTGGAAAAAATACTCTCGATGTTAACACAACAAACGATTTTGCAGATGTAGATACTTTACTTAACATGACTGGACTTACAGATTCAATTGTTAAAACTTATACAAACAATACTGGAGTTAACTTTAGTACTGATAACTTTATGATTTTCCAGAGGACAGTGAACAATGTTCCAGTAACTAATTCTATAAATAATTCTAACTTTAAAACAGGAATACTTTGGGATACTACAAAGAATACAAACACTGAATTTGATACTACAAACAAAGAAGATCTTGTTTTTGTGACAAAAGTAAACCAAAATGCAGTAGGAGCCTATGGTACATACGATTATGAAATAAGAATTCCTGCAAAACTTCGAAATTATTACAATACAGATAGTAGCAAAGTTAGCTTTTATTCAGAAATTAATTAATCTTGCCTGAAATTTTTCATAATTTATAGTTTCCTCCTCGATTTTTTTGTTTATATCAAAAGGTTTATATAGTATATACATAAGTATATACATATGTCAGACAAGGTTGCTCAGATTTTGGCCGATGTTTCTCTCAAACTAGAAACAATCAATAGGGATTTGGAAAGAGTTATGCCTAGGGTTGATGTAAGAGAAGTTTCTTCTTTTGGAAATTCCGGACACATAGTTCTTTCTAAAAAATTAGTTGACAAAAAAGTAGGAGTAATTGTTCTGGATGATGCTGATATTCAAAAAAATGAAAGGAGGCAAAAAAAATGAGCTTTTCAATTAGTAGATTTCTTGGTTTTAGTGATGAAGAGATAATTTCATCCTATCGAGAGCTACAACAAATTTCAATAATAGACGAAAACTTAAATCTTGAGAATCAGAACAATAAGTTGAGTGAGATTGTTCCGGTCAGATAGATTTAATAAGTTTATCTCTATAAATTGATATGGCATCAAGTAGTCGTAACAATAATTTATTGTTGACAGCATTGCTTGTCTTCGTGATGGTTGTCGTTTTAGTTACTTCTAGCTTTTTTTACTTCAGCATGCTTACTGAAAACAGTGCTTTGAATGCAAGAGTAGTGTACGAGGAATCAAATAATAGTACGAATATTTCTCAAAGTCCTTCTTTAATTGATTCTAATAGTATTGAAAAGAACTATAGTAACTATTCTATAAAAAATTAGTTATATTTTTGCCTTACTAATATATGTCAAACACTTTTATATACTATAAATCGATATATTCTTATAAAAAGATGGGAAACAAAATAAGATTTTTGTTGATTTTAAGTGTGTTTCTTGTACTTATTGGAGTATTTAGTCAATCAGTTTATTCTGCTTCACCCAGCGGAGCTAATGTATCTCAACTCAATTCAACAACTGCTCCCCTTGATTCTGCAGGTTCTGCTGCAGCACAGGCAGGTAATGTGTCAGAGATAAACATATTTGGATACTCTTCAACTCAAGCTTGGCAAGGATACTTTGGAAATGTAACAGGAGTAATACAATTGGCAGATTCAAATGATAATGTTTTGTTTAACTGGACTCAAGCAAGTCCACAGGGAGAAATTTACGCCTCAACAAATCAAACAATATATTGGAATAACATTCAATGTTTTAACTTCACTTCAACTGGAAGTTATGCTTCAGAGGCGAATAATGGTGGAACTACAAGTTTGTATGGAACCAATATAACTCAACTGGAATCTCTTTTTGGAATTGTGCCTGAAGATGTTGATGGAGTTGATGATACTTTCAATCTATATGGTCCAGGAACTCATGATTTGTTTTACACTTCAAACCAACAGTTTTCTGAAGGAGAATGTAGAAGCACTAGAGCATATGATGGAAGTGGAGCAGGAGTTGATAATAATTTTGAAGAAGTTCTTCTTTATGAGCCTGTAAGTGCAAGCGTGGTCTTTACTTCACTACTTGATAAAGATTTAACTGGATTTGATGGACGTAGTCATGATTTTGAGATGCTTGTTCTTGAGAATGGGCATGGCACAGACACACAAAGTACGACATACTACTTTTATGTTGAGTTGCAGTAAATTAATTTACGCAGCCGCTCTTATCCAATAAGTTCTTGTAAAATTTCTTCCTTCCTTCTGAGATTCAGAATACCAATAAACTGGGTAATCCTTAGATAGTTTATTCAGTCTCAATTTTAGAGTTGAATCTATTTGCTCTGTAGTTGTTAGATCTTCTGATGAAGTAAATACTTCGCATACAGGTTCCCTAATTTTGAATGAAGAGTAAATTGTTGAATTTGGAAATGCTTTTTTCAAGCTTCGTATTTTCAATATTTTGCGTAATTCGCTTGATACTTCTTCTAGCATTTTTAATTGGGTTTCTAAAGACATATTATTTTTGCCTAACTTTACTTTTTAAACTTCTCTAAAACAACTTTGTCTGCTTACTTCCCTTGGATAAATCTTCAAATGAAAGGCCTATAAGGTTTAGGACTTGAGAGGCAATAGGTTTTATCTGCTTGTCTATGTAATGTTCGTAATCAAGCTTATGAGTTAATTTCTGAATTGGTTCTGGTCCATCAAGGGTGATATAATACTGTATTATCGTGCCCTCAAGCTTATCAAGTTTTCTTGCTGCTTTTACGTGTGGGGGAGTAGTTTTAACGTATTCATCAAGAGCTTTTCTTATTGACTTTCTATAAACTAATTTATCATCTAATTTTCCTGCCTTAATCTTTTTTATATAATCCAATATGAATGCTTCTATTTTTTCCTTATTGAATACTTTAATTAAAAGCTCTTTTTGGAAATCTCCCGCAGCCTGTGTCCAATCTCCTCTTATTGCTTCAAGCCCAGTTATTTCAAGTTCTTCTTTACCATCTTTTGTTAATAGACCTGCATATCTCTTTTTTGCTCCAGTTTCCAAGTCACGCAATGCTGGAATCATAAATGCTCTGTAATGTTTCTTGAATTCAATTTCAAGATAAGAAGTTCGGTCATATTTCTTTTTTACATATTCTTTATAGAAGTCGTTTATCTGCTGTTGCATTTCTTTACCAGTTTGTTCTGCTTTCTTGCCTTTTAGGTCAGTTGTAACGAATACTGAATCTGTATCCGAGTAAATAACCTTGTAACCCTTTTCTTCTATCTTTTTTGCAGTTAATTGAATCAATTCACGTCCGAATGCTGTTATTGCATTTGCCATTTCAAGAGAGAAGTATCTGCAGTTTGGGCTTGCAAGAACTCCAAAGAAAGAATTCATTATGATTTTTATTGCAAATGAAGAAAGTTCTCTTTTTTCTGCTTTAGCTTTTTCTCTTGCCTGATGAAGAACTTTAATTATTTCTGGCAGAACTCCATCTTGGTTTTTGAAGAATGCACCGTTTGGAGATTCTACTACTTTTTTGTCTTCTTTAGTTGTTAAAGATAAAGGATCTATATTAAATGTGGTAATTATGGAAGGATATAGGGACTTGAAATCAAGAACTAAAACGTCATGGTATATTCCAGGTTTTGCATCTTTTACGTATCCTCCTTTGATTCTTTCTTCTCTTGCCTTGAATTTGTTTGTTGGAGAAACTAATCCTTTATTTCTTGCATATCTAATGTATAATGAATCAAAAGCAGCAATTGAAGCAGAAATTCTGTCTAAAGGAAGTCCTGTAAGTCTACAGCGCTCAACAGATAATTCTACAAGTCCCGTTTTTTCTAGTATTTCATACACAAGAACGCAATCAAGTATGTTATATTCTATAAGTTTGTCTTTGTCTTTTTTATAAAGTTCATCTATTTCTTTGTGTCTACTCTGCCCTTTCAATAGCTTTCCTTTATGTAGTATTTCTTGAGAAACATCTTCAAGAGTCATTGAATTAAAGTTTGCACCTCTCATCATAGGCGCTTCCTGTATAAATGGATCCTGAATTAAAGCAAGGCCGTCCAAGACTTGTCTACCTAGTACTGTGGCTGAAGAATCTCTCATAAAGTTTGATGATATTCTAAGTTTAGCAGAGCCTGGTTTTCTCCCTATGTCAAATGGAATCTTAAGAGATTTACATTTTTCTTGAAGATATTTGAAATCGAAGTCAATTACATTCCATCCAGTTATTACATCAGGGTCAAACTTATGAATTTCTTGAAAAAAGGCTTGTAAACATTCTTCTTCTGTTTCATAATTTTGAGCATTAGGTACTTTTTGTTTTGAGACAATAAATGATTTTTTGAAGTTAGAGGAATACATTCCTAGGCAATAAAGAGTATCTGCTTTTTTATCTGTCTCAATATCTATTGAAAGTATTTTTAGTTTAGGAGTGAAGTCGGCAGATTTGATTAAAGCTTCACCATATATTCTATCTATTCTTTCTCCTTTTTCATGTCCTCCCTCTATATCTATACTTCCAAGAATATTATTATCTATACAAAATCTTGTATATGGCTTTAGGTCTTGTTCGTAACTTTTTATCTCAATTGAGTCAAGATGGCTTTGAAGTTTGTCTAATTTTGTTGTGGAGCTTGCAGTTATACGCATTACAGTTTCATTTTTTGAATTTTTTAAAGAGGTTTTCTCTACCTCGTATTCTTTTACAACTTTTTCAACTTTTTTCAAGTCTTTTTCAGATATGAATAGATACGGCTCTATCTTCTTTTGGACAGCAAATGACTCTCCATTTTCTAGGCGACCATATAAAGCTAACACTGTTTCATTCTCTGAGTCAAAAACCTCATGCGATACAATAAATCCCTTCATCTTTTTCCCTATATTCTTATCTTTTTATAACCTATTATAGCTTTAAAATAGACTACTATGTAGTGACACTAATAGAAAGGTTTAAATATATGTTAACTTTATAGAATTATGTCCCAAAAAGCTTACGAGGAACCATTACATAGGGCTGAAGCAGCTGCAAGAATTAGAGATTCTTCTCAATTTGTTGGAGCTTTAAGAGAAGCGTTTAGTGCAGGTTATAATCCAAGCCATATTCCTTCAAGTTGGTTGGCTCTTATTAGTGATGAGAAAGAAAGCATTGAATCTTTGAGGGGAAAGCGTTCTTTACCTCTTAGACTTCCTTCTATAGGAAATCCGGCATACACTCCAATGACTGAATATAAAGGAAAACCTTTAACTTCAGAAGTTTATCACGATTATCTTCTTAAACAAACTTTCAAACCTTTTGAAGGCTTTTCTGCAGCAGGATGGGAACTTGAAAGAAGACTTTCTGAATTACATTCAATTGGAGTTGATTTGCACGACTATAGGCATGCACATGCACATGCATTAAGAGTATTTTGGCCAGAAGTGGTCTTAGCTGTTTCAAATCATGCAAGAGAACTAGTTGGAAATGATTTTGTTGACATTGCAAAAGTAAAATATGGCTTTAGAGATATAGATTAGCTATATCTTTTTAAATAATCAAATTTCTAGAGACAGATGTCTAAAATATATGATCCTACTACTGATCCTACAAATGCGAGTTACAAGGGGCCTAATTTTGCAGATTGGCCTGCGGTAGATCATAATAATTATGGTGAACCTTCTCACCGTCCCAAGGATTTTGTAACTATCCCTCAAAATTTATTGGGCCAAAGACATAATTCTAGAAGAAAAACATTGGATGGAAAAGAATAGTTATTTAACTTTATACAAACTCAGTTAAACATGGGATTACAAATAGGAAATATTGTTGCACGAAGGGCAGTTGAATTTTCAGAGCTTAAAGGCAAAGTGGTAGCTGTTGATGCTTTTAATGCATTATATCAGTTCCTTACCTCAATAAGACAACCTGACGGCACGCCGCTAATGGACTCAAAAGAAAGAGTTACAAGTCATCTTTCAGGATTGTTCTATAGAAATATTTCACTGCTTAATGAGGGAATAAAACTAGTTTATGTTTTTGATGGAGAATATCATCCTCTTAAGGGACAGACTCATGCATTAAGACAAGATGCTCGAGATGCAGCGAAAGAAAAATATGAACAAGCAAGAGATGAAGAAGATGTTGAAGGAATGTCAAAGTATTCTAGAGGATTTGTAAGATTAACAAAGGAAATGATTGAAGAAAGTAAAGAATTGCTTGAAGCAATGGGCATAGCTGTTGTCCAAGCCCCTGGAGAAGGAGAAATGCAATGCGCTGCACTTGTTAAGCAAGGTAATGCTTGGGCTGTTGCAAGTCAAGATTATGATGCTTTGGCTGTTGGAGGAACTAGACTTATACAGAATTTAACTCTTTCAAGGAAAAGAAAAACTCCTTCTGGAGTTGTTTACATTGCTCCTGAAATAATAGAGTATGATAAGGTTTTGAACGAACTTGGAATAGATGGAGATCAACTCATATGTCTTTCAATTCTTGTTGGAACAGATTTTAATCCAGGCGGTGTTAAAGGAATAGGTCCGAAGAAAGCACTTGCTCTTGTAAAACAGAAAAAATATCCAGTATCTATATTTGAAGAAGTACAGCATCTTTTAACTTTTGATTGGAAAGAAGTTTTTGAGATATTTAAGAAACCTAATGTTATACATACAGAAGTTAAAATGCCTAAGATGAATGTTGAAAAAATAAAAGAAATTCTTGTGCAAAGACATGAGTTTTCAGAAGATAGGATAAATTCTCAACTTGATAAACTAAATAGTGCTAAAGAGAAGAATACTCAGCAAACTTTATTTTAAATCATAAGTAAAAGATAAATAGGCAGAAATATTGTTTTTATTATGAGAAAAGAGATTTTAATTTTAAGTTTGTTGTCTTTATTTTTAGTTTATAAGGTATCTGCTTTGGATTTAACTTCAATGTCAGCCAATGAAACTGTTATTTCTAAACAAATTGTATTTTCAGAACCATATTCTGGAGTTATTTCTTCTTTTTTTGGATTACCTGAATCTAATTTGAATTTACAGTCTTTTGTTCTTTTAGCAGTTTTATTTTTTTCAAGTTTTTTAATAGTAAATAGTGCTTTATCTCTCATTGAAATGTTTCAAAGAGGTATATTAAGACAGATACTTGCTTTAAGTGTAACTTGTTTAATTAGTTTAAGTGGTGGATTTCACATTTCATTTAACATATTAATGAGTGCTGCAAACGCAATCTCTCTATTTAACTCTCCTAAGCTTGTTTTATTGATTCCAGTTTCTATAATAATTTTCATTTCTTTGATAATCCTGGTGCTATTAAGAACTGTAAAAAAGATATTTGTCAAAGAGCAGGCCCACTCAGCAGGCTTTGAAATAGGAAAGAATATTGCAGAAACAAAGATGTATTCAACTATTTTTAATAAAGGAAGGTAAACTTATTTTGCAATGCTTGAGCCTTCTTTAAGTCCCTTAATAAATTCTTTTTGAGTTTCTATTTCATTTTCAACTGACCTTGTTTTTGCAGCCGCCTTTGACAATTTTATTTGTTTTTCAAATGTTTTTGTTAGGTAATGGATAATAAATCCAGCCACAACTAGAGCTAAGATTATCATTAGTCTCATCCACCATAATTCTTTTGCATAAACTAAGTTTCCTAATAAAGTTACCAACGAACGATAAGCTCCTATTTGTGCAAGAATTATGCTCACTCCACAAGCTATTGCAGTGCAAGCCCAGGCATTAAGAACTTGAAATGCTCCAATTAAACTTGTTAACTCCATTGCAACATAGAACCATAGGCACATAACAAGTAAAAGGACAAGGGAAATAGAATAATTCTCTCCAAAAAGAATAAGAAATACTGGAGATATTTTTAAGAGAAAATTATGTGCTGGACCAAGATACTTATTTTTCTCAATTAAATCAATCCAAGACTGTTTTAGATAAGTTTCTTTTATTTCTTGAGTTGTCTGTGGAATGTCTTGTAACTTTTCAGGATTTACTCCAGTTTTTTCTTCTATTAAAGATGAAGCATCAAGGGCAGATACTTGTAATATTAATGCAACTAGCAAAGCAGAGATTGCCAGAAAGCTTAAAATTATATTAAATGCTCTTTTTTCCATCTTCATTTTAGTGTAGTAATCTTTATAAATATGTTAACTTTCTAGCTTATATGAAAAAGCAGGTTCTTGGAGTATTGTTTTTTGCTCTTGTTCTAGTTTCAATGTCTTTTGTAAGCGCTGCTGCAGCAGATAACGTTAGAGAATTTTTCACATCAGTTTCAGATATTATCAAGGCAGTTGCAGAAGGACTTGCTCCACTGGCAAATCTTCTTTTTGGATCTGAAAACATAGGTGTTGGTGCTAATACTCCTGCATTTACAGTTGCAAATATATTCATTTTCATTATAGTCTTTGTTATAGTTTACATAGTAGTTGATAGTATGGAATTCTTTTCAGCACACACTTTCTTTAGTTGGGTTATATCAATAGCAGTTTCAGTTTTGGCTGTTAGATTCTTATCTGATGGAATGATTAACGCGATTATATTCCCTTACAGGGCTCTTGGAATTGCACTAGCTGCAGGATTACCTTTTGTTCTTTACTTTGTGGCAGTTGAAACAAAGATGACTTCAGAATTTGGAAGGAAAGCTGCTTGGATATTCTTAGGTGTGATTTATGTGTTCCTTTATTTTGTTAGAATGTACTACGCTCCTGCTGGTTCACAAGACTTGTCAGCATTCAGCTGGATATATCTTGTTACTGCAGCTGTTTGTTTGCTTATGGTAATCTTTGATGGTACTCTTTCACAGCTTAGAGTTAAGTGGGCTGCTGCTAGAATAGGTAAAGATAGCAAAGATGATGCTATTGTAGAGCTAAAGAAGAAGCTTGCTGATATTCCAAATCTTGTTACACAGGGAATATATACACAGGCTGAGGCTGCTAAGAAGAAGAAACAATATATTGAGAAGATTGCTTGGTTTGAATCACACTAATTCGAGCAATTTATAAATTAACAATATCTATCTTAGACATGAAAAAATCAGAGGTTATGTTTGTTTTTCTTTTCCTTGGATCTTTAATATTTTCTGTATCTTCAGTGTCTGCTTACTATCTTCCTTCATTCGGGCAGGTAGGACATGAGATAGTTTATACAGTTACAGATTTCTTTGAACCTGTTTTAAATGCTTTATTTGGAAGTTATTCTTCAGGATATATCTTTGAAACATTACTTTTGTTTATTTTGATTGCAAGCATGGTTTTTATTGCCCTTAAAAAAGTTCCAATCTTTCAGGGACATGCAGCAATCATAAAAGTATTAACTATTGCAATATCCTTGCTTAGTATAAGATGGATTGATTATGAATGGTTTACTACAGTTATGTCTACATATAAGCTTCTTGGAATCGTTCTTACATCTATACTTCCATTTATCTTGTACTTTTATTTTCTTTATAGTGCTGCCGAAGACAATGATATAATAAGAAAAGCAGGCTGGTTGTTCTGGATTATAATTTATACAGGGCTTTGGACATCAGAATATACTTCTACCTCTAATAGTATAGTTTACTTTTGGACTTTAGTAACTGGAGTTGCTTGTTTACTTTTAGATGGAGTGATAAACAGAAGACTAAAGGCAATAAAAAATATACAAAAAGACCAATATTTTGCTAATAGAGAAATAGGAAGACTTAATATGCAAATATTCGAGGTACAAGAGCAATTAGCTCGCGGTGCGATAGACAAGAAGACTGCTGAGAAAACAATAAAAGAACTTAAGAGCCATATAGAATGGCTTAGAAAACAATAAATTAAAATAAAATTTTATAATTTCTAAAAATTAATTTTTAACTCTTCTATATCCTACAATATCTTTTCCGTTATATATTGGGACTTCAGAAACCTTGTTGCTGGCTCCCTTAGCTATAAAGAAAACTCCAAGAGCTACAAGTATTATTCCTGCAATAAGAACTGTTGTGTCTGCTACTTTGTTTTCAGGGCCAAGGCCAATTGCTGTTTGCAGCGAGGCAGAACCGAATGTACTTGCAGCTATTCCTACAAGTCCTAGAAAAGATGAAACATAACCTATTGCTTTGTGCATTTTATCCTCTTTGTACTACATATAATATTCTTGTTTGTATTTAAAAGTTGCTGTGCAGCTTTTTAGAGGTTATAAGCAAGGTATTTAACTGGTATTTCTTTTGTATGTTTATGACAGGTTATGATATTCTTGGCAATATAGTTCTTGTGAAGTTCCCTAGAAAGATGAAAAAGAAAGATAAAGTCAAGTTTGGAGAAGAGTTTCTTAAAACAAGACAGCAGGTAAAAACTGTTTTAGAAAAATCTGATAAAATTTCTGGAAGGTTAAGAACTCCAGAAACAAAGTTTATTTGTGGGGAGAAAACAAAAGAAGTAGTTTATAGAGAAAATGGATGTGTTTTTAGATTTAATATAGATGATTGCTATTTTTCTCCTAGACTAAGCAGTGAAAGAAGTGAACTTGCAGGAATTGTTAAGAAAGGTGAATCTGTGCTAGTTATGTTTGCTGGAGTAGCTCCATTTCCAATAGTAATAGCTAAAACAAAGAAACCTAAAAGAACTGTGAGTGTTGAACTAAATAGAGCTTGTCTGCAATATGCAAAAGACAATGTTAAAGAAAATAAAGTTAATGTTGAAGTTGTGCAGGCCGATGTAAAAAGGTATGCATTAAAAACAAAAGAAAAGTTCGATAGAATAGTTATGGCTAGACCTAACCTAAAGGACTCTTTTTTACAAAGTGCTTTTAAACTTTCTAAAAAAGGAACAATCATACATTACTACGGATTTTATGCAGAAGAAGATAAACAACAATTGCTTGATATGATATCTGATGAAGCTAAAAAAGCTAAGAAAAAAATAAAGATTTCAGGTATTAAGAAGGCGGGAGATATTGGAGTTAGAAAGTATAGATATAGAGTTGATTTTAAGATTTTATAATAAATATTCTATTTTAAAGGTCAATCCTGATTTTTTTAGATATGCTTGATAGTTTCTTTCAGTATTGTCTTTGGTTAACCTATGTAACTGCTGTGCTAAGTTGTATCCCTTGAACATTTTTTTGAGGGCTTCATTTAAAGAAGAATGATGTAAGCTTCTGTGCAAGGGTAAACTATAATCGATATCTCTTCCATCTAGATGCACCATTTGTATTCTTGGTATATCGCTTCTTCCAGGATATTTTCCAGAACCTATTTGTACATTATTTCCAGATTTATAGTTTAAGAAAATTTCTTTTCCTTCGCTTATTTCTAAAGCAAAATGAAGCCTATTTTCTGGAAATTTATCTGTAGGCCCGTGTTCTTCTATTACTAATGTATGAGGTATTCCATTTATTTGTGCTGTTGCTGCAGCAACCAATGTTAAATCTAAACAAGGATTCATATAACAGGTATTTCCAGAGTTTATCACTTCTTGAGCGGTTCTACGACCTAGTTTTCTTTCTATATCTCTATTAGACCATTTTTTTCTTTCAATGTTTAAGTCAGTCCATAGAACTACTTCTTCAAGAAAAGCTTCTCCCTGAGAATCTATCATTGGGAAATTTTTTGAGTTCATACAAATAGTCTCAGAAGATGGTTTTTAAACCTATATCTTGAAGTCTGCACTTATAGCAGTTGGAGCTTCTCCACCATGCCAGGTTGAACGAGGACGAACACGGATAGGATAAATTCTCTCAGAGTTATCATCAAGAACTATTGCACTTCCTTTCAAAGAGGGAAGGTCATCAATTTGTTTCTTTATTCCATCTAAAACATATGTTTGCATTATTTCGTTGAGAGCTTCAATGTCTTGCTTGGCAGTTAATCTATGAGCTATAACTATATCTGACTGAGTCATAACGTCGTGATGTATTTGCCCAGGCTGCTGTGTTGCCAAAACACATGAAATTCCCGGCTGTCTTCCTTCTCTAAGTATTTGTATTAAAGCGTCTGTTGCAGGAGTTTTTCCATTTTTAGGCAAGAATTCGTGTGCTTCATCAATAAACATCCAAACCAAAGGATCTTTGTGTTTTGCATAAGAAAGATATGACTTTCCTTCTCTTATTGAATCAAGTTCTTCTTGCTTTCTTGCAGTCATTCTCTGTTCAAACAGTTTTCTTGAAACAAGATTGATAACAAGTGCACGAACATTGCAAGCACCTATTGAACTATAAACTGAAACATCAAGTACTGTGGTTGAGCCTGGGACGACTAAATCTTTTATTTGAGTTCCATTTTTATCTTTTGAGAATATTCCCCAAGACTGGGCAGCCATAAACATTCCACGCACGATGCTTTTTGTTTCATCTGAAGCTTCCTTATCTGCATCTATTGCTTCTAAAATATCTTGAATTCCTGCATCTTTATCTTCTAAACTTGCAACTCTTTCTATTAGCACGCCGGGAAGGGAAGTCATTTCTATTCCAAATAGAGTAAGCCAATCTTCAGGTTTTAACTCCGAAGGAGAAAGTGCAAATGTTGCATCTACTGGAATTCCTTTCTGCTTGTATTCATCTGCTTTTCCATAAGGAACAAAAACTTTTGCATTTAATGGCTTTGAATCAAGACCCCACTCTTTTAGTAAAGGAAGATCTTTCTCATTTTTGTATTTCATTGTCCAAAATATTCCCATTGTATCAAATATAACTGATGCAATGTTTTTCGCTGATTCTGGAGGAAGGTTTGCAAGTTCTTCTGCTATTGCTCCAAGAGTATAACTTTTTCCACTTCCACGTTTTCCAGCAATCAAGATTACGTGGCTTCTTGCCACATCCATTAGAATCCTATTTGAAAGAGAAGTATAATTTCCCATCTTTACATATCCCTTTCCAAGATAAACAAGCCCCTTGTTTCCAAACTTTTCTTTGTCAGAGGTATCTCTACCGACAGTTATATCATAAGCCATGTTTATCTCAGGGAAATGAGTTTTATTAATCCTTTTATTGTCGTAAAGATTTATAACTGATAGTCTCTTTGTTGTAATATGGTATTTACAATCCCTAAATTGTCGTATGCTTATGCTGCTTTAGAACCAACAATAGATGCAAAAACAATGGAAATTCATCATAGTAAGCATCATCAAACATATGTTGATAAGCTGAATGAAGCAGTTGGAAAATATTCTTTTTTGGCTGAAAGGACTGCTGAAAGTATGTTAAAAGATTTAGGACAGATGCCTGAAGATGTTAGAAATGCAATAAGAAACAATGGTGGAGGACATGTAAATCATTCTTTTTTCTGGAAATTACTTTCTCCAACTAGGAAGGAATTGAGAGGAGAATTACTTAAAGATATAGAGAAAACATTTGGAAGTGTTCAACTTTTCAAAGATATGATTTTGCAGGCAGCCACAACAAGATTTGGAAGCGGATGGGCATGGCTTGTTTTAAACAAAGGAAATTTAGAGGTTTATAGCACTCCGAACCAAGATAGTCCACTAATGGAAGGAAAAATTCCACTTCTTGGAGTAGATATATGGGAACACGCATACTACCTAAAATATCAAAACAAAAGAGCAGATTATGTTAAAGCAATACTTGAGATAATTGATTGGGATTATGTTTCTTCTCTGTATAAAGAAAATAAAAAATAAAATTTTATCTTTAACTGTCTAAATATGATTCTTCTTCTTCTGAAAGTTTAAGCTGTCTTTTTATTGCATTCTTTTTCATTATTAACTTGAGCAATGGGAAGTCATTGAGAGCACGGCGTGTAGAACAGTGAACTAGGCTTGCATATTTTTTAGCAATTGTTTTCTTCTTTCCAGTCTTTTGATTATGCATCCATATTTTAAGAATTCTTTTTGGAGGTTCATATTTTGTAAAACCTGCCAAAGGAGAGGATTTAGCATAGGAAACTCCTGCACTTTGGAATATGTTTTGATAAACTAAGAATCTCCAACTTTGCTGGCGATATATTCTTCCTCTGAAAACGTCTGCATTTCCAAGAGCGTAATATGCTTTTGCAAGAACTTCATTTTTGTATTCTCTTGGAATATTCTCTTCTATCCAAAGTAATATCTCGTCTAGTGAAAGTTTAGTTGCATCAAATAAATCTAAGAAATCTCCTCTTTCTTTGAATAATCTTCTTAAAATATTGAATATTGTATCTTCTCTATCTCTTCTTTCTGTATCTTTTTCAAGAATGCTTTCTCCAGCACTATAAGATTGAAGGTCGTTTAAAGCTGCACGCACATCTCCCTGAGATTTTATTGCTATTTTTTGTATAGTTGTGATATCGTGTTTGATGTTTTCAGCCTTAGCTATTTTCATCAATATTTCTATTATAACTGAAGCAGGCAAGGGTTTTATTTCAATTAGCTTTGAAGCAGATCTTAAAGGAGATAGTTTAGATTGCCAAGCATCGTTGCAAGTCATTATCATTGGGAAAGTTGTTGAATCAATTATTTTTAGTAATTCTGGAATTCCTCCTATGTCTGTGCCTGTTACTCCATCGACTTCATCCATAAGCAAGATTTTACCTTTCTTGAAAAGGCTTAATTGCTCTGAAGCAGGTTTTAGTATCTGTTCTAACTTTACTCTACTTCTCAAATCTGAGGCATTCAATTCCAAAACTTCAAGGTCATTTTCCTTAGCAATTGCATGTGCAAGAGAAGTTTTTCCAGTTCCAGCACTTCCATGAATTAAAAGAGCTTTTTTTCTTGGAAACTCTTGAAGAAACTTTTTTATTTCAATTATTGGAGTGTCAACTCCTAGAAAGTCAGAATACTTTTTAGCTCTATATTTTTCAATTAATGCTACTCTTTTCATTTTATACGTGCTTGCCTTGTCCAGCAAGAACAAAAGATGCTAGTAATGCTTGCAGTTGAACAAATTCATCACTTCCTTCAATCATTCTGAATTCTGTTTCACCTGTTTTTTCAGTCAATCTTACTTTTATCTCAGGCTCTATCTGAAGAGACCATATCTCTTTTTGTATAGCTTTTATGACATCGGTTCCTGAGATGCTATCTTTAAGCATAACGTCCAAGAGTTTATCTCTTGCATTTACAAAATCGCCTGCTAATGCATAATCAAGTACTACTTTTATGTCTGCAGGTTTTCCTGCAGAAGCAATCATTTTTATCATTTCACCATTTATATCAAGTGCAATTGAAGCTGTAGCTTGGAGCAGGTTTATTGCACGTCTACAATCTCCTTCGCTTGCTTCATATAATGTAGCCATTGCATCGTCTGCAAATTTTAGTTTCTCTTTTTCACATATTCTTGTTATTATTGAAGCAATGTCTTTCTTTTCTAGAAGTTTGAAACGTAGTACTACACAACGGGATTGGATAGGTTCTATTATTTTACTTGAATAGTTGCATGAAAGAATAAAACGACAAGTGGCTGAATAATTTTCCATTGTTCTTCTAAGTGCCTGTTGTGCTTCTCTTGTTAATGCATCTGCTTCGTCAAGGAAAATAACTTTGAATGGCACACTATCAATTGCTTTTGTTCTGGCAAAATCTTTAACTTTTTCACGAACAACGTCAATTCCACGTTCGTCTGAAGCGTTTAATTCAAGATAATTTTCTCTCCATGCCTTTCCAAATAATTCTTTTATTGTAATTAAAGCAAGCGTAGATTTTCCAGTTCCGGCAGGACCTGCAAATAGAAGATGAGGAATATTCATACTTTGAGTCAAAGATCTAACTCTCTTTACAATTTCATGTTGTCCGACCACCTCATCAAAAGTTGAAGGACGATATTTTTCTGTCCAGATATCGCTCTGCATATTTGAAGTTAGAATATTGTTTATATAAAGATTGTTGTGTTTTTAGAGATAGTCTTATGTTTAAGCTGCTTGTCTTTCGGATAGAATATGATGTCCTACTTTTTCAACTAGCTTTCTTGCATATCCTCTTAGATCTGTAGTTTTTGTTTGAGAAGTCATAAATTTGTATTCTTTGTCAATTATTCTTGCTAGGTCATCTAATGCCTCAAATGCAGTATTTCCTTGACCTGCAACATCTATTCCAGTAACTTTACTAGAATCTGCGTAGAACATTACTCCACCATAATTATCTTTGACTCTTTCTATTTCAGCCACTATAGGTACTCTTAAACTGTAATTAGGTAATCTTGTTATTCTAAGTTGCTTTGTCATAAAAATAGTGCTGGATGAACCTATTTAAAGCTTTTTATTTAAATTTAAGCAGATCTAGCTCTGTGCATTCTTCTTCTTCTCTTTTCTTTCTTGAGTCTCTTTCTCTGCCACTTCCATCTCATTTGATTCTTTTTCTTCCAACGTCTTGATGATCTTTTCATATTGAGAACAGAAAAATGTGGTTTATAAAGTTTCCCAGTCTAAACAATTTAGTTGTGGAGCTTGAGTTTGTCTATTTCTTCTTTCGCAATACGTCCTTGTTGTTCTCCAAGTACTCCGTGATATTCCTTTGTGCTTGAGTGAAGTATCTTTCCAAGGGTTCCAAATCCTTTCATTATTGTAGATACTATATCTTCAGACATGGCAGTTTTTGACAAAAGACGCCAGCCTTTGATAGGGAATGCTTCTGGCTGGTTCTCATATGCAAGAACCTTAAGGATATTATTCTGGTCAAGAATTTCTTCATAGGAAAGAGTTTCAAGAAGAGTCCTTGATTTCTTTACGTCTACTCTAGTATAATCCTTTAGTACGAGGTTAGTTTCTTTTTCAACTCCTGCAGAGATTTCTTTTAATCTACTCTTTAGAAGAGTTCCTTCGCTTCCTAGTTCAATTATACTTTTCTTTACGTCATTGTTGATTTTTTGAATTATTCTTCCCTTTTGTATTACTAGACATGCCTGTTGAACATTTGGATAGTTTCTTAGTTCTAACTTGTTTAGCTTTTCTACGTATTGGTCGAATAGTTCTCTTTGTTTTTCTAGAAGCTGTAGGTGTTCATTTGCTTTTCTAAGAACTTCATCTGTGCTTTTTAGATGATATTTGTGTGTTTTGTAGAATAAGCTAATTTCATGTTTTCTCTCTGATATCGCAATTGCAAGGCTTTGTATTTGCTTGGCAGTTCTTTCTGCAGCTTTGTGTCTTGTTCCAGTTTCTGCAGTCTTTATCTTGCTGTCAGGAGTTAGCAAAACGTTTGCGTAGTTTATTCTTTTCCCATCTTTTGAAAGTACTATTGCTCCATCCATTTTACAAAGCTCTACAAGTCTTTGAGGAGTGAACCTGCAATTTATTCTAAATCCTCCATCTAGAAGCGGAATTAGGCTTTCATTCTCAAGTACAATTAATGCACCCTTTCCTGCTTTTAATGCACTGTCTAAAGCACTGCGTAATTGAGTTCCTGGAGCAACCATTTTTAGAATACTTGCAAATTCTTCGTCAGTTACTTTTATGTGCTGATTTGAAGAAGGAATTATTGTATCTTGAATCTCTTTTACTTCTTTTTGAATCTCTTCTATTTCATGCATTTCATTTATAAAATCAGCCTCTATTTTTTGTTCCATTTTTACCTCTATTCTAATTACAATGTATTATTTTAATGTTGTGTTTAAAAATATATTGCTGTTTTTGTTTGAATTGACGACATTTACCTAATTTTATTGAAAGATAGGGTTTATTAAGAGAGTTTTTTGCAGGTTTTTATGAGCTTGAGTGAAACAACAAGGCAGTATGATTCTATAGTTGCACCGATAGAGCCTAATATTGCTAATCTTGCTCGTTCTTATCATAGAAGATTTAATGGAATGGGTGCTGTAGATTTGCAAGATTTAATCCAGTTAGGGCTTATAGCTGCTTGGGAAGCTTCTTCTAAAAATACCGACGTCAAATACTTGATGGGGGCTGCTTCTAGAGCAATGGGAAAGCAACTTGTTCATTCTTTTAGGCATAAAAGATTTCCTAGAAGAGGTTTATTTTCTTTAGACGATAAAATGGGAAAGGATTCTGAAGACAGAACTTTACATGATGTGGTTGCATCAACCATAGAATCTGAAAAAACTTTGGGAGAGATTTTTAAGGCTCGTTTTGGAGCTCAATATGCTGCAAAATTAAAAGCACATCCTTCAGGTAGACTAATCGTAAAGAAACTATTGTGTAAGATGATTCCAGAGTCTGTAGAAGCCAAATCTTTATCCGTAGAGTTTTTTCATAGAAATGGCTTTGGAGCAATTTTAAGTAATTTCTTTAATGGCAGCATTGAACGAGCTAGGGCAGAATTATTTCCCGAAGAATATTTTAGAAAAGGTTCTAAAGGAGATTATTGGATGGGTGCTTTTGGTGCCGTAGGAGCTTTGTGGAATTCTTCAGATCCACTAGACTTGGTTAAATCCGAATACTTATTATTTTCAGATTATCCAAATAAAGAAAAATCTTTTTTTATTGACAACTCTAGGAAAGTCGAGGTCTTACCTTTTAGATACGGATTTGCACATTTGCTTCTAGAAGGATATGATTTAGACGCAAATTATGCTAAATGCAAACTTAATTTAAAGAGTCAAGAATCTGTTGCTGAAGCTTCTAAAAAATTCTTAGAGGGTTGTGAAGAAAGAAAACTAAAATTGCCTCCAAAAGCAGAGCTAGAATATTCATGGAGATTGATTTGTAATGCTATAGCTAAAAGAGATTGGGCAGCTTATAAAAATGACACTTTGTCTTTTTATTCCCAAGACGTAGGAATTCCATCTGAAATTTTAACTAGTTCTAAGAGAGATACTCTAACTGCAAGAGCTAGAGCAGGATTATTTTATATTCTCTCAGAAATTCAAGGTAAGTCTAGTAAAGAAGTAATTCAGACTTATGGTTTTAATCAAGATAGATCAGTGGTATCTTATTCTATTAAAAGTGTTGAAGCAGCAATAGACATGTGGAGATCTATCAATGTGTCAAAAGACGAAGCCCAAATTAATAGCGATTATCAATTAAATTTAGGTATTAATTAATAAAAATGCTCCTGCCGGGATTCGCACCCGGGTTCTCGCCGTTCTCCATTGCCTCAAATTTTGAGGCAATGTAATTAAACAGTGCCTGTCCAAGAGTGGACTGAGGACATCAGCTCAACGCGTTATTCCTCGGCAATTCGAGAGGGCGATGTACTTGGCTTCTATACTACAAGAGCTTGATAATTCAAGTTTTATTTGGTTTAAAAGAGTTATGCTTAGATTAAAAGAATTATTAGTATACCTAAAGTATTACATATGAAACTAATTATTGCTAAGGTAAATGCGTTAATTTTAGATATGCTTGCAAGCATGGTTATTCCAATTTCGTCAGGCAAGGGAGAAGCAATTATTATTCCAGAGAAAGCATACATAAAATAGTTTTTTATTTTTGTTTTAAATGGAATCTTATGCTCGGTTATTAGCTTAAATGTTTTATTTTTCATCAATTTTCTTAATTCTGGCATAAAAGATATTTTTATTATTTTGAATATGGTTAAGTCTGCTAGCATTGCTCCTAGGCCTCCAATTATTGAAGCAAGGTAAACGTTGCCTGGAGACATTACTGCAAATGCTCCTATTGCAAAAGGGGTTGTAAATCCGAATGAAAATAAAATACCTGCTATAAAACTTCCAAAATATCCCTCAAGTCCTAATAAACTAAGGAATTGTTTTCCAATCTCATGTGAAAAAAATAGGTAGGCAATAACCGTACATACTATGAGAAGCCCTATTTTTGGATATTTGAACTTGAATAACCTCTTCATTATGTAAATAGCCCTGCCAGGATTCGAACCTGGGTCCCGGGAGCCAGAGTCCCGCATACTTGACCACTATACGACAGGGCTATGGATTTATGTGCAGAATATCTCTTTTAAATATTGCCCACAACAAGATTTTTATAGAACTATGAATTAAAGTTTGTATGGATTTTACATGGGTTTTACTTGGACTTGTAGTGGTTGTTTTGTTTATTGTATTTAAGTTCAAACACTTGCATCATGAATTTCAAATGTACTTCATCGGAGCTTTAATATTATTTGCAGTGGGCTCGGTTTTAATAGTTTATAGAAGTCATTCAGTTGATTTGACTACCTTTGAAGGTTTTCTTTCCTTGGGTAAGTTTTATGTTCTATGGCTAAAACAACTAGGACATAATGTTGTTGATGTTACTGGATATGTAATACATCAGGAATGGACTTTAAACGCTACAAATATCTCTAAATGATCAGATTTATTTTTATTGTTTCTCTTTTACTCTTGGGACAGTTCTTCTTTATAGTTAGTAAAGAAAAAATTGATTTTTCAAGTTCTCTTGATAAAGACAAATTGTTTGCCCTTTATGTTTCCTGGTTTGGACATAGCTATGATCAATTTTTTGATATAACTGGACAGGTTATAAAAAGAGACTGGTTTAGTTATAATAATACTAATCTCAGTCATAGCTAATTTTTTATAGGGTATTTTGTTAAAAAAAGGGTGCCTCTCTAGCTCAGTGGTAGAGCGTTACATTGGTAATGTAAAGGTCCCGAGTTCAATCCTCGGGAGAGGCTTTTAACTTTTCTTAAAATCAAGTGCACAACCATTAATACAGAATCTTCTACCTGTTTGAGTTGGGCCATCATCAAATATATGTCCTAAATGAGCTTTGCACTTTCTACATATTGCTTCAGTTCTCTGCATATTATTGCTTTTGTCTTCCTTCCATTCTATTGCACCTACAACTGCCGCATCAAAACTAGGCCATCCAGTGCCAGATTCAAACTTAGAGTCAGATGAAAATAATTTAGCTCCGCAATTTGCACATAAATAATTACCTGAATCTTTATTTTTTAATAATGGGGAAGAGAACGGCTTCTCAGTACCGTGTTCAAATAACACATATTTTTGTTCTGTTGTAAGTTTCTTGTTTGGCATGCAAATAGTGAGAGAAAGCTCTATAAATACCCTCTTCTAGTGTGGTTTATGGAATTAGAGCAATTAAAAAAGAGTTATGGAGTATATGAGAAGAAGTATAAATTGCCTTCATTTAAGGAACTTAACGAAAATTTTGAGATTGAGAAGATTGAAAGGCAAAGCGAGATACTTCCACGTGTTGTTCGTGTTGTAATGATGGAAAAAATAATGGCTACCCAGCGCTTTGTTGAATCGTTGCTTGCTCCACAGCAAGCACCAAGAATGCTTTACAAGTACATTAAATCAATGTCAGTAGAAGACAAAAAACAACTCGACAAGTTCTATGACTCTTTTGCATCCTTAATGTTAAAATCTTTATCTCTTGATGTAGAGTATAAAGAAGATAAGGAATGTCAGGTTATAAAAGAAATATTCTCTGTGTGGGTAAGTTCAAAGAAGAGTTTACATGAGATTATATCTCACATACAAAATCCAAAAGATGTAGAACAAAAGAAGGATAAAAGTTATTATTAACAAATCTTATTTTAGTGCACTTTGAGATATTTAGACAGCTTATCTAAAGAAATTTCAATTAGCAGAACAGGAAGCTTAATGTTCCAAGATTTTAGTGTTTCTGGATGAACCTCTCCTATATATCCAATAGATTCATTGTTAACAAGTATGTTTCCAGTTCTTCCAGAGATTAGAAGATCATTTTCATAATCTTTTAGAGATGCTTGCACTCCTAATTGATTAAATAAACTTTCAATTATTTGCTTGCCTTGAGTGAACTGTCCCGGAGTCAATGCAATTGCTAATTTTTTTTCTTCAGATACTAAATTTTGATTTTTTTTGAAAACTTGTCCAATTTCAAATATATTTTGAGGATATTCATTGTCTTTATTATCTGCAAGTATTCTAAGTAAACACGAGGAAAGATTTTGCCTTAGGTGTTTGTATTCAGTCTTTGAGTTTTCAAGTTCTATTGGTTTTTCTTTGAGTTTTTTTGTTTCTTCTTCTTTTATTAAATGGAAGGATGAAACTTCTAGTAATCCTAATCCAGTAAGTATTGAAGATAGAACATTTTCAATCTTTTTACTTTCTAATTGTTTTGAAATACTAGGTATCTGAGGTACTATAGGTATGAGTCTTTCGTATCCATATGCTATTGCTACATCTTCAATTACATCTATTTCATGTATTATATCTGTTCTCCAAGCAGGGAAGGTAACTTGTCCCTTTTTGTAGTTATATCCCATTTTTGGAAGAAGTTTTGATATTTCTTTTTCATCTATATTAAGTCCAAGTATTTTATTTACATTTTCTAAGCTTATTTTTTGAGTTTTTGATTCAAGTAAAGGTGATTTTATTGTTTTTCCAGAATAATCTAAATTCATTTGATAGATTTTGCCACCCATTTCAGCTAGACTTGTAACTACGATGGCCAGAGCTTGACTAACAACTTCATAGCTAAATCCAGAGCATTCTATAAACACTTCTTTTGTTTTTTCAGTCACACGCCCAGTTAATTCACTATTTATTATTGGAGGCATTGAAAGGATTTGTTTTTTAGAATCTATAAAAACTGGATATTTCTTTGCTTCTTGAAGAAGATGGGCATAGGTCTTCCCAACTGGATGCTTTTCAAGAATCTCTTTTCCATTCATTTCCTTTTCTGCTTCTAATGGAAGAAATTTTATTTCTTCTGGAAGCATAGCAGCGTATTTGATAGGAAGAGATATCTTTTCCATAGGATATATTCCTATGGCACATCTTTTTCTATTTCTTCCGAATGTAGAATGTAATTTTTCTTGTAGGTCTATGATTTGTTTTATGGACTGAGAATCTAAATCAAGATTTTTTACTATTGCACATGCAGTGTATGGACGTACTTCTTTGACTGAATTATCTATAATAACTTTGTAATTCCTTTCTGCAGGTTTTATTGAATATTCTGTTAACCCTTGGTCTTTTCCTAGAAATGCTTTTAGAGTTCTTACAATTCCTTGCAGTGACAAAAGGTCGGGGCGGTTTGGGAAAACTTCAATCATTACTTCGTTTCCATGTATTTCTAAAGGAATACCTAACATTGATATTTTTTCTACATTTTCTGGAGTAAGTTTAATGTGTCTTTCAAATTCTTGTCTTGTGAATGTAAGATTTGCCATTATAACCAGGACCTCTTTTCTCTTAATTGTTTTATGTCATTGTTATACATCTCTCTTAAATCCTTTATTTTATAATAATCCATAATTATTCTGTCAAATCCTTGTCCCCAGGCTAAAACTGGAACATATTCTCCAAGAAGTGGAACAACTACTTCTGGGCGGAAT
Source organism: Candidatus Nanoarchaeia archaeon (assembly GCA_035548435.1). GTDB lineage: Archaea > Nanobdellota > Nanobdellia > Pacearchaeales > GW2011-AR1 > DAIEOU01. The sequence goes on along the minus strand of DASZSY010000015.1, from coordinate 7,802 downwards.
ATTCCTGCTCCTCCGAGCTCAATCCACTCTTTTCTTTCTGGGTGAAATACTTCTATTTCAACTGAAGGTTCAGTATATGCGAAGAAACTAGGTCTAAATCTTATTTTTTCGAATCCCATTTTGCTATAAAATAATTTTAGATATCCTAGGAGATGTGAAAGATTAGCATTTTTATCTATAACTATTCCTTCAGTTTGATAAAATTCAAATCCATGTTTCCAGTCAACTGTTTCATTTCTGAACACTTTTCCTATTGCAAAATATTTTTGAGGAAGTTTCTTGAGGTCTATGTTAGATAATGCTCTTGCTGAAAGACCTGTAGTATGTGTACGCAATACATTTTTTTCAGCTTTTTGTGCAGTCCAACTGTACTTCCAGCCAGTGCTTCCAGCAACCCCTTTTTCATGGGCTAATTTAACTTTATTTACAATCTCCTGATTTGGAAGAGTTGAACTAGACTCTTTTATGAAGAATGTATCTTGCATTTCTCTAGCAGGGTGATCTTGTGGAGTGAATAGTGAATCAAAAACCCAGAATGAGCTATCAGCCATAGGGCCTTCCAATTCAGTAAATCCAAGTTCAATCCAAATGTTTCTTGCATATTCTATTGCTTGGTTAACAAAGTGTCTTTTTCCAGGATATACTTTTGGAACATTAGCCTTAATATCATATTTTCTAAATTTCTTTTGTTTATTCCAGGACTTAATTATTTCAGGAGTTACTTCTTCTATTAAATCAGATCTAATTTCTTTTCCAGATAGTTTTTTACCTAAATCTAATATGCTTATTTCAACTTCCTGTTGTTTTGATATCTCTACTATTTCTTTTCTTTTCTTTAACTGCTCTAAAATTAACATTTGTTCTTTTGTCATTGAGTTTAAGGCTAGAGGTAGAAGTTCAATCAAGTGTTCTTCAGGAAATTTTTGGATTAACTGCTCTTTTTTTGCAATTAATTTTATTTTTCCATTTTCTAGAGTAGCTAGGTTTTTTTGCTTCAGTACACCAATTGAGACTCTAAATTCATTTTCAGATAATTTTGCTGTTTTTTTTGCTTCTTCTAGCTCTAAAGAAGGCTGTTCCTCTAGAACCATTAAAAGTCTTCTTTCAGGTAAATGATTTTTTTTGTAATATATTCCGTTTGTAGACAACTGAGCAGTGTTTTTTTCAACTATTGTGAGTTTGATTGCCCCTTTAGATTCTAGAAATCTTAATGCTCTTAAGGCAGATATATTGTCTAAACCTGATTTTTCTTGTATTTTAGAGAAATTTTCTGATAAAAAAGGGACTACTTTTCTTTCAAGAGGAGACAATGAGTCTATTATCTCTTCAATGTTTGTTTCTTTAGCTTCCATAGGTATATTAGGGTTAGGGGTATTAAAAAGATATTGCTCTTGAAGCTTGGCCTGTGGATGCACCTAAAGCTCTAAGAAATGCTCTTGCACCAATATCGCTCTTATTATTGGAGTAGGCAAGGTTAACTTTACATTTTCTTGCTAACTTTATATCTTGAGAAAGTCGAGCTATGTTTTCAGATAGCTGTTTTTTATCAAGTTTTCTTAAATATTCTAAATCTATACCCAAAACAATCTTATTTTTTGAAGCTTGTCTAAGAGCAATAGAGTTTAATCCAGAATCCAAGTATTTCAGGGAATCCTTTTTAATGTTTTTTGAAGGAAGAACAAGAATATTTGCTAGTTTTTGGTCTATTACTCTTCTATTAAATGAGATATCCTGTGCCCTCACTATTCTTGGAGGTTTTATTTTTCTAAGTTCTTCAGCATTCCTTGGTTCAAGTATCATCTTATCCGTATATCTGCGTTCCAATAAACTTATTTCCCTTTATTGCTTTTGAGAGGTTAATTGGGGAAGGTCCAACAATTAATGTTTTTATTTTATGTTTTCTTATTATAGTTGCCGCTTCTTGGTCAAGCACAAAATGTTGACCTGGTTTGTGTTTTATTGCAAGAGCTCTTTTTTCAAAGTCTTTCCAACTTTCATGAGCTATGAATTTAGCATTTTTATTTGTTTTAGGATTATCAGTATATAAACCAGGAACATCTGTGATATTAACAAAGTCTGCACCAATATGATTTGCTAAACGTGCTGCAGTGCCGTCAGAGGTTGAATGGGGAGTAAATCTTAATGCTCCACATATAACTACCTTGTTTTTTCTAAGGTTGTTTTGAACATCAGTCATATCTTTTGGCAAGGTATCATTAGCTTCTTTACCAAATAAATCCATTAAAAGTAATGCATTCATTCTAGTGGCCCTCATTCCAGCTTGGGATTGATCGTAAATTGAAGCTTTCTCTTTTACTAGAGCATTTATGTATTTTCTTGCTATTGAGCCCCCGCCGCATACAATCACAAATCTTGTGTTTTTGTAGTGTTTTCTTATTTCTTTTCTAAATGATTCAAGAAACTTTATGTCTACATTATCTGGAACAATTAATGAGCCTCCTAAACTTAAGACTAATGTCTTCATAGAGCTATTTGTATTAGTATTTATTTAAAAGTTCCTATTGAACTTTTAAGCTACAATAATGTTTGAAGCATTATTGATGTTTAAACCTTTATAGTTGACTGCAGGAATGTTTTTTAAGTTTGAAGTCTTCTATAATTATGCCTCAAATTGAATTAAAACCTGATTTGACTCATAGATTTTTTGATTATCTAGGCTTTAATTTTTCTAAAGTTCAAGTAAGTCACTCTTTAAGCTTGAAAGTTCATCCAGAAGTGCAAAGAGAAATGGTTTTCTTATCATACAGGCAGGGAAATCATTACATTGAATTTTCAAATTCTCAAGAATCTTTATTTGTCTTTAGGACAAGAGATAGGGAAGGTATTGCCTTGCCTCTTCAAACTGAGATTATAAAGGCAAGGTCTTTACTGTCTAGTTTTGAGAGAGAAGCTTATGATTTCTTTTTTGGCAAACCTTCTTTAGAAGAGCTGAAAATTAATTTTAATGCAATTTCAAAGGGAGTTGAAACGGTTGTTAAAGTGCCTCTTAATTTACCAGAACTATCATATTCATGGACGTTAGGCACCTTTGTATTTCCTCAAATACTAGCAAGTTTTATTAGACCTGCAAATGAAATATTGTTTCAGAAATATAAACTTAAATCTACTTAAAATATTCACCATGTTCTAGGTGCCAGAATAAAACATCTAGATGATCTATTGGAATGTTGACTTTTTTTGAAAATTCTATTGCCTGTTTCTCTAGCTGAAGGTATCCTTTCTTGCCTTTAATTTCAATATCTTTTATTGCATTAAATTTCTTTAAATTTCTAAGAATGTGTCGGTCTAAAATAGCTACTTTATTGTTTGACAATCCAATATTTCTAATAAAATGCGATGCTTCCTTTAGTCCATAGCCATTCACTTTCTCTTCTATTTTATTTCTTAGAACTAGGGCATCTTCATTTCTGTTTAATATCTCTTTAACTTCATTCCACTGAGATTTAGAAAGTAGTATTCTTTTTGCTTTTGTGTTATGAAATCTTGATCTTCCCTTTAATATTTTAGATATGCTTTTTTCATCTTTTGGATTTTCTTTTAATATAATTTCAACAGCTTCCCAACATTTCTTTCCGTTGCTTTGAGGAGTTAGAATACAAAATATGAATTCTGCATATCTTTCTTTTTCTTCTTTTTTATTGAATTTTTTTAAGTGATCCTCTATTTCTTTTTGTCTTTCAGAATATAACTTTTTTAATACTCTACTCATTTTACTGTTCTTTTCTAGGGAGGTTTAGCTGTCCAAAGTGTTTTTCTATTATAAATCTATTTCCAGCAATTTCAGATATTACTGCAGTTATAAGAAAGTTATTATAAAGTGCCTTGAATATTCCTGGAATAAGCGGGATTTTTGTTTTTTCTGAAAACTCTTTTAATATTTCTTGCATTTCGTCTGCAGACATGGTAACTGCACTTGTTTGTACTAAACCTGATTTATTTACAAGAACATTTTTGTTTGGGCCAGGGCATTCAACTCCTGTAACAGACAGATCGGATAGAAATGTAGACAATTTTCCAAAATCAATTGTCTGAGAATCTTTTATAATGTGTTCTACCTTAGAAGTTTGTTTTTGAACTGGGAAAGGTACATTTGTTTTTGGAATCTGTTTTGAAGGCATGAATCCTTGAAGATTTCTTAGAGGAACTTGTTTTCTTATAATTGGTTTTGAAGTTACAATTTGTGATCTTTGCTTAGGAATTAATGTTTCTAATGGGACTTTATTTTCTAGTTTTATTCTAACCCTTTCTATTACTTGTGGATCCACCTTTGATTTAGGCTTTGAATTTATTATAAGCTGACGAGTAAATTCTTTTAGAAAAACTGAAGCAATGTCGTTTTTACTTTGATATGCCCTTACTATTTTCATTTACTATTTTAGAATCTTGGAAGAGGTTTTGTGTTCAGAGAAGGTTGAACTGAATCCTCTGTTAATTGAGGAGTTGTATTTTGAACAGGTTGATGAGCACGTTCCCTAATTCTTTCCTCCATTAGTGTAAGTCCTTTTGCAATAGTTTTATTCTGTTCAAGAAGTTTGTCTACCTTTTCTAAGAAAGCTTTATCTTTTTCAGATACTTGGTTTATAGGGTTAGAAGCAAAAGTTCTTGCAGTGTTTTCAAATAAGTTTAATAGTTGTGAAATTTGTTTAGATAAACTGTCAAATTTTTCTGCTAAATTAGCATGTACTTTTTGTAGTTCGATGAGATTCTGTAAAAGTTTCTCATTTATTTCAGAGTTTTGTGCTGAAGAACTTCCCTCTTTTCTAGCCATACTTTAGGATATCGAATATTCTTTATAAAGGTATCCTCAGTCGAGGGAAATTACCTGAAAACCGTATTTATCTATGTTTTTCTTATCAAAGAAATTAAGATTTTTTGTTTTTAATACAAACCCTACTTTTTTTCTTATTTCTCTTCCAGTATAAGTTTTATTTTTTGGATCCCATTCTTTCAGTATAAGAATATCTCCTTCCCTGCATTCCCAATCTGCAAGTCTAACATCAAACTTCTTTTTTCCTGTTTTAATCAAGTCAAAGTATTCTTTGGTTGTTTTCTTTTCTATTTCCACTAGGGATTATAACCGACAAAGCTTAAAACCCTTATTATTGTATGAGATATAAGGCTCCATAGGATAAAGGTTAATCTGTCTGCCTCCAGAGCAGGCGATGGGGGTTCGATTCCCTCTGGGGCCATTTTTAATCAATTTCTAAAATGCTTAGATTTAAGAAGCTTAAAAATAAGTATTTTCATGAACAAGTTAAATAAAGCAATCTCTAGATCCAAAGGAAAAGTAATGGGAAGAGGAATAAAGTCTGTTGCAAGAAAGAAGAGATTTGGTGTAGAGATAAGAAAGAGAATAGAACTTTAATTTTCTAGTCTATAAATCAAAGTTTTTTTAGTGTTTCTATTTCCTCAAATGAAATAGCGGTGCCTTTGAATTTTGTTGCATATAATACTGCTTCGAGCACTTTTTTGCCTTGTAATCTTATGAGTCCCTTTTTATAGGCCACATATACCAGTTCAGATGAACGTATAAACCTAAATTGATTGAATATTCGTAGGTCCTTTGCGACTATTTGAGCACGGGAATGTAGTTTTTGAGACATGAGTTGTTCAAGGCTTTTTGGGTCTTCTCCTAGAAGTCTTGTGGTTCTTTCATCTATGGCAATCATTGTTTCCCATCCCGCTCTTTTTAGCTCGTTACTTAGAGCAAGACAAGACATTTCTCCAGCGCTTACGATTTTTATCCATTGGTTATTTATTTCAATGAAGTGATTGGCCATGTCCATTATCTCATTGGTTTCTTTTTCTAACTCTTCATTGTTTATTCCTGCTGAAGAGGACATTTCAAGAATCCCCTTATTTAACAAATTTTGAACTTCCATAGCCCCAAGTTCGAATTTTTGGACATTTAATGGTCTGTCAATAACTTCATTTTTTACTGCAGGAGTTATAAGAAATTTGCCCCCAAATTGTTTTTTTAGGTCTTCTAAGATATATAACAATCCATTCATTGATAAATTGATTAATGGTCCTGCGTCAAAGATTAAAGCTTTCATTTGTTGAGCTCCTTTGAAAATATATACCACTCGAAACCAAACTTATGATTAGGTAATCTTGCTAACTCTGTAAATCCATTTCTTTTATAGAATCTTACTGCATCTGTATGTTTTTCAGATGTTTCTAGAAAGAATCTGTGGCAATTCTTCTTTTTTGCATATTCTTCTAAATGAGTTATAATCATTTTACCTATTCCTTTCTTTCTGAATTTTTTGTCTACGATTAATTCTCCCATATAAGCAGTCCCCCCAATTATTTTTAGGTCACCAAAGCCCACTATTTTGTTTTCATCTAGTGATATGCATTCATAACGCTCGGTGTCATAGGAGTAATTATTTTCTTTATTGAATTGTTTCCACTCTTTTTTAAGAAATTTCAGAGATTCTTCTTTGTTTCTTGAATTAACTTGCTCTATTATCATTTGAAAAAATCCATGGCCATCTGGGCTCTCTTTCTTATATCTGAAGAATGAAAAAATCTTTGATCTTCAGCATTTGATTGTGCAGCATATTCTGAAAGTTCCCATTGAGTAACTCCCAGAAGATTTGATACTTGCCCCATTGATATTCCATGTTCGTATATCTTAGATGCTTTGTTTATTGAAGCCTTGTTAAGAACTTCTTTTATTGCTTGTTTCACATCTGAAAAACCAGTTATTGCACGTCTGGCCTGAATTATATTATTTTCATAGTTTCCAATGTTATCTTTTTCTAGTTCTTTGGCAGCAATTTCATAGTAAAGTATTATCTTTTCTATTATTGCACTCCAGTTTTTTATTCTATGATGTTGGTTTCTTTCTAGGATTTTACTTACTGCGTAGTTCAATATTGCAATGGTTATACTTCCACTATCTTGAACGCATGAAGCACAATGAACAGTTCTATTTGAAAGATCTCTTAAGGCTAATGCATCTTCTTTTCTTAGCGCGATTATTGCTTCACGAAGAACGTTAACTATGTGCTCTTTTTCTTCCACTCTTATTATAGGAAATATATGTATAAAAGTCTTATTGATGCTTGTTTTAACTAACAGGTAAGATATAAATAGAAGATAAGCTTTAGTATAGTATGGAAGTTCTTTTGGATGGAAGCTTCATGATCCATGCAATTAAAAATAAAATTGATTTCTTGGATCAACTGTCAGAGTTAGGTTTTACTCCGAAAGTTCCTAGAGAAGTCATACAGGAACTTAGAGACCTTTACGAATCTTCTAGGTTTGAAAATAGAGCTGCATTGAGTGCATTACTAGAGTTGATTGAGAAGAGAAAAGTGAAAAAAGTAGGATTTGGACCTGGGAAAGTTGATGAGGCTTTTATTAAAATGGGAAAACAGGGAATTTATATTGCCACCATGGATTCAGGCATAAGAAGGCTAGTTCCAAACAAAATTATATTATCTGTTGCAAATAAGAAAATTTCCGTCGATAGATCTTAGACAGGGAACAAGATTTTAAAGCCAATTAATCTCGAAGCTAAATGTCAAGGATGCAATTTAATAGCAGTGGAAAGCTTGTAAGTGTTGATTCTGTAAGCACTTTGGACTCTTTTGACGTAAATTCTAGAATCGTTGAAGTTGAGGAGCAGGTTCAAGAACTAAAAACTTCTGATTCTCTAGGTTTTTTGCAAGAGCATAATAAAGAAGATTCAACTAAAGATAGTGAATTCTGGAGTCTATATGACAAAGGAAGAAGACTAAACCCTTTAAGGTTTTCTAATGGAAAAACTC
>DASZSY010000014.1:0-1562 GCA_035548435.1 Candidatus Nanoarchaeia archaeon | reverse complement strand
GCAAGACTCAAGACTTTCTAAAATCAAACGATAACTAAAATGTCCTCAGATTATTAATTATGATTCCTGTTGTTTGCCTGAGAGTACTTTTATAAGTTCAACAATTCCCCATGCTAAGACAGCATAAACAATAATTGCTACAACTGTTGCTGGCTCTAATACTGATGTTGTTTCTAAACCTTGGGAGGTTGCTGTTCTAAAGATTCCTTCGAAAGGTGCTATGAAGACTCCAGAGAGATTGTAAATAAAAGTTACAAATCCGCTTGAGAGACTTGCACCAAGTAACTTAAGAACTAATCTAAATACTAAAAGAATATCTAATGCTCCAAAGAAAAAATATATAAGGTATTGAACTGTCTGGAAAGGTGATGCTTCTGGTGTTGTGTCGGTTTGATTAACTTCTGCTCCTTGTGCTCTTACTACTGTTTCTTTTACTACTTTTTCCATTTTATTAATTATTTACAATTTATTATGGTTCAAAGAATATGTTACTCTTTTGTTACCTGTATACATACTACAATATAGGGGTATATTGTCAATTGCAATGAAATAATTACGGTATAGTGAGACTATTCTTGATTGTATGCCTTCTTTAAACCTTCAACATCTAGCTTCTTCATTTTTAACATTGCTTGCATAACTCTTTGTGATTTTATTGGATCTGGGTCACTCATTAATTCTCCTAATGCTTTTGGAATTATTTGCCATGAGAGTCCGAACTTATCTTTTATCCATCCACAATTTTCTTGAGTTCCTCCATTTGTTATGAATTTTTCTGTAATATAATCAACCTCTGCTTGGTCTTCACAATCTATATAGAAGGATATAGCTTCCGTAAATTTGTATAGTGGTCCTGCATTAATGGCCATAAATTGTTGCCCATCTAGTTCAAAACTTACTTGAAAGACTTGGTCACCATTTTTAGCAACATTTAGTACTTTAGAATTTTTAAATATGGAAACATAGAGGTTCATCGCTTCTTCTGCTTGGGTATCAAACCATAGGAAGGGAGTTATCTTTTTCATGCTTAATTGTTACTAAGTTTAATCATAAAATAGTAACAAAAAGGAAGAGGGTTGGCGAATGATTATAAATTGTAGAGCACTATTATAATTTCTTTTAAAAAGTTTCGATAGGTTCTGGAGGGAAGTACATGAGCATATCTGGGATTGCATTAATATCTTTGTTTAATGCTTTTGCTTCTTTATACATTGCAACTGCTGTAATTTCTCTTGCTAATTGATTTGTATTAGCAATCTCTTTCCAAGGGCTGTTTTCTTCCCCGCTTAATGCGATAGACATAATACCTGGTTCTCCTTCTCCAACGAACTTCTTTACTGTAAAGCCCGGTTTTAATTTCATATTTCGATCCTCATCATCTGTAAAGAAAACAATATAAGCTTGGTCTTCTTTGTAAACCTTGCACCAGAATTCTGAAACTTTTCCTTGTTCTTTTGAGTTTGAAAGTGGATTGGAAACTATTTTGTGTAATTCTGTGTCGTAATCTGAAAGTCTTAATAAATGCATGCGTTCATAACAATTCATTATTGCATTTCTACCAT
>DASZSY010000013.1:0-5807 GCA_035548435.1 Candidatus Nanoarchaeia archaeon | reverse complement strand
CTCAATAGGACTTGTAAAAGAATTAAACGACTCTGGTAAATATGACTCAATAAGAAACAAATTTGCTAAAATGGATAAATCAAAGCAAGGAAAAGAAATGCAAATGCTTGGAGCTGCTCCAGAATATGCTGTTGGCAGTGTACATGCAGTAACTGAAGATGGAAAAGTCCTCATAGCCTCAGCAACAGGAAGTCAACTTCCAGCCTATGTTTATGGATCAAAAAAAGTAATATGGGTCGTTGGAACTCAAAAGATAGTAAAGAACACTGATGATGGAATCAAGAGAATCTATGAACATACTCTTCCACTTGAAAGTGAAAGAGCAAAGAAAGCTTATGGAGTTTCAGGTAGCTTTGTGGCAAAGTTACTTTTGATAAACAAAGAATTTGAAAAAGACAGAATCCATCTTATATTTGTAAACGAGAGTATAGGTTACTAAATTACAAACATTTTTTATTTTTTTATTTTTTGCCGCGATATTAATTCATTACACGCAGTCTAGGCATGTTTTTAAGGAGAGCCTAGAATGATTATATCTTTTTAATTGTATAAATAAGTTCATGACAAGAGGTTTTTAAACTACCAACTCTAATTTAATCTATGGATACAGCAACAATGCTGATGTTATTTTTAATTGGCGTTTTTTCAAGTTTTGTTGGGTCCCTTGTAGGAGGCGGCGGGTTGATTTCTATACCTTTGTTAAATTTAGTAGGCCTTCCCTTAAACGTTGCAATTGCGACAGATAGATTATCTTCAATCGGACAAGCTTCATCAATATATAAATATCACAAATCGAATAAAATAATATATAAAAATATTGTTTTGCTTTCAGTAATTTCATTAATTGGGGCAATTATAGGTTCCAAAATATTATTATCTCTAGATAAAGATATATTAGTTAAGACTTTGGGAGTAATTTTTATTGTTTTCTTGGCAGTATTGTTAACGAAGAAAGATATAGGATATAAATTAGTAAAAACTAGTAAATTTAAAAAAGTTATAGGATTTTTCTTGTATTTCTTAGTTGCAATTTATGCCGGATTTTTTGGAGCAGGAACAGGAATACTTGCAACATTAGTGTTCATTTTTCTTTTTGGATACTCATATATTAATTCTAATGCAACATACTCTATTTTGTGGTTAATTATTGCTGTTTTTTCATCCATTTTGTTTGCCTTTGAAGGAATAATTAATTATCAATATGCTTTAGTTGTTTTTGTTGGCTCGGTTATAGGTGGACATTTAGGAGCATCTACCGCGATAAAAAAAGGCGAGAAGTTTGTGAGAGTTTTATTCTTTTTATTAATCATTGTCTTTACTATAAAGTTCTTATTTTTTAGCAATTAAATTTTTTTTATTTTTTATTTTAAGAAAACGCCCGGACCAAGATTTGAACTTGGGAATCCTTGCGGAAATGTGATTTCCAATCACACGCGGTAACCACTGCGCCATCCGGGCATAGAACAAACAGAAATTATGGGGTTTTAAGGGTTTTGATATCTAGGTTTTATTATTCCTCTTTCATGGAAATCGGTATAAATCTCAACCGCCTGTTCTCTTGTAGATTCCAGAGAGATTCCTGCATCAAGATAAGCCACCTTACTTCCAGCTTTCTCAAACAGTTCCCTCAACCAAGGATCCTCATAAAATGGTTTTAACGCTCTTTGGAATTCAACATTTTCAAATATACAATTATCTTGCTTAGTCCTAGCGCTTAATCTTGCAATTAAATCATCTACATCTTTTATTGTTGAAATAACAAGTAAATCTGGAGCATTCTGCATTGCAAACTTATTACCTTCAATAGAAAGTATTTCCTCTCTTATCTTACCAATATACTCTTCTCCTCTTCCTTCTTTTATGGCTCCAAGAGCTTGATAACAAAGTGAAGAAGCAACATTTCTACTGCTTAATACTATAGAACCATTTTTCAAAGCAGGCAAAATAACTCTCTGAAGTTGAATCCATCTATCTAAAGCATATGCTTGTCTTTGTGCTTCAACTGAATATTTTCTATTATGTTTAGCAATTAACTCTCTTCGTATTGCAGCTCCAACTCCAAAATAACTTGGCTCAGCAACGAGATAAGCAAGATGTGGATGATCGTGAATATCAGAACCGGGTTCTTCAGGAAAATCACACCAATTATCAAAACCAACTAATTGTTTTCCATTTCCTTCCAAACTTTCAGAAACTGCACCTATAACTGCACCCTTCCCAATTCCATCTAAACCTTCAAAAACAGTGTATCTTCCTCTTCTTGGTTCAGGCATGTAAATCAGTCCTTTATTTAATATAAAAACACCCTTGTTCTCTAAACTATATAATAAAAGACAGGCTTACATAAGCAAGTATCTTTTAATTGCAGACCAAGAAGCAATAGTCCACTTATCAAACTCAACATCTTTTCTTTCCATAAGCCTTTCAACTTCATCAATAGAATAAAATTGACCTGACTTCAGTCCATCATCAGTTGGAACTACATTATCTTCAGTGTCTCCAACTGCCACAATTCCTAAATGTACTTTCTCGTAAACATCTTGTTCTCCATGAACATATCCTACAAATTTAAAGTTAGGATATTCTTTCATAATTACTTCTTCTCTTGCTTCTCTATTTAATGCAAACATTATAGGGTCAACTGGCTCTTTCTCTTCCTTATCTATGTGTCCTCCAATTCCTCCAGAATATTTATCCAAGTGTCTTACTTCCTGATATTCTCCCTTGCTTGTTCCTCTGGTATAAAGAAAAACTTTCTTCTCTTTTTTATTTACAATCCAAGCGTATGGAATTATCTGCAAAAACTTAGTATTGTTTTCGAGTGCATCATTTCTTTCCTTGTAATGATACTTTTGAAGAATTCTTTTAAGATAATCTTTGTTTTCAAGAGGAAGAAAACCTTCAAGTACTCCATCCTTGAAAATAACATCTCTCTTAACAACCATTATTTGCCTTACCATAAAGTTAAACCATTAAAGAATTATAAAAAGATATGTGTGATTTATTTTCTCAAATATTCAACAAAAGCATAACTTCCATGATCTTCTCTTTTAGATTCTCTCCACACATTCAAATCTATTTCTGGAAAGAACGCATCTCCTGAGGGACTTAATTTAACTTCAGTTATATCCAATCTATCAGCTAATTCAATAGTTTGTTCGTAAATCTGCTGTCCTCCAATAACATAAACATTTTCCCCATACGTCTTTGCAAATTCTAATCCAATTCTAGGGCTATGCACAAATAAAACTCCTTGAGAAATATAATCTGCAAATCTATCAGGATTTCTTGTTACAACAATATTCTTTCTTTCTGGTAAAGGTCTCTTAGGTAATGAAAGAAAAGTACTACTACCCATAATAATAGGGTTACCTCTTGTAACTTGTTTAAACCTCTTAAAATCTTCCGGAATACTCCAAGGCAAATGTCCTTCCATTCCTATAACTCTATTCTGTGCAACAGCAGCGATTAAAGAAATCATTTTAAGCAGCCATTGTGGCTTTTGAATCCCATTTTAAAGGAGCATAGCCTTCTAATTTCATAACTTCTCGTGCAGGTCTTTCTATTAATTCAAAGAAAGGCATATTAGCTAACTGTAACCTTGGTAGAGGTTGAGGTTCTTTTGAAAGTTGTTCCAAAACAAATGGAACATGATCTTTTCTCTCATTTCCAAGACTTTCATCTGGAGAACTTCTTAAGTACCAATCTCTTATTTCTAAATAGTCTCCTTTCTGAGTAGCCCCTTTAACTCTTCTTTGAAGCTCTGCAAGATTAGTTTCATTTGCTAAGAAATTACTTCTAGGAGAAACTCCTGCATAGATGTGAACGTTGCCGTACGAGTGGGTGAATATTCTAGGTTTAAGCCCGGTCTCTTGAGCAACCATATGGCCTACAAGACCATACTGAGCATTATTGAATGGATCTCCTAAAAATACATCTGTTGAACGTTGAAACATGTGTAAATCCAAATCTCTATTTCTTGTAACAGTAAACTGAACCCATGAATGACAAGGAGCTAAAGCCATGTCTCCATTCTCTGCAGGGTTCCAAGCAGTCCATATTTGATATCTTGACCCAGGTCTTTCTTTTAACTCTTTTATAGTCTTAGCAACTTGATCTACTTCTTTTCCATCTTTTCCAGTCCAATGTCTCCATTGCCATCCATAAACTGGACCTAAATCTGAGTCTTCCATATTCCAATTAGGGTCAGATTTCATTCTTTGTTGATATTCCAAAAAACTACTTTCCCATTCAGGAGTATTTTTGAGTATTTTTGTAGACAATCCTTTTCTTTTCAAATAATGATCATATGCGTTTCTATTCCAAATGTCGACTCCATCCTTATCATACAAAGTTTTTGCATTTCTTTCTCCTCTAAGCATCCAAAACATTTCTTCTCCAACCCACCTTAATGGGGCAGAAGCCTTTGTTGTAACCATTGGAAATCCTTCTCTTAAATCATAATCTATTTGTCCTCTGCTTCTTACAAGCATAAGTTGTCCAGTTCTCTCATTGTATTGTGGATCTCCCTGACCTAAAACAGTTCTTAGTAATTCAAGATATTGGCGCATCACAAATGAAGTCTAAACTGATATTTAAACAAACTTTAAATCCAACCTATATTATGAATCGCATATAACAAAAGTTAAAAACGCTATTTTCCTAAAATAAAAATGGTGAAGCTCACATATACTGAAAAAGAGAAACATGAGAAAAGAGGAAAGGGAATAGAAAGAAAACCTAAAACTGCAAGTTACCCTCATAAATGTACTAAATGCGGATATGTGGGAGCCGAAACAAATGTTGTTTCAGCCTCATATAGTGATGAATCAGATATCTCAATGTACACATGCAAAAAGTGCGGACATGTAGATAGAGAAACAGACGGAACAGGAAATTAATTTTATTTAAAAAATTAAAAAGTGAATTTATAAGAAAATTATTTTATATGAATTTTATAAAAAGCGAGTATAATAAGAATATTAAATTTATTCTTTCATTTCAATCTTGATTTGTACAGAACGTGGAATTTGAAGTTTCATTATAGGATGCAAAACTCTGTCCTCTGCTGGAATGTCGATTATTCTTCTGTGAACTCTCATCTCAAATCTATCAAAAGTAGCAGTTCCGTTTCCACATGGGCTCTTTCTTGTTGTAACCTTAAGTTTTCTTGTAGGTAGTGGAATTGGTCCTCTCATCATAACTCCAGCTCTTGTTGTCAAATCTTTGATTGATTGTATAACTGGGTTTAGTGCTTCTATGTCTATGCTGCTCAATTTTATTCTAACCTTTGCCATCAAACCTTGAGAAAAAACCTGTTTTTAAAGCTTTCCTGTCCCCTAAAAAACTCCTAATATGAGCGGGCCCTGAAGCGCCGCGTGCCCAGGGCCCTTTCATTCCAGCCTTAGGTGGAATGAATATGATAAAATATCAAATTGGGTGACATTTAAAAATCTCTTGATATATTATAATTAAACAAAAAGAGCATGGCAGAACAACTTTTAATTTCACTCGCACTTATACTCGGTATCTCAGCAATTGTGACAATTGTAATGCGTGTAGTGAGACAACCTCCAATAATTGCATATTTAATTTCTGGAATAATAGTTGGACCAATATTTCTAGGAATAATAGGCCCTGCTTCAAGTTCTGGAGAATTTATCGACGTATTTGCAAGAATGGGAATTGCTCTTCTTCTTTTTATAGTCGGACTTAATCTTGACTTCAGAGTTTTGAAAGAGTTTGGAAAAGTAGCTACTTTGGCAGGAGTTGGAGAAATAGTTGCAACAGCATCTATAGGATTTGTT
>DASZSY010000012.1:0-2865 GCA_035548435.1 Candidatus Nanoarchaeia archaeon | reverse complement strand
AGGCTGAGCTACGAGGCCTCAATGATTTCAAACAAAAAAGCGTATTTAAAACTTCTTGAGAAGTTTTAAGCCACGAAAAGCCTTGCTTTTCGATGTTTAAAAGTTGTCTATCTGCTCTAAATCAATTAAGAGAAAGCTAATTCCACATTTTCAAGAATTTGATCTGTTTTCAAAAGCCCAATTGTTTTATGAATTTCTTTTCCGTCCTTAAAATAAATAAGACAAGGAATACTCATTATTGCTAATTTCTGTGCAACTGCAGGATATTTTTGTACATCTATTTTTCCAAATTTAACATCTTTACTTTTCGAGGCAGCCTCGGCAAAATATGGTGCCATCATTCTACATGGGCCACACCATGGAGCCCAAAAGTCAACAACCCAGTTACCTTTCTGTATTTCTTTGTTGTATTCCTCTTCAGTAAATTCTTTTACGCCTTCCATTTTATTTTTTATCATCCATTATTAATAAACTTATTGTATTTTATTGAAATAATTCTAAAAATTACTTGCTAACCATTTCATTTATTGCTTTTTTGAAATCACTTACATTTGTAAAATCATGATATACTGATGCAAATCTTATGTATGCTACTTTATCAAGTTTCTTTAACTCTTTGCTTATCAATTCTCCAATCATTACGGAGGTAACTTCCTTTCCTTTTTTTCTCAATT
The DNA here is from genome assembly GCA_035548435.1 of Candidatus Nanoarchaeia archaeon. GTDB lineage: Archaea > Nanobdellota > Nanobdellia > Pacearchaeales > GW2011-AR1 > DAIEOU01. The sequence continues at coordinate 2,191 of DASZSY010000012.1, read as the reverse complement.
TCTCTTCAACATTAACAATTAGTTTTTCAATTTGCTCAATACTTACAGGTCTTTTTTCGCAAGCTCTCATAAGTCCCTTTCTCATCTTGTCAGGATCATATTCTTGTCTGCTTCCGTCTTTCTTTATTACCCTAAGATTTGATTTTTCAATTGCTTCAATTGTATTAAATCTCTTCTCGCATTTCAAACATTCACGCCTTCTTTTAGTTTGCATTCCAGAATCTCTCTTGTCTATAACTTTAGTTTCAGCATGAGAACAAAATGGACACATCATATTAGAACACAACCTATTGTGGTTTATATGCTTTTCCTGACAACCTATATATAGTTAGACAAATATTAAGGTTAATGCAAACCAAATTCAAAAGGCATCAGGAAGTTGTGTTAAAAGCAATCCCAAATCCAGATTATATCGAATATCACGATGGTTTCGAGGATAGTAAGATAAATATAGGGATGAAAGGGAAAATTAACATTCTCCTTCCTAATGGTCAATATCACGTTGAAGTTTTAAATAAAAAAAATGAAATAATTGCTTATGTTTTAATGCCTGAAGAAGATTTAGAATCTATATAAAAAATTAATTTGATAAGTTAACCTCAACAGATTCATTGCTATCGAGAGTTATTTCAGAATTTGAGGTGTTCTGGTCTGTTTGCTGAGTTTGATTTTCTGATACTGCTACTGATTCAGTCTCGTCTTTCTCGTTAGCTAAAAATGCCCACCAAGGCTTGTGAGTGCTTAAAACGTCCCCAGTCTCAGGGTCAACCTGTGCATCAACTTTCATTCTTGTCTTGAATACGAAAAGCATTCTTGCTTCCTTCTCTGTCTTAACTTCATAAACTGCTCTTGTTTGGTTTCCGTTTCCAACTTCTTTTAATTCCACAGAACAATTTCTTTCTTCACACTTTGCTTTCATTCTTTCTACAGCACGCTCAGCAGCGACGTCAGGAAGAACCTTAAGGTCTGCGTAAGCTCCATTGGATAAGTAAGCTCTTAGAACAGAACCTACAGTTCCGTTTGCATTTATATCTTCAGCACTCAAGTTTAGTCCAGTTTTAGCATTTATTTTTCCAGCAATTATTGTTTTCTGCTCATCTGTTAAATTAGCAACTCTTATCTTCATCTTATTTACCATTATTGTTCCATTGTGGGCTTCAAGTTCTTGTCTGAATTCCATCATTCTTTCTTCTCTCTGGGCTTGTGCCATCATTCTTACTTCTTGTTTCATTTCTCTCTTGAATTCTCCGGAAGCATTCCTTATTTCCTCTTTAATCTCTTCTCTTAACACTCCATCTTTCATTTCTCTCTTAATCTCTCTCTTAACTCCATTAGCTTCTGTTTTTTGTTCGAATTTCATTCTATTTCCTCTTACTTCTAATTGAGTTTCATCTTGTGCTTGTAATCCATCCTCTACTTCATTTTCATCTTCAATATTTTCAGAGCTTGACCCAGAGGTAGCACTTTCAGAACTTGAATCAGACCCAGAGTCTGATCCAGAATCAGCTAAAACTGTTGAAACATGTATAAAACTAAATGCTAGCAATGCAAAAACCAAAAATGCGAAACTCTTTTTCATATTTATTTAGTAATAATTAGATTATTTAAACTTTAAGGAAGGTTACTTCTTATTAACAGTTCTCTTAAGAATTCTTCTTCTTCTCATCTTTCTAATATTTTTTCTTGCCATGATATATCTTGTCTTTCAGCGTTTTTAAAAGTTCGTATTCAGAGCTTCAAGAAATTTTTAATCTCTTTTACAGCTTTCTTGACATCTTTCTCGCTTGTCTTGTCTGCTAGAGTAAATCTCAATGCTCCAGAGTGATATTCTGCAGGCACTTTTAAAGCTGAAAGAATTCTTTTTTCTTTGTTTGCTGAATTACAAGCACTTCCAGTTGAACAATATATTTTTTTAGTTGAAAGGTAATTAACAATTTCTTCTCCGTCTTTATTTTTAAAACAAATATGTAAGTATCCTTGAGATTTACGCGCACCCTTGGCAGTTAATCTTCCTCCAATTTTCTCAAGGCCCTCCTGGAGAATCTCTTTATTTTCTTGGGCTTTTTTCCAATCTATTCTTTTATATTCTTTCAATGCCTCAACAAAACCTATTGCTCCGACGACGTTTCCAGTTCCAGGACGCAAAACTCTTTCCTTTTCAGCACCATAAAATAAAGGAACAAGATTAACT
>DASZSY010000011.1:0-1918 GCA_035548435.1 Candidatus Nanoarchaeia archaeon | reverse complement strand
CAAGAGTCTTTTGTTTTGTTGACTTTTGTATTTGGTCTATAAGCATTGCAGCTGCAACAGAGAAAATAACAGGTTCATCAAAGTCAAATCCTGAATTCAAAGAATCAATTTTGTATTTTTCCCAGAAGTTTCCTTTAATATTGTTTTTTTCAGAAAACAAAGAAGAGAAATCAATCAAAATAACTTGAGGTTGAGATTTGATAAGCCATTTTCCGTAGTGGCATATTATTCCTTTTGATTTCATTTCTGCAAAAACTTCTTTTAGTTCTTGAGGAATCATTTCTTCTAGAAAGTCCGATTGTCTATGATTTGAAAAATATGGGCCAATTAGAGTGTAGTCTTTTACCCTTGGAACTATATGTGGAGCTTTAGAAGAAAGAACTGTGTAAATTCCTCCAACTTTATTACATACTTCCCAGGATACCTCTAACATATGCACCTCTTTATCTTGCATACAAGTATATCTGAATCTATGTATAAAAACGTTGTGTGTTGCTACTGAAAGCTAGATAATTCTGTCTATATCTCTTTTTATGGACTGTAGAAAGTGAAGATTCTTTGACTCTAAGGTTACTCTTATGACATTCTCAGTGTTTGACTTCCTTAGAGTTACGTAGCCATCTTTAAGCACTGCAGCATATCCATCTAGAAGTATTTCCTGCACCGGATTTAAAGCCTTGAAGTATCTTCTTACATTGGTGAATGATCTTTCTCTGTCTTTTACTGAATAGTTTATTTCACCAGTGGAATGATATTTACTGAAATTCTTGCTTATTAAAGAAAGAGGAGTTTTGAGTTCTGAAAGAATAGAGTAAAATATCAGAGAAGCTAGAATTCCTGAATCTGCATACCAGAAGTCTTTGAAGTAATAATGCCCAGAGTATTCCGCTCCAAGTATTGCTTTGTTTTTTATCATTGCAGCCTTCATCATTCTCTGACCTATCTGGGCCATTATGGGAACCCCAGAATATGTTCTTATTGACTCCTGAAGATTAATTGACATATTTACTGTGTGAACAACTTTGCTTCCTGGGCTTTTGTCTAAATAATAATGTGCAAGTATTGAAGCTACTGTGGAACTTGAAACTATACTGCCTTTGTTGTCTACAAAAGCTACTCTGTCGCAATCACCATCATATATTATTCCAAGATCTGCTTTCTCTTCTAAAACTGCTTGCTGTAATTGTTTCATGTTTGATGGAATTGCAGGATTTGGAACATGAGCAGGGAAATTGCCGTCTGGCTTTTTATTTATGTAAATAACCTCTATTGGAATTTTTGATAGAACTAGGGGAACAACAAAAGAAGCCATTCCATTACTACAATCAACAACAACCTTCATTTTAGATAATTCCTTGCCTTTTATTTGACTTAAAAGAAAATGAGCATATTCTTTCTGTTTGTTGAATTTTTTTATTTTACCTTTATTTTTTGATTTACCATATTCTTCTTTATCTAAAACTTCAAGTAAATGAGATATTTGCTCTTCTGACAAAGGAATGCAACCTTTGTTTACTATTTTTAGTCCATTGTATTGTTTAGGATTGTGAGATGCAGTTATCATGCATACAGGTATTTTGTATTTCCCTGATATGAAATAAGTGTAGGGAGTATCGCAATAGCCTAAATCAAGAACAGAAACTCCTAATTCCATTAGACCTTTAGATAGTGAATTAAAAAGAGACTTTGAGGAAAGACGGATATCCATTCCTATGGCTATCTTGTTTGAACTTATTATGCAAGGAATTGCTTTTCCAACATTATAGAAAAGTTTCTCATTTACTTCTTTGGGATATAATCCACGAATATCATTTGCTTTAAACGGAACCTCTTTCATTTACTACTTAAGATTAATGGAATTATAAAGGTTTAGAATCAATAAAAATATAATTTTCATATTAGCTAACTGAGATTCATA
>DASZSY010000010.1:0-2037 GCA_035548435.1 Candidatus Nanoarchaeia archaeon | reverse complement strand
CAGAAACATTGAAATAGTTGTGGCCAGAGCAGCACCGTTTATACCTGAAGAGTTTTCTATAAACCATATTTTTTCCATAGGAATTAAGACAAAGTTAAGTATGAAATTTACTATTGTAGCTATTATCATGTACATTAAAGTTTTTCTTGATTTTCCACTCATATTCACTAGATTGTATGAGACTAAAGAGATAGAATATGCTATAACTCCAATAGATAATATTCTTAGAGAGTTTGCAGCAGAAGTAAACTCCTGTCCAAACAAAATTTTTATACCTTCCTTAGGGAAAAGGATAAACAAAGTAAGTAGAGGCAGATTGATTAAGAAAATCCACTTGGTCACCTGTTTGCTTAATTCAGATATAAGTTTCTTATTTCCCTTTGCGTTTTCCTTGGATATTAAAGGGAAGAATAACTGCATGAATATTTCTGGAATTACTAAAAGAAGAAGGGCAATTGTAACTGCTGAATTATATATTCCAACTTCTGTTGCGCTTTTAAGATAGGCAATTGTAAATGAATCTATCCAGAAGAAAAGAGAGTAAACTATTCCTGTAATTAGTAAAGGCAAAGAATAAGAAACTAAAGACTGAGTTATTTCTTTTTGTTTATTTTTATTTAATTTACTACTGAAAAGAATATCTGGAATCCTTGATTTGCAATAGTAATATGAAACTAAAAGAACAAGAATTATGCTTATTAGATAAGAATAGGAAATAGAGCTGCTTTGAACTCCTAGATAAACCAATAAAAGTATTGCTAAAACTCTTGAAACTGTTTGAACTACATTTAGAGTGAATGAGTATTCTCTGACTTTTTCATAAGCTCTAAGTGAGGCTAAAAATATTCCTCCTGACACTGCAAAAGGAATTGACAAGCTAAAAATTCTTAGGAAACTAGCAAGATTTGGATCCTTGAAGAAAACTGTGGCAACAAAATTAGAATAAACAAATAATAAAACTGTAAGAATCACTGATAGAAACACTGTAATCTTTAATGTTTTTCTGAATATGAATCTCGCTTTGTCAGGGCTGTTTGTTCCTCTATATATTGGAATAAATCTTGCTAAACCTTCTCCTAGACCTAAAGATGCCAGAGAAACCGATATTCCTACAACCATTATAGCTAATGAAAAAAGACCGTAGGCCTCTGCTCCAAATTGTCTTGCGACAACTAAACGATATACATAACCTAATATTTTTGATAGAATTATACTGAAAAGAACAAAATAGGCAGATGAAGCTAGTATTCTAAGATTGGCATGCACTTCTTTTTTCTCTGACTTCACCATAGAGATTATATCTAAAATGCCTTTTTATTACTTGCTAAACAAAGCTCTTCTTATCCAATTTAATAGAAAATATTCTCTTGCATACATTTGGTTCCTTTTAATTAAATCATATAGGTCTAGCAGAGAGTGAAAAGTCATCCCTATAAAAATATAGAAGAATGGGATAAAGAAAATTCCAAGCACGGCAACAAATAAATGAAATTCTAGCGTGTGAAATAGATAGAAATCTCCAACTTTTTTTATTCCCTTTTTACTATCTGCCATTTGTTTGTACATTAAGTTATAGCTATATTTCACAACCTTGCTAAAATTAATAGATTTTATTTTTATTGCCCCAGCTATATAATGATCAAAATCAATTAGAAAAGAAGACAAAAATATCAAAGATAAATAAAAATAAGAAATTGAAGGCGCGAAGAACCAAATTACTAATGTAAATATTGCTCCATAGAGAATATGAAACTTTGGAAGCATTTATTCCTCAATCTTTCTTATTATTTCAGCGAAAGCTGGACGAGTAATTAATATTCCTACGCTAACTCCAAGGATTGTTGTTAAAGCGAATCCTCTTAGTAGTCCTGCTCCAGCCCAGAATAGTGGAACCATTGCTGCAACAATTGTTAAGAACGCTCCAACAATTATGAATAATGCTCTTTTGATTCTTTCTTTCAAAGTTGTTTTTTCATTTTCATGGCTTGCTTCATCAAGAAGAACTATTTGGTCATTTACTCCAGTTCCGATACCTGC
>DASZSY010000009.1:0-23400 GCA_035548435.1 Candidatus Nanoarchaeia archaeon | reverse complement strand
CTTGGATTAACATCTATAATTGCTCCGTTTGTTGGAGAGATTACTGTAATATCTAGTAAAGTAGCTGAAAGATTATTTGAAGATAGAATAGAAGAAATAAACAGTTTAAATGCAAGAAGAGAAGATAAAAACAAGAATATTAACTATTTGATTGCAAATAAAGAAAACACTGTAAAAAGCTATAGACTTGGAACAGATATATTTCTAGCAATTGCAGGCTTATCTTTAGGATCTGGATTATTGTACCATAGTAAAAAGTTTTCAGAAGAAATTGAAGAAATGAGAAGAAGAGCTAATATAGAATAATTATTTCTTATATTCCAAAATCTTATCTATTATCCCAGTCATGTCGAGCATAAATTTCTCGGCTGTTGCTTGCCAACGGTCTATGTCTACTCCTCTTATTTGCCTAGTCATTCCGTGAGAGATGCTTTTGTGTAAAGCAAATAATTCTGAGAAGGCTTTTACAGAATCTGATTTTAACATTCCTGAATCAACAAATGTTTCTTTAAGGAATTGAGAAAGATGTTCAGGGGAAGGAGGCATTTTTCCAGCAGTTATTAACGCTGCTTGGGCAGAGTCAACCATGCACCAGTATATTCCTTCTATTGCATTTATTTCTGCTGCTTGTGAACGAGCAAGGTGTGTTGGAGCTCTTTGCAATGCTGCATAAACTGCTTCAGGAGTGGAACGAATTTTTCCTTGAACAAGCAAAGCTTTCAAAGGATTGAAAAATCCCCCAATATCAACCAAGCCTTCACCATATCTCAATATGTTTAATACTACCGGGTCTCCATAAAGTAAATCTTGCCACCAGGTTGTCAATTTTATAGTATTTATGTGAAGTTCTTTGCTATAATTGCAAGATGAAATTAATTTTGCGAGCTCTTCTCTATACCATGAAACAAGTTCTAAATCCCACTGTATTGTTGCATCATCAACAATCAAAATAATATCGATGTCTGATTGAGGAGTGGAAGTATTTTTTGCTTGGCTCCCAAATAAAACTGAAGCTTTCACAACTCTATCAAATTTCTTGTGAACTTTAACTGCAAAGTCCATTGCTATATCGCGCTCAGTATGAATAGGAGGAACTGTACTTTCCTGAGAAACTTGAGAAGATTCTTCTTTTACAGCAGGTTCTACTACAGAATTATCTACTTTAACACTCTTTTTTGCCATTCCTTGTTTAAAAGGGAATCCTATTTTTAAATGTTTACTACTGTCATATAAGTAAAGCAACAAACAACTAAATTATCAGTCCATTGGGCTACCAGAAAGTCTATTTCTACCTTGTATGCTTCCACCAAGTTCTGTTGGAAGTCCTGCAAATCCCGAGCCATATATCGAATGGTGGATATCTGGATTGAAACCATAGCCTGAGAAATATCCTCCCATTTGTGCATTTGCTTGAGCTCTATCCCAGTATGGCTGCATTTGCATTGGATAAATAGGACTTCCGAATGCTGCTAAAGATTCTGGAAGAGGAGAGGTTTTGAAATCTTGATACCAATGTCCTCCAGTTTCAATTATAGCTTTCATATTTTTCATTTTTTCTCCTATTACTTCAAGATGCTCTTTCATAGGAACATTTCCCATTCCCATTGGAAGTTCAGTATGTTCGAGTCCAAAGTTGTCTGATAGGTGAACGTGCTTTAGATAAGGCTGGATTGTTTTTGTTTCTTTTACAAGATCAGAATCATCAAATCCATATTTCTTAACCATATTTATGTGTCCAACGTCCCAAGTAACTCCAACTAATTTTTCTGCTGCTTTGTCTGCTGCTTGCTTGTCAAGACCTTGATCAAACTGAAGATTTCTTGAAAGCTCATCTCTTGTTGCAACAACAAGCTTCTTTATTTCATCTGCCCTGCTCAATCCCATTCCAACTGGAGGGTTCTCAAGACTTAGTATTGGTGCATTATCTCCAAATTCTTTGTAAGCTTTGGCTGCAACTCCTGCAAATGTTTGTGCTGCTTTTTCAACTGCAAATTCTTCAACTTTTCTATATTGTGGAGGAGGAACTGGGAGGGTGGAAAGAACTCTTATTCCTTTTGAAACATCTTCTGCAAATTCATCTATCTTTAAAGGATTGTCAACATATTCTTTTATTTTAGGAGCTACTTCAGATCTATATTCTTCTAATTTTTTAAGAGCTTCTTTTGCCTTGGGATCATCTTTCTGTCTTTCCAAAGCTTCTTTTGCTTTGTTGAACATTTCTTTCATTTGGTCATATGAATCTCTTGTTGCTCTTTCTCCATGAGCAAGCAAATCTATTCTTTCTTCAAACTCTGGCTTTTTCATCTTGAATAGTGGATTTGAAGTATCGTTTATTGCGTCTTCATAGGCTTTTCTATCTTCTTTGTATAATTTGTAGAATTGTTTTACTTTGTCTAATTCTTCAGCTTTATCATTTTTTTGTAAGCTCAAAGAGTCAGTATCTTCGTCTAAACCTATATTTTCAGACAAACTTGACCTTATGTATTGTTGTCCACGTCTTGCTTCTATTGAAATGTTATGTAAGTTACTTAGCCATACTTTTCTATTCAGTCTTTCTATTTCTTGTTCTGGAGTAGGTTTATCTTTACCAGTTTTGCCTTCAAATGCGTCTTCTTCTATAGGAAGATATCCTGCTTTTCCTGAGTATTCATCTATAACCGCAATGCTTTTTGTTTCTACGCTCCCATCCTTATTCTTCATTTGCACTTTAGGATTGAAAAGACCATTACTTGTGTGAAGAGTTACCACAAGATTTCCATTTTCATATTCTGGTTTCTTTCCTTTTTCAAAATCACTTACATTTTTCATCATCATTTGTTGTCCTCTCTTTACTGCATCCCATATCTGTTTCTCTGCTTGCTCTCTTGATGCTTCTTCCCAACTTCCCTGTTGATTGAAACCTGTGGGTTCAACTAGTGGACCGTGGAAAGTGATGTCTGCTCCTGCAAGTTTTTTGAGTCTAGCTATTTCACGAAGATGTTGGTCTGGAATAGATTCTAGAACTTCTGTTGAAATTCCTGAAACTTCTACAGTTTTTGCTCCAGTATTAAATTTATCAGAAACTTCTTTTAATTGGTTTGCAGACCTTGGATCTGTGGTTATTCCAAATTGTCCAGGATTTATTCTATATTTTGCAGGTATAAGTGGTTCAAAAGATTCCTCTTTATCAAAACCATAGTTTGCACCCCTATATATTCCAGGATAATCACCCATAGGTAGCTAAAATATCGAATATATTTAAAACTATTTAGAGAGGTTTAATCGTTCCTTCTCTTTGCTACGTATTTCTCAACTCTCTGAGTTTTGTATTCTTTACCTTGGTCGTTGAAGTTTCTAAGCCCTGGCTCTAAAGAACCTTGATTTAATGCATCTCTTATGTTTGAAGATCTGCTTTGAACTTCTTGAAGAGGTGAAGAAGAAATTGTAGGGTTTATTCTTTCTGCTCTTTGCCCAGATTCAAAGAAAGCAGAACCTGATTTTATTGAAGGATCATATGAACGAGTTGTACTATTGGCTGCTTGTACTGTGGAAAGATATGAAAATTCTTTGTCTTTATTCCTTAGTTCTTCTCTTACTTGCTCTGGAGTTTTTCTATTAAAATTAATAGTCGATTCTTGAGATAGAGTAGGACTAACTCTTGCTCCCTGTCTAGATAATATTGGGAAGTCTGTTTCTAAATTAACTTTAGATTCTAATTCTCTTTTATTTTCTAACCTATTAGTTTTTATCTCAGTTACTTTCATGTCTTTCTTTATTTCTTTTATTATAGGTGGAGACCTTGTTGAAGAAGAGATAGATTTACTTTCAAATCTTTCAAATGAAGTTGATTCTGACTTAATAGAAGGATCATAGGATTTAGGAGAATCTAAAGAAGCTTGGACTGTAGAGATATATGAAAGTTCCTTTTCTTTATTCCTTAGTTCTTCTCTTACTTGCTCTTTTTCCATAATTGCAACAGAAGGTTCATTTTTCTGAAGTGATTTTTGAATTAAAGAATTGAAATTTCTATCTTTTGATTTAACTTCTTTTTCTAGAGGTAAATTTACTTGTAATTTATTTTCTTTTTTTAACTCTGTAATCTTAATGTCTTTTTTAATTTCAGTTACCTTAATGTCTTTCTTTATTTCTTTGAAACCTTGTTTTTTAGACATGAATATTAAATGAAATTAGAATATATTAACCTACCATATTCTGAGACTTCTTGAATTCACCATAGAACTTAGAACATTCCTGCCTGCCCTTGAGAGCTGCTTGAGAACGTAATATCTTTTCCCATTGATTGTCTTTTTCTATTCCTTTCTTTTCTTCTTTTTTATCTTCTTTCTTTTCTTCTCCTTTCCAGAATCCTTTTGTAAATATAGAAGCCAAGGCAGAGAAAGGATTGTCATCGTTATTTTTCTTATCTTTTTTATCTTCTTTCTTTTCTTCTTTTGGCTTTTCATCAAGATAATCATTTATTTCTTTTTCAATTAAACCTAAACTCTTTTCTGTTGCACCTTCCATGTATGAAGTTAAATCTCCTATATCGCTTTTTAGCAATTGTTCTTTGAGAACTTTATATTCATCTTTGTTTAAGGCATAGCTTGTAAATGTTAATTCTGCTCTTCCCCTAAAAGAATAGTTCTGACCCTGTATTTTTCCAGGAATTGTCCTAAATTTATATTCAACCACTATATAGGGTTCATATTTTCTTTTGTTCTTTTCCTTATCGCTAAATATCTCTGGTAAGTCTCCCTTGTCAACATCTTCCTGGGGTTTGTATTCTCCTTCACCTATTACCGCTAGTTCAAAAACTGTTGTGGCAAAGTTTGTGACAACATCTGCTCCTCCATTGGCATTTTGTTCTAAAGCTCTTGCAGCCTTCAAATAAGGTTTAACCCATCTTGCATAAAGTTGCACTGCACTAACTTGACTGCGAAGATATATTTTTTCAATCTCAAATCTTTTCTTAAGTTCTTCTTCTGAAGCTTTCATCCAGTACTCGAACTCCTTGAGTCTTGACTCAACAATTCTTTTTACTCTCTCATTTAAGTCCATTTGTTGTACTTTTTCTGAACTTTCGCAGGCCATGAATGCATCTATTAAAGTAACGTATTGATATTGTGCTGCCATTGCCTTAAGCCCGGTGTTTCCACGCTTAGCATCAACTGTGTCCATCCATATTTGCTTAAGTGAAAGAACTCCATCTTGTTTTTCTTTAGGGTTTTCGGATTTTAGTTTGTTGTAAACTTCAAGTCTTGTTTTGAACTCTTTTAAGTCGTAGAGAATATTTATTATTGATTTTATTACTGTGTTTGCATTTCCAAGAATCTTCATTGCTTCCTCTTGCATTTTTGTTGCTTTCATTCCCATTTCTGAAAAGTGACCTGAACCTTCAGATGAGATAAAGTTGTCTAAAAGTTTCTCAACATTTTTGTATTTGTTTTCTCTAAGATATTCTAGGATCCAGAAATAAATTGGTTCAAGATTTTCTCCTGGAGAATCATATACAAGTTCATGTTTTTCAACAGGGTCTTTAAGCCATTTTGCATCAACTGCTGCTGTGGTATATGCCTTGTCAGGGTCAATGTAGCCCGGAGTGATTGGTTTTGCTTTCTCAGCAGCCTTTAGATATTCTCCTTTTTCTGAAAGTTCTGCAACTTCTTTTCTAACAGATTCGTCGCAATAAATTTGTGGATTTATTGCCGCAATAAGATTATGTATGTTGACTGCCATTGCCTCTTAATATAAAGAAGACTATAAGGGTTTATTTAAAAGTTCGTGTGAACTTTTAAGCCACAAAAATCGATGGATTTTTGATGTTTAAAACTTGTTAACTAATAACTGCTAAGCTTGCCATCTCTCGAAGGGTCCCAATAAAGGGTTTCGTCATGGCCTTTATTTATCGCTCTTTGCATTAAAAGCCAAGATTGCTCTGCTTCGTACAGCTTTCTAAGCTTTCCTTTAATTGAGACATCTTGAACTAAAACTTGACTGGACAGTTTTCTTGCAAAGTCTGACTGACTTCTTGAAAAAAGAGGATAAACATTCATTTCAAGAGGTGTAAAATTATGCTTTGCCAACTGATCTTCAATTATGGCCATATATGCTGCTATTTCTTGAGGACTTGAATAAATTGGATGAGTTAGGTCTGCAGATAAATTCATGTCTGCTAAAGAGCTCATAGGAGGATTAGAAGTATAACTTGACTGCATTGACCAAGCTAAAACTCTCTTGTCTGTGCCGTTAAAGAATGGAACATTTTCAAATTTAACATGATAATCAGGTATTCCTTTTCTACGAGAAGGAACTGAACAAAGAAATATGGCTCCTGCTTCTTCTACTCTGGGCATAGAATATATGTGGTTAATTATAGGCTTGTTTATGTTTGCAGCGTAAGATAAAATTCTATGTGCTCTTCCAACCTTAACTAATCCAACGTTTCTTTTTCTTCCATCTTCGGTTGTAATTCCGTGGAAAGACAATCCAATTATTTGAGAGTTTTCTGGGTGAAGCCTTACATTTCTTTGAATTTGTTGTATTGCCATTTGACGAGCAGTCAAAGGAATAGTTGTTTGATGTCTTGCTTCGGTTTCATTTTTAGGTTGGGATATTGCATAATATTGTCCTTTTTTCTGCCATGCCCTTGCTCCTTCTTCTTCTGTCTTTGCATGTCTCATAAACTCTCCCGGGATAAGTCTTACTGCAATAACTCCAGTTTCTTCTGGAGCTAAATCTTCTATTCTATCATCTAGATTACGCTTTGTTTGAAAACGAACAATAGAGCCCTGCTTCATTTGGGAAACTGTTCTTTCTTTGAAATAATCTTTAACTGTCATAAAAACACCCATGGGAAGGCTTAAATAAATCTTTGCTTTAGATATACAATGTTCAAAAAAAGAGGGAGCGGAGTAGACGTTGTTGACTTTACTAGAACCAAAACTGGAAAGAAAATAGCTCCTCCTAAAGAAATAGCTCCAAGCGTTGGAGGATTCTTAGACTTCACACAGCAACAAGCACAAACTGCTTCTGTTTCAAACACAGCTGAAACTCCAAACACCTTTGGATTCTTGTCTGATTTTTCACAAAGTGCACAAACGCAAGCCCAAAGCACAGAAAATACAAGTTTCTTTTCAAATAATTCAGACACTCCTGAAGTAAGTGCATTGAAAATAAAGATAGAAGACCTTGAATTTAAGATGGAAAGGCTTCTTGAAAGACTTGCAGAAATGGAAACTAAGTTTACAAGGATGTAAAACCCAACATTCTTAAATTAACCATAATATATACACTTAACATGACAGATTTGACAACACACATAAGAGCATATGCAGCGAAAAATGCACTTGATTTTGGAAAAGCAGATGCTGGAAGAATACTTCCAAAATTGTTTCAGCACGGACTTGATAGAAAAGATATAGGAAAAATAATGCCTGAGATACAGAGAATTGTTGCAGACATGAACGCACTACCTAAAGAAGAACTTGAAGAAATAGTTTCTGAACTTCACGAATTCATAAAGGAAAGAGAAGAAAAAGAAAAAACACTTCCAGAGTTGCCAAATGCAGTTCAGGGAAAGGTTGTCACAAGACTACCTCCAGAGCCTTCAAAGTACTTACATATTGGACATGCACTCTCTTTCTTGCTTAATTACACATATGCCAAAAGATATGGTGGAAAGTGCTTGTTAAGATTTGAAGATGCTAACCCTGAAAAAGTAAATCAAGAATACATTGATTCTATAACTGAAGATATTGAAGATTATTTAGAACTTAAGTTAGACAAACCAAGATTTGTTTCTGACGATATCCCTTTAATGTACAAATATGCTGAACAACTTATTGAGAAAGGAAATGCCTTCATGTGCTTCTGTGATAGAGATAAGATGCAAAATTTAAGACACGAAGGAAAAGAGTGTGAATGCAGACAAAAAACAGAAAAAGAAAATATGAAAGAGTGGAAAGAATTCTTGAAAGGAAAATACAAAGAAGGAACTGCTACACTACGTTTTAAAGGAAACATGCAAGATTTAAATCACGTTTTAAGAGACCCAGTCATATTTAGAGGAGTTAAAGCAAAACATTTCAGACATAAAACAAAATACAAAGTTTGGCCAATGTATGATTTCTACAACCCTATAGAAGACAGTATTATGGGAGTAACCCACATACTCAGAAGTAATGAGTTTGAACAACGTGTTCCCTTGCAAGATAAAATAAAAGAGCTTCTGGGTTTGAGTAAACAAACAGTGGTTCAATATGGAAGATTCAACGTTATTGATGCTACAACAAAGGGAAGAGAAATAAGAGAAGGAATAGAATCTGGAGAATATGTTGGATGGGATGATCCAAGACTTGTTACACTTAAAGCGCTAAAGAGAAGAGGAATAAAGAAAGAAGTGCTATTAGCAGTAATGGATCAGCTTGGACTAACAAAGAAAGATGTTCAACTTGATTTTGATATGATTGCAGCAGTAAGTAGAAAATTAATAGATGCAGAAACAAAGAGATTTTATTTTGTTCATGAACCAAGAGAATTTGAAGTTAAGAGTAAAATAAAATATGCCTCAATTCCAATACATCCTGATAAACCAGAAACAAGAAAAGTGAACGTTAAGAGCAAAATATACATTTCTGAGAAAGATTTCAAAGAAAATATTGGAAAAGAAGTTAGATTACTTCATCTTTACAATATAAATCTTCCAAAGACAGGAAATAAAGCTGAATTTACAAGCATAGACAATAAACCAATTCCTAAAATACAATGGGTTTCTGATGGAGTTAAAGTAAAGATAATGATGGATGACGCGACATGGTGTGAAGGAATAGGAGAAAAGGCTTTAACAAAGCTAAAAGTTGGAGAAGTTGTTCAATTTGAAAGATTTGGATTCGTTAAGCTTGATAAGAAAACCAAACAAGGCCTACAGTTCTGGTTTACACATAAATAATGATTTCTTGTAAAGTTGAAGTAAAAAAAATAAATAATGAAGAAGGTCTTTTTGCCAAAGAAGATATTGAAAAAGATGAATTGATAATAGAGTTTAAAGGAGGAATAGTTGACAAACCAACAAAATATTCTCTACAGATAGATAAGAATAAGCATCTTGAAAGTACTGAACTTACAGATAACTCCCTTAACCATTCTTGCAATCCTAACAGCTATGTGACCTTTCAAGATATTTCATTACGAGCACTTAGAAAGATAAACGCTCGAGAAGAAATAACATTTAATTATCTGACAACTGAATGGGATATGTTTAGTAAGTTTAAATGTAACTGTAAAAATAAGGATTGTTTTAAGGATATAAGAGGATACAAGTATCTAACAAAAGATGAAAGAAAAAGATTGAAAAATATAACTTCTCCATTCCTAAAATCCTCGTCGAAGATAGATTTATAAATAAGATTCTTGTCTATAAGACATGGCACACGCTATGAAAAAAAGGGGGTTGAGCGACGTTGTTACAACAGTTCTTATCATTCTATTGGTATTAGCTGCTGTAGCTATTCTTGGTAAATATCTTCTTGGATTTATCCAAAAAGGTGGAACCCAGATAAGCGGAGCAACTGCATGTTCAACACTCGATTTGAAGCCAGCCGCATGTAATGTAAGCGCTAATGGTGCTTCCGTTACAGTTAGATATGAAAGAGGATCAGGAGTAGCAACGTTGACTAATGTCACATTGATATTCTCAGATGCTACTGGTGCGACAACCTTGAACTATACAAGTGTCATACCTGCAGCACTAGAATCAAAGACATTCAGCACTGCAACTGCTTCAAGACCTGTAAGCGTATCTTTAGCTGGTACAGTGACAACAGAGACTGGAGATTCCAAGCTCTGCGAAAAGACATCTGCAGTGCAATGCACTTAAAGTTGTTTTTTTAATTTATTCTTTTATTTTTATTTTTTAACAGCCAATCGGAGATGTAAAAAGGATTTAAGATAGAATAGAATTACTTCTTTTTGTCTTTCTTGCTTACTTTATCAAGTTGTTTCTTTAAGCTTTCCTTGGTTTTTTCTATCTGCTCTTCTATTTCATCTAATTTTTTGACTTCTTCTTTGATTAATGTTTTCTTTTGATTTGGAGTTAATTTTGCTAGATTGGCAGCATCATCCATCTTTATTCCTGGAAGTTTAGGGGCGTTTGCGTTTGGAATTCCTGCCTTTGTTCCTGGAACTGTTTTCATTACATCAAAAAGATTAACTTTTTCCATTTTTATAACACTGCGAGAATCATCGTCCACGTGTGCTCTAAGTAAAGTCATTCCTGAAAGCATACAGTTCAGGTTCCAAAGCTTTTTGCCTTCATGCATGTGAAGTACGGCAACTATTTTCTTTAAGGTCTCAGAAATTCCTCTGTTTTTCATTTCATCATCTAAAATTCCCTCAAGTGCTTCAAGCTCAACTTTTACGTCTGAATCTAAGGGAGCGAGATCTGCTTTTCCTTCTACTGTGTCCATAAGTTGCATAGTTACAGGATTATCAAGAGAAAATGCTGCAACTTTCTTTTTTGATGGAACAAAGAAATCAATTTGAGTAACATTCTTCTTGTTTTCGAAGTCTATTACGAAAAATCCAGCTACAAGAACAGGGTCTTTATATGCAGTAGAGAAAGATTCATACTGAGGAGAAGATTTCAATTTCTTAACCATATCATTGAATTTCATAGCGCTAGTTCCCTCTTTGATATTTTATCTGAAAGTTTCTTGATAAAGTCTTCTGGCTTAACTCCGAACTGAGGTTTTTTCTCTCCTCTTGTTCTTACTGCCAAAGTGTTTGCCTCTTCTTCTTTGTCTCCTATAACAATAACATAAGGCACTTTCATCATTTCAGCATCTCTAACTTTATCATTGACTGTTGTGCTTCTTAAATCTGATTCAACTCTGAGCAAGGGTATTGCTGCTTTTAGTTTCTTTTCAAGTTCTAAAACTGCTTTTTCATTTTTGTCTGTGAAGTTAACTAGTTTAACTTGAACTGGGGAAAGCCAAAGAGGCAAAGCTCCTTGAGTTTTTTCTAATAAATAAGCCATTATTCTTTCTGTTGCCCCGGTTGATGAACGATGTATAACTACTGGACGTACATGATTTCCTTTTTCGTCAACGTAAGTCATATCGTATCTGTCTGGAAGTGCAAAATCAAGTTGTACTGTAAGAAGAGTGTCTTCTTTTCCATAAACGTCAGTGTATTGCAAATCTAGTTTTGGTCCATAGAATGCTGCTTCTCCCTCGGCTTCTTTGTACTCAATCTTTAATTTATCTAATATTTTTTTCATCATCTTCTGTGAATTTTCCCACATTGCAGGATTATCAATATATTTTTTCTTATCTTTAGGATCCCACTTTGAAAATCTATACCACATATCTCTAACTCCTAATGTGGCCATGACATATTTTAGAAAATCAACTACTTCTTCAAACTGCTGCTCTACTTGGTCAGGTCTACAAACTATGTGTGCGTCTGCTAAAGTAAATTGTCTTACTCTTGTTAGTCCACGTAATTCTCCAGATTGTTCATTTCTGAAAAGTTGAGCCATCTCTGCGTATTTGAAAGGCATTTCTTTGTAACTTCTTGTTTTACTCTTGAAAAGAATAAAGTGAAATGGGCAAGTCATAGGTCTTAAAGCTAAAACATCGTTTCCAGAACAAAGACAGAACATTGAATCTTGATAATGCTGCCAGTGTCCAGAAACTTTGTAAAGGTCACTCTTAGCCATTACAGGAGTTGAAGTGTGAAGATATCCTCTCTTAAGTTCTTCATCTATTGCAAATCTTTCAATTTCTCTTCTTATTGTAGCTCCTCTTGGAGTGAAAAGAGGAAGTCCTTGACCTACAACTTCATTCACTAAATAAAGATCAAGTTCTTTTCCAATTTCAACATTGCTTTTAAGATCATTTTTACCTCTTGCAGCACTCATAACATTCTTTGATAATTTCTTTACTAGAAGTTCAACTTCTTTAGGATCTACTGCGCTTTCTCCTATACTTGTTCCCTTCTTTACTTTTCCAGAAACCAATTCGTTGCCTTCGACTCTAAACTCTTTTGAAAGTTCAGACATTGGATGTCCTTTACATTTGAGTTCAAATTCTTTGTAATATCCAAATGGAGCTCTTGTTACTTTGAATTTCTTTGAAAGAACGTGCTCTGCTTCTGTTAAATATCCAAGAGCAGTGTCTGGCTTTGCTAAGTTTGAAGAAAGATGAGCATAGGGATAAAGAACTATTTTATCAGCTTTTACTTCTGAGGCTGTTTTTTCAACAGACTCAACCATTTTCTTAACTATCTCATCATTGTCGCCTTCTTCTACTGCTGTTAAAACAACTAAACATTCCTTTACGGTCTGTTCTTTAAGCTCTTTTTCAGATAAATTGTCTATTTTTTGAATAGCTTTCTTTGTAGCTTTGAAAGTAATATGGTCACAATGAAGAGTTATTATTCTCATAAGTGCAAAAAAGAAAGGAGCTATATAAAGATTTATACAAAATTAAAATAAAGAAAATTATTGCGCGCCAATTGTGTTATTTGAATTAAGCAATCTTGCAAGTTCATCTAACTTTCCTATTGGAGCTCTAAATTCCCCTTTTAATGCACTTTTGCGATAAGACCAAGCTTCATTCTCTAGTCTTTCAGCATCTCTGTAATTATGTTCTGCTTCCATCTGAGGAATTACTACCTTTGCATTATGTAAGTGCTCTTCTAATATAGCTGCATCTTCTCTTTCCAATCTTTGATCAATTCTGTAAAGACCGGTTAAAGCTAAAATTACTCCGGCACCAATTGCACCGTAAACTGCAGATTTCTTTACAAATCTAACTGCGTCAGAATCTCTAGAGTAGACTTGAGTTCCCTCTGGAACTATTTCATCAAATAGTCCTTGTCTTTTTGATCTGAATGTCATAATTACCAGAGATAAAACTGGTATTTAAATCTATCTATTGTTGTTCCCTAATAGGAGTAACAAAGTAATAAGGTTTAAATAACGTTGATATTGATGAGAAATATGAAAAATAGCACAACGTATATTGTACCTGGATGCGGGCAAAGAACTCAAGATTATGATTTATTAATTGGAATGCTAAAGGAGAAAAAACAAGAGGTTGTTGCTGTTGAGATAAATTGGGAAAGCAATTCTTTTGGAAAATATGTTGAGCAGGGAAAAACTCAGCTTGCTGGAACTACATCTACAGATACAATAATTGGATTTAGTTATGGTGGAAATATTGCCTTACAATCCGAGTCTCCGGCAAGAAAAATAATGTGCTCTACACCAGATATAAAAAATAAAAACAAAAGACTGATATTTGACGTGTTAACCCAAGATAGAGGAATAATTCTAAATTGGAATGAAGTGGATTCTTTAGACCTTAGAACGGAAGTAGATGGAAAGGATTTTTTCGTTGCAGGAGCGAAAGAAAGAATGTATGCTAATTTTGCCAGAGAATTTGCAGAAAATTTAAGGACTGGATTAAAAATAATTGAAGGTGCAGCACATAATATCAATGGACTGGAGTATGTTAAAGGCCTTGAGGAATTTTTCTAATCAAATAGAATCTATTTTCTTTATTTCTTTCTTGGCTTTCTCTCTGTTCTTTTGATGCTCTTTCAAGAAAGATTGAACTTTTTCAATTAAAATTGCTTTGAGTTCTCCAGAAAGAAGCTTTCCTGATTTATATTCGTTATATATGCTATCAAGCTTTGCATCGTCTTCTTCAAAAAAGAATTTTAGGTATTGGAAAGATACGTCAATGTCAGGGTTTCCTCCAAGTTTTCTATGTTCTTCTAACGTGTCTCTGCCTCCAGAGAAAGCATATTTGTTTATTTTTTTCTTTACTTCTTCATTACTGTCTGTGAGATATATTACATCGTTTTCTGAGTCAGAAGCAGACATTTTTGCACTTCCTCTTAAGCCTGGAAGAAACTTTGCGTGCAAGGCTCCTGGCTTAACAAAATTCAAACTAGAGTGTTCCGCTATATCTCTTGTGAGTCTTATGAAAGGATCTTGGTCTATTCCTACAGGAACAAGAGTTCTACTTTTACCTTTAGCAAATTGAGGAAGTAATATGTGTGCTGCTTGCATGGCTGGATAAAAAGACCAACCAATATTATTCTCTGGCTGCAAGCCGAAAGCTGACTTGGCAGTTGAATAATTCATAAGCTTCGCAACTCTTGCAGCATACGAGTACATTGGAGCATAGGAGAAGTCTTTAACAATAAATGTTTTTTTCATGTCAAAGCCCAGAGCAATTATATCTAATATGTTCTCGTCTGCAAACTTACGCGCATCTTCGAAACTTAAATTAGGTTTCACATAAAATTTTTCATCTTCTGACACTGGAATATAAACTTCACAACCAAATTCTTTTTGCAAAGACAAAGCAACCATAAACGGAACTAAATGTCCGATGTGCATTCTTTCTGATGGACCTCTTCCCGTTACAACTGATACTTTCTTTCCAGCTTCAGCATCTTTAATCCATAAGTCAAAATCTCTATGAGAGAAATAAAGTCCTCTTTTAAGCAAAGGATGTGCATTTTTCAGCTTCTTTATAATTGATTCAGGTAACTCTTGAGTTCCGAAATCTTTAATCAATTTAATGTAATCAACGCTGCCAGAAACTTCCCAAGGAGTTACATTGCCTGCCATATAATAGACTACATTAAGAAGTTTATAAGTTTAAGGATTAAGGAAATGAAGCTCCATTAAACTGCCCAGATTTTATTCTGAAAAAAGAATAATCTCCAACAATTTGATTTACAGGCATTTGAATATAGTTACCAAATTCATAGTAAACTTTTTCATTTATAAGTTTAGGAGTTACAAATTTTATAGTTGAAAAATCTGAAGTCTTACAGGGAATTGTTACAACCTGACTAGGTTTACCTTTCTCTTTAATTTCTAAAGCAATATGGGCTTCTAATGATGCACTTGAGTTCAAAACTCTAGCTGTAGCGATTGTACCGGTTAATTGCCTAACTGGCTTTCTTTCTAGAGTTTCTTGATTTACTTTCATTTAAGTGGTGAAAAAATAGGGTATTTAAACACTCCTTAAACTGTCCTCGTGGAAAGCAATAACCTTTATATACAAAGTAAAATACCTCAACATATGGAAAAAGGAAGGTTTTTGGCATTATTATTCTTTGTAACACTATTAGCTACCCAATTTACTTCCGCAGCCATAACATTAACAGAAACAAAGTCAGTATATAGTATTGGAGATGAACTTAACTTAAACGCTACATTACAAATTGCCCAGGGAGGAAATGGATTCTTCACTGCAACACTTAAGTGCGATAATAGAGATGTTGAGCTTCTTAGAATACCTTACAGCACAAAGCCAAGTCAGGTAAGCTCTTTCTCAATAAACGCAATGCTTGATAGATCTTTAATTGGAAGCCTTGAGGGAAGCTGTCTTGTTGAAACTACATATGGAGACGAGCACGTCTTGACCCCTAGATTTGAAATTAGTTCTAAAATAATTGTTTCTGCAGATGTTCAAGGAAACATGTTTGACCCTGAGGATGACATTGCAGTATCTGGAACTGCATTTCTTGTTAATGGGCAAGCAGTAAATGGAGTTTGGGTTTTTGAACTTGTTAATACTAACTTGAGTGAAAGTGGAACAGTGAATAGTGGAAAATTCTCTGGCAAAATAACCTTGCCTAAATCTATTGCGTCTGGAGTGTATAATTTGAGAGTCATTATTTCACAAAGAGATGAATATGGAAACACACTTAACACTGGAGTCTCTGAAGAGCAAATAAAAATAAAGCAGGTTGTTCAAAGCGCTGAAGTTGCTTTGTCTAACGTTACTGTTGCACCAGGAAGCGAACTAAGTTATCAACTTGTCTTGTATGACCAAGTTCTTGCAAAAACAACTCAGGATGCTACTGTAAGATTGATTTCACCTTCTGGAATAGTTGTTTCTGAGAAATTAATAAACTCTGCAGCAACACATAATTCTTTCTCAATAGGAAAAGATTACTCTCCAGGAATATGGACTGTTCAAGTGCAAGTTGCATCTATAACTACAAACAAATCATTTGGAATAAGTGAACTCAAAAGTATCTCTGTACAAAGAGAGAACTCCACACTAGTTATTAGAAATAATGGAAACGTTAGGTACACCGATAATCTTGAAATCATTGTTGGAGAAACAACTCAAAATATTGCATTAAATTTGGGAGTTGGAGAAGAGAAGAGAATGAAAATATTTGCACCTAATGGAGAATATGCTTTGAGTGCTAAGTCTGGAGATCAAAAATCAGAACTTGGTTCAACATTCCTTACAGGTAATGCTATTGCAATTAAAGATATTTCAGAAGTTCAAGTCGCTAGAATAAAACTTTGGTTTTGGATAATATTAGTTGTTGTAGCTTTAATATATACATATTCAAAATATAGAAAGTTCAAAAGTAACAGAGTATTCACAAGTCCTTCTTCTACTCCAATGGTAATTAACATGAAATCTAGAAATATGGGATCAAAAAAAGAAGATGATAACTTTATATGGAAATCCACTTCAATGCCTCAGACAAGAAAATTATCAGATTTGCAACAATCAAGAGCATTAATGAAAACTGATGATTTTGGAAGAAAAGAAGAAACAAGTATTCTTGCATTAAAAATAAAGAACAATGACGAACTTACAAAGTATAAAGGAAGCGAGCCTGCAATGGCTGCAATAGTTAACGCCACTGGAATAGCTAGAAGTGCTAAAGCTAAAGTAACAAGAGAGGAAAACTTCACAATAATGACTTTCTCAAAAACATCTACTGGAAGCAATAACCCTCATTTACAAGCAGCGAGAGTAGGAAAAGAAATGGAAGCATTGTTTAAATCACACAATAGAAAGTACGCTAGAAAAATCTCATTTGGACTTGGACTTGCTACTGGAGATATGATTGTTGAAAAGCAGGGAAGTAGTATACAACACACTTCAGTTAGCAATGTCGTACCTTTGGCAAAGAAAATTGCTTCTCATGCACATGACGCGTTACTGCTAGACAACTCAACACATGGAAAATTAAGAGGACTTGTAAAGTCAGATAAAGGAATTGGTGGAATGTACTGGTCAATCAACTCTTTTGTTGACAGAGAAAATCATAACGAATTCATAAAGAAATTCATGGAACGCCGTGCGGATGAATCTAAGTCGTTTTAAGAATTAGTAACTTAAATCGTCCGCACGGGTTTTACCTCGTCATTGTCTAGGTAATATCCAAGGTGGCCTGCTTCTTCATCTAAGAATTTATCAACTACTTTGCTAGCAGAATCTGAAAGCTCATGCTCTCTTGCTTTTGAAATCATAAAACCCTTTAGGCATTTACTACAAACTTCTTTATTATGAATTAGATTTCTTTCTACGAAACCTTCTACGTCTGAAATAAAATTATCTGAAATTATTGAACCTTTGTGCAATAGCTTTGTTTTATGCGCAAGAAGAAGTCTCCTTAGCAAAATCCCCTCAGATGGGGCTTCAGAAGCAGTTAGTGTTTGTTGGTAAACCATAGATGGTGTTTCAAAAGCCGGAGTTTTAATGTCCGATTAATTGAAGAAATAAATCATGGTTGTGACTGAAATGAGAGCCTTATTACAAGACTTATTACTCCAGTTGCAATCCATACATTAATTAGAATTTTGTTATTTATATATCTTGTGGAATGAAAAAAATTTAGAATAGTTTATATATTAGAAAATATTTTTTAATTAATGTTTTGGGATATTATAACTGCAACACTTGCTTCAATTGTTTTAGGATTTTCATGGTATGGCCCTTGGTTTGGAAAAAAATGGATGAAGTATATGAAAATAACACAGAAGCAAATGAAAGCAGCTCAGAAAAAAGGAATGCCTGCTTCTTCATATTTTTGGATGATTTTATCTGCTTTAATTCCTGCAATAGTATTTTCAGTATTTGCTCCAGAAACAGCGCTAGCAGCAATAGGAAAAGCTTTACTGATCTGGATAGGTTTCTTTGTTCCAGTTCAAATAGGATCAGTTAATTGGGAAGGAAGACCTTGGGGATTCTTCTTTCTAAATGTAGGATATCATTTAGTTAACTTGGTAATAATGGCATTAATATTCGCAGGATTCAATTAATTTTAAAATTTAAATTCAAATTTTTTTAAATCTATTTTATTATTTACTACTTCAATTCCTTCTTTTTTAAGCATTTCAATTTTTCTTTTTGTTCCATGTGCAAATTGTCCTACTCTACCATCACTGTTTACAACACGATGACATGGAACTTTTGGAGCGTATGGATTCTTGTTCATTGCGCTGCCTACAGCTCTGTAAGCTCTTGTTTTAAGCTGCTGAGCAATAGATTTGTATGTGGTAACTTTGCCCTTTGGAACTTTTTTTAATACTGTATAACACTTTTCATAGAAGCTTTCCATGGAAAAAACAATACCCTCAGATTTTTAAATGCTATTTTCCTTTTTGATTTATGGAAAGAAAAAATTTTATGAATCCTTGGCATGATGTATCTACTGGAAATAAGGCTCCAAAAGAAGTTAATGCAATAATTGAAATTCCAAAGGACTCAAAGCTAAAATATGAAATAGACAAGGACACTGGATTACTTAGACTTGACAGATTTTTGTATAGTGCAGTGCACTATCCTGGAGATTATGGATTTGTTCCACAAACACTATGGTATGATAATGACCCTATTGACATATTAATTTTAACACAAAGACCAGTATACCCTTTGACCTTGGCAAGTGTAAGAATTCTTGGAGTGTTAAGAATGGTTGATGGAGAAGAAAAAGATGACAAGCTTTTAGCAGTATACGCTGAAGACCCAAGATATGAAGAATATAAAGACATAAAGGATGTTCCAAAACATATGATTCATGAATTAAAACATTTTTTTGAAACATACAAAGAGCTGCAGGGAAAGAAATGTAAAGTTCCTGAAATACTTAACAGAGAAGCAGCCTACAAAGATATAGAAATTGCACAAAAAATGTACAAAGAAAAGTATATGAAAAAAGTGCAATAATACTTTTAAATTAAGAAATCACTTGAAAAATATGCCCTCTGAAAGCACTAAAGAAAGAATCGCTAAATCTTTATGTTTTGAATTAAAAAACTTGGTTAACACTCATCAATATCCTATATCTAGAGAAGTGTGCATTCATGCATTTAAAGAAGGACTGCATTCTACAACGGGGGCAGATGTTGAACTAGATGACAGAAGCCAAACAATGTCTATAACGATGGGTCTTGTTGATGGAATGTCATATGACTCATATACTTTCTCTACTGTTTTAAGATTTGATGAGGTTCTTAAGGGTGAAGAAAAATTCCCAGGTTCTATTAGAGCGTTAAATAGAGCAAGTTATAGACTATTTGATGAAATAAGATATGGAATGCCTAGAAACTATAATGGAGCAAGATGGAATTTTCTAATAAATGGATTAAACAGAGATTCTGTTACAAGAATGGGGCAGATAGTTGATGAGGAAGTAGAAAAAAGAAGAGATGCTATTCTGTTAAACAGATTTCTGCATGAAACTCCCACATATACTTCTGATTTAATATGGGAAGTTCTTGGAAGATATAACTTGGATGCATATGAAAGAGCATTGTACTTGCACAGCTCAGACAATCCTAACCCTTGTCATTCTCCTCTTCCACATCAACTTTTGACGAGAGACTGGAATAATTTTACTGAACATGAATGGCCTTCTCCAAGATGTATAGAAAGATTTCTATGGGGAAGTTATCTTTATGAAATAGCTCAAATAAAAGGATATGACTATGAAACCAGAGAGAGTTTGGTCAGAGAATATCTGATAAAGCACGGAAGCGATGAGCTGACTGTAGGAGATAAGATGCAGTGGGGAGAAGCTGCATTCTCAAGTTAATTACATCTTTTCTAATGCGCTAATACGCTGATCAATATCTGGGTGTGTTGAAAACAGATTCATAAATTTCTTCTTGAATGGATCTGAAATAAACATTGGAGCCATCGCTTTTGCATATCTCTTCTTATCTTGTTCTGGGAAATGATCAAGTTTTATTTTTTGTAATGCTGAACGTAAACCTGGAGAATATCTAGTTAATTTAACTGCGGTTGCATCAGCAGCGAATTCTCTCTTTCTTGAGATTGCTAAAGAAATTAAATTAGCTATAAGAGGAGCTAGAATTGCAACAAGTATTGCAGCTATAATAATTAGAACATTGTTATTTTTATTATCGTTATTATTTGAAAACCATAAACTTCTTAAAAATATTTCAGCAATTACTGATATGAGTCCTACCACTACTGAAGCAATAGTAATAAAACGAATATCGTAATTTGCAATATGCCCCATCTCGTGTGCAATAACTCCTTCTAGCTCTTGCTTATTGAGTTTTCTTAAAGCTCCAGTTGTAACGCATATAACTGCATTTTTTGGATCGCGCCCTGCTGCAAAAGCATTAATTTGATCTGACTGCATTACATAACATTTAGGTTTAGGAAGCCCTGCTGCTAAAGACATGCTTTCTACACTGTTAATGAATTGTCTGTGTTCTGTACCTGCAGGCACTGCACGAGCAGAAAAGATAGCTAACTTGTCAGAGTTATAAAAACCGATGAAGATATACCCTATAGAGAATATTGATGAAAATGCCATTATTACAAAGAACAAAGCAGGATTTACTGCATATGAAACTAAATATCCTACTGCAAGAAATATTAAGAATATACTGAGTAGTAGAAAGAAAGATTTGATTTTATTTCTCTGAATTTCTTGTCTAAAAGATATTCTTTCCATGTCAATATGCATCATTGAGAGTTTAAAAAGGTCATGAAACTAAACTTTATAAGACCCTAAAGATGAGAAATATAATGAAAGAAAACATACACATATTGTTATTTTACAAGTTTTTAGATATAAAAAACCCTCAAGAGGTTGCTAAAAAACATAAGAACGATTGCATTAAGCTTGGACTAAATGGAAGAATACTTTTTTCTGAAGAAGGAATAAATGGTAGCGTTGCGGGAACTGTAGATAAAACTGAAGCTTACAAGAAAATGATGCGTCAGGACGAGAGATTCTCAGATATAGTTTTCAAGGAAGATATAGGAATTTCAATGCCATTTAGAAAGATGGTTGTAAAAGTGAAAAAAGAGATAGTTACTCTGAAAAAGAAAGTTGACCTGAAGAATTCTGGAAAAAATCTTACCCCTAAAGAATTTCTTGATTTGTATGAAAAAGGTGAAGATGTTATTGTTTTGGATACAAGAAACAATTACGAATCAAAGGTAGGAAAGTTCAAGAATGCAATAACTCCAGACATAGAAAAATTCTCTGATTTCCCGGATTTTGTTGAGACAATCAAAGACAAAAAAGACAAAAAAATAGTAATGTATTGCACTGGAGGAATAAGATGTGAAAAGGCAAGCGCTTATATGAAAGAACAGGGATTCAAAGACGTTTCACAACTTAAGGGAGGAATACTTACTTTTGGTAAAGAATTTCCAGATACAGTATGGGAAGGAACTTGTTTTGTATTCGATAGAAGACTTGTTAGCTCAGTTAATAAAGAAAGCAAGCCAATAACCAATTGTGAAACATGTGGCGCGCTATGCGACCTATGTAGAAACTGTTCTAACGCGGCTTGCGATAAAATGTTTGTTCAGTGTATGGACTGTAAACATAAACTTATTGGATGTTGTAGCAACGAATGTTTCCAGAAGCACAAATTGATTAAATGCCATCAAGAAAAACAAGTTATTTCTCAGTAAATATATTAAAAATTAAAATTCTACTTTTGGAACTGCTTTCTCTGCTGCAGTTATCTTAAGTGCTTGTTTTTCTACTTTGCCATATAGTTTAGCGAAAAGTGCTCCAGGGAACATTTCAACTGAATTGTTGTAGTCAAGAATTGCATCATTGTAGTATTGTCTTGAGTAGGCAACTTTGTCTTCTATTGCTGATAATTCTTGTTGAAGCTGCAAGAAGTTTTCATTTGCACGCAATTGAGGGTATGCTTCTGCAAGAGCAAAGATAGATTTAAGAGAATTTTGAAGAGCATCTCCAGCTTTTACTTTGCCTTCCATGTTTTTAGCAGATAGCAATGCAGTTCTTGCTTTTGTAACTTCTGTGATTATTGACTTTTCATGCTTAGCATATCCTTTTACTGAAGCAAGCAAGTTAGGTACTAAATCTGCTCTTTTCTTTAATTGTACATCAATTTGTGCCAGAGCGTTGTCTATTCCATTGTCTAGGGAAACAAACTTATTGTAGTAATATACAAAAGTTCCTCCAACGAAAACTCCAACACCTGTTAAAATCCATCCTATCATATTCAAATAAACTGAGGTTTCTATTTAAACATTATGAATTATTGTTCTAAAATAATTAGAGTAAGACTTAAAAGTTGAAGCTCCTTTAGATAAATATGAATAAATTAACCAAGCTTGCGATAACTGTTATTTTTCTTGTTGTTCTTATAGGAGGATTTTATCTTATGAGCTCCTGGATTTCAAGTGCTACAGGATATGTTATAAAAAGTGACGACCCAGATTTACTAAGTAAATGTTTCAGTGAGAAGAATGTAATTATGTATACTTCTTTGAATTGTCCTGAATGCACAAGACAAAAGCAGGAATTTTCTGAAATAATGCAAGGACTTAATGTTGTTGATTGTGCACAAAACCCAAGAGAATGTCTTGTATTAAGCAAACTTCCTGCCTTGGAATACGAAAAGAGTTTGTACTATGGATTTAAGAGTATTGACGAGGCAAGAGAAATAGTAAACTGCTGATAAAATGGAAATATATCTAGATAACGCTGCAAGCGTTCCAATGTCTGAAAAAGTGATAAGAAAAATTTCCAAAGCTAGTAGAGAATATTATGCTAATCCTTCTTCTCTTCATTCTTTAGGACTAAAAGCAAGAAGGGCATTAGAAAATGCAAGAAAAGAAATTGCAAAAGAAATTGGAGCCAAGGCAGAAGAAATTGTTTTCACCAGCGGATCAACTGAATCTAATGCTTTGGCAATTTTTGGGGCTGCGAGAGAAAAGAAGAAAAATGGAAAAAACAAAATAATAATTTCTTCATTGGAACATAGCACAATATATGAAAATGCCAGAGCACTTGAAAAAGAAGGATTTATTTTAAAAGAAATTCCTGCAAATGAAGAAGGTTTGGATCTTGAATGTTTATCTAAAGAACTGGATGATAAGACTGCTTTAGTTTCAGTGTCTAGTATAGTAAGTGAAGTGGGAATTATAAATGATATTTCTAGAATTGCTAAAGAGTGTAAAAGGAAAAATGTTTTATTACATGTAGATCACACTCAAGGATTTGGAAAAATTAACATGCAAGTGAAGAACGTTGGAATTGATTTACTTTCTGCAGACGCTCATAAGGTTGGAGGCCCTAGAGGAATTGGACTATTGTATGTAAGAAACGGAGTTA
>DASZSY010000008.1:0-28797 GCA_035548435.1 Candidatus Nanoarchaeia archaeon | reverse complement strand
TTGAATAACAAATGTGTTGGATTTGATTTTTCAGGGTACTCTTTACTATTGTAATAAAAGAATCTTGCAAATGCCTCTTCTTGATAAGGTCTTAATGGAAATTTTGGATTTAAGTTGTCTTTGATACTTTTAGGAATTGTTTTATATTTATTCAAGAAACCTAAGCTTGAAACATTGTCAAATTTCTCGTATAAATATAATTGTTTTGTCGTTGAGATTGTTTGGCTCATCTTCAGCTATAGAACTTTTTATTTAATTCCTTGTCTTCTTTGTTAATTTTAAAATCAGAATCATCTATTTCTGAAAGATTAACATATAATTGATTTTTATCCAACATTTCACAAAGAATCTTTTTTTGTTGCGTTAACGATAATTTTTCGAATTCAGATTTGTTTTCATTAAATTTCTTTATATTTACATCATAGTTCAAGAAATATCTATCACACATTTCATTCCAAATTTTTAGTAATTGTTTTGCATCTTTAGAATCTTGAATTCTCTCAATTGCTTCTTCGTTATGCTTCATAAGTTCACAATAAATGAAATCTTTGCCTCCCTTCCAGGAAACTTCTTTGCTGATGCCTGTTAAATCTCCGCAGACTACATTTCTTAATCTAACAACCGAATCATTATCTTCGTAATCTAACTGTTCTATTCCAATATATTGTCTTTCTAATTTATGAGCGACAGCACAAGTTGTTCCAGAACCTAAATGATAGTCTAGCACTATCTCCATAGGATTTGTGCAAAGCTCAATTATTCTTTTAAGAAGTTTCTCAGGTTTCTTACCGTTTTTTAATCTTACCCCTCCTTCATTAGCTATTCCATCCCATCCAATATCGTCCCAGAGAGCTCCCAGGGGTCGAATTTTTATTATTTCTCCATCAATTAATTTTGTAGTTGAACTGAGAAAATTAATTTGTTCAGACTTGTAATAAAGTACCTGCGTTTTTTTACCTTTATTCTTTCCACTATCAGGTATATATTCAATTGAAAATATGCAATCATTCTGAGATTTGACAAGATTAGTCACTTTGTGCCTTATAGAAGATTGAGAATCCTGAGTTCTAAAAATTTTATCTAAATATCTTGAATAAACCTCGAATGTAGAAATTTTTTCATCCTTAGCGACTTGTTTGACTGATTTAATTAAATAATTTTTATGCTTAAAAACTTGAATTTTACCATTTCTAGAATCAATTTCTCCAATCCTGCTCTTTTCATTGCTTAATTCCATAAGCACTTGATCATACTCATAATTCTTATTACTAATTTCCTTCTCTTTGATTAATTTGAATAAAGGTATTTCTACAGAACTATTGTTATATTCAATTAAATCTTTGTTCTTAGCATAAAAAAGAATAAACTCAACATTTTTCTTTAAAGATTTATCTTCTCCGCCACCGCTTGCTCCAGCAACAGTCTTGGCTCTTACACAGATCTGATTGAGAAAATTGTTTTTGAATATTTCATCCAAAATGACTTTTAGATAGCTTAATCCTGTTTCAGTTATTTGAACAAATATAAATCCGTCTTCTCTCAATAAATCTCTGGACACTTCAAGACGGTTCTTCATGAAAGTTAACCAAGAAGAAAGTTTAAAGTTTGAGTTATATGCAAAAGAGTCACTATCCTTTTTATCATCAAAATAGTATGGAGGATCAATATAAATTAATTTAACCTTTCCAGCAAATTCTTTCTTTAATGAATGCAAAGCAAGAAGATTATTTCCTTTAATTATTAAATTGTCTTTAATTGTTCCTTTTTCATTTCTTGTAAAATCTTTTACTTTTTCTTCTCCTTTTGAGGTATATTTCTTAAAATTGGTTAAAACTTTAGGTTCTAGAAGCCTATCTATCTCATCTTGAGCAAGTAATTCATTAAAGAATATCTCATCTTTTTTTTCATCTTCTTTAGTCATCCCGCCTTCAAGAACGCAATCTTTGAAAGGCCATACTAAAGATATTTCCTTTCTTTCATTCAAAAACTTTCCATCAATATTCAATCCTATCTTATTTTTGAATTTTGTATAAGAATCGCTCAAAAAGTTTTTATCTTGAATATACTGAACGAATTTATTGATATCAAATACCCAATGTTCTTTTATTTCTGTAAAGAACTTAGATTTAATTTCTTTATCTTCTAATAACAATGTTATCAGTTCTTTATCAATCTTGTAAGCTTCATTTATTATCTCATTTTTAACAAGTTCTCCAGATTCTTCATCAACAAAACGAGCATCTTTCTTTAGTAAATTAGTTAATTTTTGATTGAAATTACCGCCCATACATCCAAGTGCCTGGTTAAATATAAAAAACCTCCCTTTTTAGCTCCGCCGAAAGCCTTATATATCTCCTCGACGATATAAAATAATAATGGTAGCAGATATAGCTGCTCAAGTTCTTTATCCTGGTATTCTTGGAGGCATTGGTGGATTAACAAGAGGAATTGTTGGTCTTTTGAAGGCGTTATCTTTGAGAAGAAGAATTCTTTGGGGATATTATCTTATTACCGTAATAATTGCTTCAGTTATTGGAGTGTTCACAGGAATAATATTTAATTTTGATTACAGATTATCTTTACTTTCTGGATATGCTGGAACCGATGTACTAGAGGGAATATACAAATCATTTTCTGTACAGAAAACATATGTTTCTCCTAAGGGTAAGTAATGACAGAAAAAACAATTTCAGTTAATGTTGATAGCGAGCTTTATTCTCTTCTTGAAAAAAGAGCAAAGAAAGAATTGTGTGATGTTGATGATCTTGTCATTGATATTTTAAGAAGAAGTATGGTTTCATATAAGAAATCAGTTTCTGTTGAAGATAAAACAGATGATTCTCTTGTTCGTGTCTTTTCAAGAAAACAAAGAACTGTTAAGGCAAAGAAGAAAGAGAAACCTATTGAGCCGTTTTATGTTGGGTTGGGGAAGAAGAATTGACGAAATATCTATAAGTTCAGAGCGAGTTTTGTTTGTATGGCAATTTTAGCACAAACTCAAAGTATCAGCCAAGACATAAAAGATTTAATACGAGTTTTTATGTCTGAAGCATCTTTAAAGACACAACTTAGACGTGGAGTTGGAAGAAATCAAAATCCAGATACTTATGACAAAGCAGTAGGGTTAGTTGAAGTAATGGTATCCTTTGAAGCATTTATTAGTGCACTAAAACCTAGTGAGCCCTCAATACTAAATAAAAGAAATTTTTTCTCTTCTTCCTATCAAGGCTTTTTTATTACATTTAATGAATCTTGTAAGGCTTGGATAGATAAATTGTATGAAGAACTACAGAATCAAGACTTAATCGACACAACTCCTCGAACAAAAAGACCATCAATAAAAATTAATAATAAGGATAATTTATCTGAAATAATTGAAGTGATTTATAGAGTTAGAAGTAACATGGTACACGGTAATAAAACTCTAAGTTCTTATAGAAACCAAGTCCTTATAATCAATTCATTCCATTTAGCCTATAGTATCCTGGATCACATCTTTAGAGAAGAAGGAATAATCACCTGAAATTTTTATAATCTATTTACACATAAAAACCTTTAAATACCCTCAAAAGTAAGAATATTCGAATCAATTGAACCCTAGATAGGTTGCTGGAATGAGTGCTGATAACACACTGAAAGCGAGTTAATCTTCAAAGAAGATTACCTAACACTAAACGATATCATAACAAGATTATGATGAGATGGTAGCGAGTTGACTACTTTTGTGCCGAAAGGCTAATGACGCAATTAACAAAATTACAGAAAACAAAAACAAGGAAACATAAATGCCACCAAAAAGACCAAGATTTGGATCACTACAGTACTGGCCTCGTAAGAGAGCACAGAGATTCTTGCCTAGAGTTAACTGGAGTGATATTGAGCCTAAAATAAAAGAAGGACAAGGACTTCTTGGAGTTATTGCTTACAAAGCTGGAATGAGAAGCGTTATTGTTAAGGATGACACTGCAACTTCAATGACAAAGGGAAAGAAGATTGTTGTTCCAGGAACTGTTCTTGAAATACCTCCATTTGGAGTTTATTCTGTTAGATTTTATAACAAAGGACTTGTTGTAAAAGACGTGGTTGTTGCAAACGACAAGGAACTTAAGAGATATGTTAAAGTTCCAAAAACTGTTAAGACACTAGATTCTGAAGTCCCGGCCGTTTACGACGATGTAAGACTTGTTATTTATACTAAAGTTTCAAAGATTGGAATAAAGAAAACACCAGACATGCTTGAAGTTGCAATAAAGGCTGCAGATAAGCTTGCACTTGCAAAGCAATTATCTACAAGAGAATTGACAATGAAAGATGTTCTATTGACAGGATTATTCGACGCTAGAGGACTTACAAAGGGTAAGGGACTTGTTGGACCTGTAAAGAGATTTGGTATTTCATTAAAATCACACAAAGCTGAGAAGGGAGTAAGACGTCCAGGATCATTAGGACCATGGCACCCAGCTCACGTTACATTCAGAACACCTATTTCAGGACAAATGGGTATGTTTACGCGTGTACATAGAAATCTAAAGATGTTGTTCTCAGGAAATGCAGCGCAACATGCAATTACTCCTGTTTCTGGATTCACTCAATATGGAGTTGTTAAGGGAGATTATGTTATTGTTCAAGGCAGCGTTTCAGGACCTCAAAAAAGACAAGTGTTCTTGGCTGCTGCTTCAAGACCAACAAAGAAACTTGCAAAAAGAAAATTTGAATTCGTGGAGGTTATATAATGAAAGCATTTTTGTACGACGTTAAAGGACAGAAAAAGGATGCAAAGGCTCCTGCTTTCTTTGATAGCACAGTAAGAGAAGATCTTGTTTCAAAGGCAGTTGAAGTTGCAAGATTCCAGGAAGCTCAACCACATGCATTATCACCAACAGCAGGAAGAAGACACTCTGCATCTGGAACAATCTCTCACAAGAGACACGAGTGGAAAGGACATTATGGTAAAGGAATTGCGCGTGTTCCTAGAAAGACAATGTGGAGACGTGGAACACAATTCATGTGGATAGGAACTGAAGTTTCTGGAACACGTGGAGGAAGAAGAGTACACGGCCCAAGATTAATCAAAGCAATAAGAAAGATAAACGATAAAGAACAAAAACTAGCATTGAGAAGCGCACTAGCAGCAACATCACAAGACAAATTCATTTCAATGAGATATCCAACTCAGAAAGTTGTTTCTGGAGTTCACATTATTTCAGAGCTTCCAAAGAAGACAGCAGAGATTGTAGAGCTTTCACAAAAAGTATTCTCTAACGAAAAAGCTTCTCCTCAAAAGAGAGAGCCAAGAGCAGGAATTGGAAAGTCTCGTGGAAGATCAACAAAAGTTAACGCTGGAGCATTGATTGTAGTTGCTTCAACAGAAAAAACAAACAATGTAAGACACATGGATGTTGTAAACACAAAAGATCTTTCAGTTTTGGATTTATATCCTCTTGGAAGAATGACTATATTCACCGAGAAAGCATTGGAGGAACTACAAAATGTTGTTTAAACCTGTTACAACTGAAAAAGCTGTAAGACTTATTGACCTAGACAACACTCTAGTATTCGAGATTGTAAGACAAGCAGACAAAGAATCAATCAAGACTGAATTCGAACAAGGATTCGCAGTTAAAGTTGAAAAGGTAAGAACAAACCTAAGAAACAATGTTAAATACGCATACATCAAATTAGCAAAAAGCCACAAAGCAGCCGACCTGGCAACAAAACTGGGAGTAATCTAATATGGGTAAAAGAATAATTTCACAAGCAAGAGGACACGGTTCATTGTCCTACAGAGTAAGAAGAAAAGCATACAGTCATAAAATAAAATATCCAATGATTAACAACGGAACCGCGGAAATAATTTCACTTATTCACTCAGCTGGACACACTGCTCCACTTATGAAGCTTAAGTCTGGAAATGAAACTTTCATAAATTCAGCATTCAATGGAGCATTCGTTGGACAGAAAATCACCATCGGAGGAAATGTTTCAGAGGCAGGAAATATTCTTGCTCTAAAAGACATTGCTCTTGGTAGCCAAATTTACAACATTGAAAGAAACCCAGGAGATGGAGGAAAAATGATGAGAAGTTCAGGAACAAGCGCAATTCTAAACAAGAGATATGATCACAACGTTATTGGAGTATTGATGCCAAGTAAAAAAGAAATTCTATTAGCTGGAGACTGCAGAGCAACCGTTGGAGTTGTAGCAGGAGACGGAAGATTACTTAAGCCATATATGACAGCAGGAAGAAAGTATTACAAGATGAAAGCAAGAAACAAACTATGGCCTAGAACAAGCGCAGTAAAGATGAACGCTGTAGATCACCCATTCGGATCTGGTAGAGGAAAGAGAATCAAGAGCAAGATTGCAAAGAGAAACTCACCTCCAGGAACAAGAGTAGGTCACATACGTCCAAGAAGGACAGGAAGGAAGAACTAATGGCAGACGCTGTTGAGAACGCTGTTATAATGAAGTCCAAGGACGTTTACTACAGAGGAATAAACGTTGAGGATTTGAAGAAAATGGATGTTAGAGAAATTGCAAAGTACTTGCCATCAAGATCAAGAAGAACAGTACTAAGACACTTTGATGAAGTAGAAAAGTTTGTAAAGAGATGTGAAGATACAATAAAAGCAAAGAAGAAAATCAAGACACACTTAAGAGACATTGTAATTGTTCCAAGAATGGTTGGAATGAACATTCAAGTTTATAATGGTAAGACATTTAACGACGTTGCAATCGTCGCTGAAATGATTGGTCACAGACTTGGAGAATTTTCAATGACAAGAGGAAAAGTAACTCACGGTAGCGCAGGAATTGGAGCAACAAAGGGTTCCAAGACCGCTAAGAAATAAATAACATGACAGAACAAAAAACACAAATGCAAGAGAACAAGGTTGAAGATACTGTGAAGACAGTTTCTCAAGATGTCAAGACTGAAAAGAAAGATAACAAATCTTCAGCAAAGCCAGTTGTAAAGAAAACAGAAGCTACTGCAAGAGGAGACAGCATAAGAGCTTCAAGAAAGCACTGCCAATACATCTGCACATTCATAAAAGGAAAGACACCAGACCAAGCAATAAAAGAGCTTGAGCAAGTTATCAAACTTAAGAGAGCAATTCCATACAAAGGAGAAGTTCCACACAGAAAAGGAATGATGTCAGGACGTTACCCAGTTGATGCTTCAAAGATTTTCATACCAATGTTGAAAGGATTAAAAGGAAACATTATTGCTAATGGAATGGATGTTGAAAAATCAGTTATTGTTAGTGGAGTTTCAAACTGGGCTTCAAGACCTCAAAAGAGAAGCGGCGGAAAAGGAAAGAGAACTCATGTTATACTGGTAGCAAGGGAGGCTAAGAAATAATGGATGAGAGAAAATTTGTTTCACTAAAGAAGAACGAGCTTTCAGTTAAAGATTACATAAAATCAAATATTGGAAAAGGAAAGATTAGCGCTGTAACAATTGAGTATACTCCAATCGGAGAGAAAATTGTTATTGCCACAAGCAGACCTGGACTAGTTATTGGAAGACGTGGAGAAAAAATTGAAGAGTTAACAAAAGTACTTAAGAAAAGATTCAAACTTGACAATCCGCATATCGAGATAAAAGAAGTTCTTAATCCACTGCAAGATGCACAGATTGTTGCAGATGACATTGCATTACTTATGGAAAGAGACGGAAGTTTGAAATTCAAAGTTATTGCATACAGAATGCTTCAGGATATAATGAAGTCAGGAGCACTTGGAGCAGAAATAGTTATGTCAGGACGTTTACCAAGCGAGAGAGCAAAGAGCTGGAGATTTGCCGTCGGATATTTGAAAAAAACTGGAGACCCTGCAAAGGTAGTTTCAAGCGCAATGTCTCAAGCAGTTAACACTCAAGGAGTTTCAGGAATAAAAGTTAGAATACTTCCTGGAGACGCACACATCCACGATAAAATCATATTCGATGAAGCACTTAAGAATAAGATTAACGCACAGTCACTTGCATTGTCTGGAGATTCAATTGAAGCTGAAGCAATTGCAGAAGAAGAAAAAGAAGCTGCCACTGCAAAACCAAAAAAATCAAGAAAGAAAAAAGAGGCTAGCGAATAATGGCAATATTAAGAATGTCCGACGTGAGAAAGTTATCCGAAGCAGATAGAAAAGCAAAACTTGCAGACCTTAAATTAGAATTAACAAAGGCAATGAACAAAGGAAGTCAGCAAAAAGGCAAGAGGAAAGAGCTTAAAAGGGCAATTTCACGATTATTAACATTCAACACCCAACAGGGAGAGTTGAAGAAACAGTGATGGAAATAGATCCAAGATTCGGCCTGCCAAACGAAGCAGGAATGCTTGACGAAATAGCCAAGACCGATCAAAAGATCGTCGTTTCCACAGTTTCAAGACGCTACGGAAAAATGATCACTTTGGTGAGCGGGTTCGACAAGAACTTCGACATCAAGGCGACCGCAAAGCAACTCAAGGAAGAGTTGGCCTGTGGCGGCACCGTTAAAGACGGTGTGATAGAGCTCCAAGGAAATCACAAGAAAAATGTAAGAAAAGTTCTTACAAAGATTGGATTCGCCGAGGACGCAATTTCAGATTAAACAAAATGACAAACACAAAAAATGTAGTAGAGAAGTCCACAAAGAAGGACACAAAACTTGTAACTCCAGTTCCTACAAGAGGAAGAGTTTTCGAGGGTACAGTTACAAAGAAATTCCCAATGAGAATTGTAATTGAAGCAGAGAGAACTGTATTCGTTAAGAAATACGAGAGATTCTACAAGAAAGTAATGAGAGTTCACGCTAGAATCCCAACAGGATTTGAAGTACAAGTTGGAGACTACGTTAGAGTTCAGGAATGCAGACCACTAAGCAAGATTATTCACGCAGTTCTTATAGAAGTTGTAAGAAAAGCAGGAGTTAAACAATGAAAGCAATTTCAGCTAAGGTAACAAGAGGACTTAACATAGGAAGTATGGTTGTAGCTGCAGATAACTCTGGAGCAAGAATCGTAAGAATCACTGGAGTTAAGCACGGAAAAACAAAGAAAGGAAGACAGCAGTACGCCAAGGTTGGAGACTGGGTTAAAGTTTCAGTAAGAGCAGGAAAACCAGATATGAAAGGACAAGTTTTCGACGCTGTTGTAATAAGACAAAAGAAACCTTACAAGAGATTGACTGGAGAGAGAGTTATGTTTGAAGATAACGCTGTTGCATTACTTAAGGATGAAAAAGGAAATCCAAAAGGAACACAAATCAAAGGACCAGTAGCAAGAGAAATTTCAGAGAGATGGAAGGAGGTCTCTAAAATAGCACAATTCGTGTTATAATTATATTCACATGAAACAAGAATTTTCAACATCATGGCAAGGCAGTACACAGCCTAGAAAGCAAAGAAAGTTTAGATTCAATGCTCCATTACACCTAAGAGCAAAGTTCCTAAGCGCACATCTTTCAGATGCACTTCAAGAGAAAATGAAATGCAGAACAGCTTCAGTAAGAAAGGGAGATGAAGTTTCGTTAATGCGTGGAGCATTCAAGAAGAAAACTGGAAAAATAACTGAAGTAGACACAAAGAAAGGAAGAATATACATTGAAGGAATTGTAGTAACAAAGAAAGATGGCAGCAAGGTCCAGGTTCCAGTTCAGCCAAGTAATGTTCAATTGATTTCACTTGTTGAAGACAAGATGAGATTTGTAAAACAAGATCAAACTCCAAAAGCTAAAACTGCAAAGACAGAAAAGAAAGCAGAGAAAAAAGCTCAAGCTAAACCTGCAAAGACCGAGAATAAAACAGAACAAAAAGAAGCAGTTAAAAAGCCAGTAAAGGAGGCTAAGAAGTAACATGCACCAAACAAGACAAGAAACAACAACAAAGATTCCAATACAAAGAAAGGGAACAAAGTATGTAGCTCGCGCTCTTTACAATCCTAAAAATGCAGTTCCAGCTTTGATTGCAATAAGAGACATGCTTAAGCTAGCAAGAACTGCCAAGGAAGTTAACCAACTTAGAAAAGAAAAATTAATCAAGATAAACGGAAGAACAGTTCTAGATGCAAGAGAAGGAGTTCAGCTATTTGGAGTTTTGACAGTTGGAGACAAGAATTACAAATTATCCATATTGCCTACAAACAAATTTGCATTTGAAGAAACAAAAGAATCAAAGAGTAGATTATGCAAGATTACAGGAAAGAGACTTGTAAACAAAGGAAAGCAGCAATTATCATTGCACGACGGAAGTTCAGTTATAGGAAAGAGTGAAATGAAAGTTGGAGACTCACTTTATCTTGATGATTCTCAAAAAATTGTTAAACATGTAACACTTAAAGCTGGAGTTTCAGCATTCGTTGTTGCAGGAAGATATGTTGGACAAGAAGTAAAAGTTTCAAATGTAGAAGGAAAGAAAGTAACAGTTAAGGTTGAAGACAAGGAGGTTACATTACCTGTAAGTAATGTATACGCACAATAATATGGCAGAGAAATTGGCAAAAGCAAAAACAGTGAAAGCTGTGAAGACTGAAAGCAAGGCAAAGAAAGATGTTTCAGGCAATCCAATGAGAAAGATTTTCATTGAAAAAGTTATTTTGAGCGCCGGTGGAAAAGCAGACAACTTGACAAAAGCAAAGAAGCTTATTGAAATGGTTTCAGGAAAGAAAGCAGAAATAATTGTTTCACAAAAAAGAATCCCAGCATTCGATGTTCGTCCTGGACTTGAAGTTGGAACAAGAGTTACAATAAGAGATGCAGAAGCACTTGCATTACTTAGAAGAATACTTGGAGCAGTTGACAACAAGTTAAAGAAATCAAGCGCAGCAGACAATCACATTTCATTCGGAATAAAAGAATACATTGAAATTCCAGGAATGGAATATCAAAGAGATATTGGAATCAGAGGATTCAATATAACTGTAGTATTCGCAAGAGCTGGACTAAGAGTAGCAAGAAAGAAAATTAAACAAGGTCACATTCCACACAGACAACACGTTGCAAAGGAAGATGTTATAAAATTCATGAAGGAGGAATTCAAGTCCGAATTTATTTAAAATGACAACCTCAAATCACGCTAAAGTTGCAGAACAATTAAAGAACAAGCCAGCAGTAATGGCAAAGTTCCTAAAGTTTAATAAACCAAAAGCAAGAAAGAACGGAATAGCAAAGGTAACCTGCGAGCGCTGTGGAAGAATTGGCGGTCACATTAAGCAATATGGTTTGCATTTATGCAGACAATGCTTTAGAGATATAGCGGAGGAAATAGGTTTCAAAAAATACAGTTAAAATGTCACAAGATGTCGTAGCCGACGGGCTAAACCAAATGATGAATGCTCTTAGAGCAAAGAAAACTAGTCTTACTCTCAAGAAACATTCAAAGTTATTACTATCAATTCTAGCAATTGCTAAGCTTAAGGGATATGTTACTTCCTACAAGGTAGCTGAAGATGGAAGACAATTAACAATAGAACTTGGAAAGCTTAATGGATGCAATGCAGTTAAACCAAGATTCGTAGTTCAAGTAGATGAAATTGAAAAATTCGCTAGCAGATATCTTCCAGCAAGAGATCTAGGAATAATTATTATTTCAACCTCTCAAGGAATTATGACTCATCAAACAGCAATTGAGAAAAACGTTGGAGGAAGCATTCTTGCTTACATGTACTAATGAAAAGCGAAATATATTCTGAGACAATTCAGTTGCCTTCTGGAGTAAACTGTTCTCTTATAGGAAGAACATTAACATTCTCAAAGGGTTCTGTACAACTTAAGAGAGTAATTGATGATTTAACAGTAGATGTAAAAGTTGACGGCAATCAAGTAGTTTTCACAACTGGAAAGCCTGACAAGAGAGCAAGAAAAGTTATGAAAGCATACCTTGCACACATAAGAAACATTTTCAAGGGACTTGATGAGAAATACACCTACAAGCTTGAAGCATGTAACGTTCACTTCCCTATGACACTAAAAGTTGACAAGAACGTTTTACTAATAAACAACTTCCTTGGAGAGAAAACACCAAGAAAAGCAGTTATTCTTCCAAATGTAGATGTTCAAGTAAAAGGAACACAAATTATAATCTCTGGACATGATAAAGAACATGCAGGACAAACTGCTGCAAATATTGAGCGCGCGACAAAAGTAAGAAACAGAGACAGAAGAGTTTTCCAAGATGGAATTTATATTGTTGAAAAAGCAGGGAGCGTGCTATAATGTCAAAGGATTTTAAGAGAACAGATTATATGCGTTCTTTCAGACTTGGAAAGAATAGAAGAAAAGTTGCTTGGAGAAGAGCAAGAGGAGTTCACAGCAAGATTAGAAGAAAGAGAATGGGTTACCCAAGAAAACCAACTGTAGGATATAGAACTGCTGCTTCAGAAGCACATCTTGTTCAAGGAATGAAAGCAATTTTAGTTCACAATGTTGCTGAAGTTGAAATGGTTGAGAAAAACAATGCAATAATAATTGCACGCGTTGGAGCAAAAAAGAAATTAGATATGATTAAAAAGGCAAAGGAGAAGGGAGTTAAGATCCTAAACTTAAAAGAATAACATGAAATTAGAAAAAAAGAAAGATTTCGCAGCAAAAACACTTGGTGTTGGAAAAGCAAGAGTAATTTTCAATAATACTAGACTTGCAGACATTAAAGAAGCAATTACAAGACAAGACATAAGAGACCTTGTAGCACAAGGAGCAATCTCAGTTATAGAAGGAAACGGAAGATTACAACACGAGCCAAGAAAGAGAAGAAGAGGATTTGGTTCAGTTAGAAAGAGACCAGTTGACAAGAAAAGACAATACATACTAATCACAAGAAAGCTACGTTCATATGTTGCTCACCTTAAGACACAAGGAAAAATGTCTCAAGAGCAATTTGAAATGGTAAGAAAGAAAATAAGAGCAAGAGCATTCAAGAGTTTAGCACAGATGAAAGAACATCTTGCAGGAGTTAGCAAATGAGAGGACTACCAAAGAGAAGAAGACATGAGAACAAGACAGATTATGGAGCAAGACTTCTAATGCTTAAATCTGGAAAACCAAGACTAGTAGTAAGAAAAACAAACAGATATGTTGTTGCTCAAATTGTAACTTCAAAGCAAGCTCAAGACCTTGTTGTTTTGACAGTAAGTTCAAAAGACTTGATTGCAAAAGGCTGGCCAGAGGCACAGTCAGGAAGTTTAAAGAGCAAAGCAGCATGTTACTTAACAGGAATGCTCGCTGCAAAGCTTGCAGTAAAAGCTGGAGTTAAAGAAGCAATACTTGACATGGGAATGTTAAGAAACGTTAAGAAATCAAGAATATTCGCAACACTGAAGGGAGCAGTGGATGGAGGACTAATAGTTCCACATTCCAAAGACAGCCTTCCTGCAGACAAAGAGTTAGGGTCAGAGAAGACCTTACCTCTTGTTGAAAAATTAAAATCAAAACTAAACTAAAATGGCAGAAAAAGAAACAAAAAACAACCCAAAGAACTTGATTGAACCAGTTCCAGAACAAGTTGAAAAGCTAGAAGCAAGCATCCCTGCAGAAATGAAATTATCTTTCAAAGATCAAATCAGAGCAGACAGAGAAAAGAGAGCTGTTGAAGCTGCAAAGGCTGCACTTGAAGCTTGGGTTCCAAAAACACAACTTGGTCGCGATGTAAAAGAAAAGAAAATCAAAACCCTTGATGAAGTTCTTAACTATGGAAAGAAAGTTCTTGAAGAACAAATTATAGATCTTCTAGTTACTCTTGATTCAGATTTGTTATTGATTGGACAAGCAAAAGGAAAGTTCGGAGGAGGAAAGAGAAGAGCTTGGAGACAAACTCAAAAGAAAACAATGGAAGGAAACGTAGTTACATTCGCTTCAATGGCAATAGTTGGAGATAGAAAAGGACACGTTGGAGTAGGCTATGGAAAATCAAAGGAAACTCTTCCAGCAAGAGCAAAAGCTTTAAGACTAGCAAAACTAAGTTTGATAAAGGTTACTCGTGGTTTCGAATCACCTGAAGCTCCTGGCAGCGTTCCACACACAGTTCCATTTGCAGTTGAAGGAAAGTGCGGATCAGTTAGAATCAAATTACTTCCAGCTCCAAGAGGAACGGGACTTGTTATTGGAGATGAAGGAAAGAAGATACTCAAACTTGCAGGAATACAGGATGTTTACGCCGTAACAAAGGGACAAACAAGAACCACATTCAACCTTGCAAAGGCAGTTATAGACGCATTAAGTAAAACAAACAGGATGAAACAATGATATTAATAATAAGAATTTCAGGAGATGTTGAAATAAGAAAAGACCTAAAGGAAACTTTATTCAGAATGAGATTACGTAGAAAATATTCTGCAGTACTCATGCAAGACAATGAAGTAACTCAAGATCTTCTTGCTAAAACAAGAAACTTTGTTGCCTATGGAACAATAAATAAGGAAATGCTTTCAGAGTTATTAAGCAAGAGAGGACAAGCAATTGCTGGAAAGAAAATGGATGTAAAGGGCGCAATTGAAAACATTGAGAAAAAGTCACTTGAAGAATTCGGAATGAAGCCATTCTTTAGACTACACCCACCAAGAAAGGGAATAGATTCAAAACTTTTCGCTGGAAACAAGAAGGGAGTTTTGGGCGACAACAAGGAAAAGATAAATGACTTGCTCGGGAGAATGTTATAATGGCATTTGCTAAGAGAAGAAAGACCACAAGACATCGTGGATCACACACTCACGGACGTGGAGGAAAGAAGAAAGCAAGAGGTAGTGGACACAGAGGAGGATTCGGAATGGCAGGTACTGGTAAGAGAGGAGACGCAAAGAAGACAATGATTCTTAACCTATATGGTGGAAACTATTTCGGAAAGTCAAAGACTCTTAGACGTGGAACAGCTCCTGCAAAGGCGCCAGTAATGAATCTTGAGCACATCAGTTCACATATAGATCACCTAGTTAAGTCAGGAATTGCAAAGCAATCAGCTTCAGGCTATG
This sequence comes from Candidatus Nanoarchaeia archaeon, assembly GCA_035548435.1. Taxonomy (GTDB): domain Archaea; phylum Nanobdellota; class Nanobdellia; order Pacearchaeales; family GW2011-AR1; genus DAIEOU01. The sequence goes on along the minus strand of DASZSY010000008.1, from coordinate 13,861 downwards.
AAATTTCACTTCCAGACTACAAGATTCTTGGACAGTTAACTGAGAAAATGAAGCTTGTAATAAAAGCAAAATTAGCTTCTGCTGGAGCAATCCAGTCTGTAAAGGCAGCAGGCGGAGAAATTGTTTTGTCAGGACAAGAAGTAGTTAAAGAAGTTAAGGCAGAAAAGCCAGCTGCAAAAGCTAAGTAATTTTCTAATCTAGATATTAGAGTTTGATTTTGTTTATATATGATCTATATTTGAATTTTTTATGGACACACTTCATGAAAGATTTTTTGTTGGAAGCAGATTGACTGTTGGAAACTTTTTAGATGATAGAGTAGTTATAGCTTCAGATATTAAAGAAGGGAAAGGAGCACTTGTCGCAGCTTGTGTAAATCCCGAGTCAAAAGAGGTAGTTGTAGAGGAAATTTATGATTTAAAGAAAGAAGAACTTGGAGATGAACAAGACTTTTACAGACTTCTTCATGTAGCTTCAACACCAATAAATCCTGGAACTGCAACATACGAAATATATCGCTCAGCTTTAAACAATAAAGCCCCCTAAATGCATTCGATAAATATGGTGTTTCCCTACAAAGACTTTAAAAACATCTTTTTCCAACTATAAAAATGAATTTAAGTGCACTAAATGGGCTTTTTGCATATCTTCCAGATGTAGCAAGTCCTCATGGAAAACCAAATTTCAATGCTAAACTAAAGTGGACCTTAATTGTTCTTGGAGCTTTCTTTATTCTTGCAAATATTCCACTATATGGACTTGCACAAAACTCTCTTGACAGATTCGAATATTTGGCAGTTATTTTAGGAACTGACTTTGGAAGTATAATCTCTCTTGGTATTGGTCCTCTTGTAATGGCTTCAATTATAGTTCAGTTGCTTGTAGGTTCTGGAATTCTAGGAATAGACACAACAACTCACGAAGGAAAAAGAGCATTCCAAGGACTTCAAAGAATAGGAGTTCTTGCATTTATTGTATTTGAAGCAATAGTATACGTAGTAATGGGAGGACTTCAAGCAAGCCCAGGATTTGGAGGACTTGTAATATTCCAGCTTATTCTTGGAGGACTTGCAATAATGTTCATGGATCAATTATCTTCAAAGTGGGGACTTGCTCCTGGAACTTCATTATTTATTTTGGCAGGAGTAGCCTGGAGATTGTTCACAGGATTATTCCAGTTCATTGGAACTCAAGGAGAAAATTGTTTGGCAGACTTTTCAAACACTCCATGTGCAGGTAAGATTTTAGTTATACTTCAATCAGTTATCAACGGTGCTCCAAAGGAAGCTCTTTCAGCCTTAGCAACAATTGGAGTAACTGCATTAATTTTCGTTATAGTTGTATGGGTACAAAACTTGAAAGTTGAAATCCCATTGAGCTACGATAGACTAAGAGGACATTCAATCTCATGGCCACTACCATTCTTCTACGCTTCGGTTCTTCCAGTAATATTGGTTTCAGCTCTTGTGGCAAACTTCCAATTATTTGCAGGTTTAATTGAAAACTGGGTTGGACACGCAACATTCCTGGGAACATTCTCACAAGGACAAGCAGTTGGAGGAATTGCATATTGGTTAGGACACTCAAACCTTTTGGAAGCAATAATTAGAGGAAGCGTAATTTCAGCACAATTTGGACAGGCAGCAATTCACATTTTGTTCTATACAGTTTTCGCAGCAATCTTTTCAGTATTCTGGGTTCAAACTTCAGGAATGGATGAAGCAGCTCAAGCAAGAAAAATAATTGCATCTGGTCTTCAAATTCCAGGATTTAGAAAAGATGAAAGAATTCTTGAATCAGTTCTAAAGAGATATGTATTGCCATTGACAATAATGGGTGGAGCAGCAATAGGAGCACTTGCTTCAATATCAGACACCTTCGGAGCACTAACTTCAGGAACTGCAATTCTTCTGGCAGTAATGATTTCATATCAACTTTATCAAAACATCGCTCAGCAACACGCAGTTGACATGCATCCTGCACTTGCCAAGATGTTCTCATGATTTCACAAATACTTATCTGGCATCCTAAGATTTCAATTGTTGTAATAGGAATAATTGTTTCTCTTTTCATCACAATAATAACAAGGTATGTTACTGACGTCGATAAAATGAAGTTTATGAAACAACGTCAAAAGGAATTGCAGGCAGAAATGAAAAAACACAAGGACAATCCTGAAAAACTTTCACAGCTTAATGCAGAGCTCATGAAACATTCACTTGAACTTATGAAACACTCTTTCAAACCAACATTAATTAGTTTCATTCCAATAATTATATTATTCAAATATCTTCATGGAATATTTGACCCTGTTGTAGGCGGTTGGTGGATTGGATACTACATTGCAGGTTCAATAGTGGGAAGCATAACTTTCAGAAAAATGTTCAAGCTTGATTAATTCTTTTAGTTAGTTTTAAAAGCCGTTCTTTTCAAAGAAGAAGATGAATTTAAGTTTAGTAAATAATGTAGTGGAATTAGATAGACTTATTCCTTTAAAATTGTTAGATGAAATAGAATCTGGAGATTCCTCAGCAACTCCTGAAAAAGTAGCCAGAATGATTGCAAACTATTGGCAAGGAGGAGCTTCGTTCATATTAGCTAATTCAGAAGGTCTTGATGTTGGATTTGGTATAGGCATTGGCAGACCTCATAGCTCTTCTTATTTAATAAGTAAAGTTTATGTTCATCCAGTTTTTCGCAATAGAGGTATTGGAAAAAGTATTGAAGAAGCTCAAAGAGAACACGCTCGTCTTTTAGGAATGGAATATTTAGTTTCAAGAGTCGATATTGACAATGTTTCAAGTTTAAGAGTTCAAGAGAAAATGGGTGCACAAGTTATTTGCAGATATCCTGGTGCAATATTATTTAAAATTCCAGTTAATAATTAAGCTTTAACGTATTTCTTAAGATCGTCGCCGTGCATTCTAATCAATTTTTGTTCTCCAATCTTAACATAACCTACATCAAATCTTGAAAGTTCGAAGTTCTTTCCCAAGATGTCTTTGAATATTTTAAGAGCAAACTTTATTCCTTCATCAATTGTCATATTATCATCAAAGTCAGTTCTAAGAGTTTCTTTTATCTTCTCATCATTTTCTCCAATTGCATTAGCTCTGTATGCAAAGAAGTTTCCAGTAACATCTGAAGTGTAAAGATGTGCTTGCTCATGTGTTGCTCCAGCAACCATAAATGCAACTCCATATGGTCTAGCTCCACCATATTGTGTGAACATTTGTTTTTTATCAGCAATCATTCTTATAACTGCAATAGGATCTATTGGTGTTCCGTATGTAATTCTGTGTTGCTGTGCTAATAGTTGAGCTTGGTCAACAAGCATTCTAGCGTCTGAAAGTATTCCAGCAGAACTTGCCAAAACATGTTCATCCACTTCTGCAATTTTGTTTGCAGATTCAGGTGAAATTAATTTGTCTCTTACTCTTCTATCAGCAATTATAACTGCTCCATCTTTGCAAGCAAGACCTATGCTACTGCTTCCTAGGCGCACAGTTTTCTCAGCATATTCTACCTGTAAGAGATGTCCATCTGGAGAGAACATTGTGGCTGCTCTGTCATAGCCCATTGCTTGATGTTGCATTTCTGTTGGTACGTCCATAAGAATTTCCTCAAACACTGAAAACGTACACCGTATTTAAATTTTATGGAGTTGTTAAGTAGAGAAATTAAACTTGCCTTTCTTAAAGCACATGAGTGCCTTAGCGCTTGGAATATAAATTGGAAATGGGCTATCCTCGAGGGAAAACCAGCTCCATTCAACTATCTTTTCAGGATTCTTTACTTGTGCCTCTCCAATCCATCTGTCTGAAACCATTCCCACTGTTGCAAATTGTGCCTTGTCAGTTTTATCATTGTTTACGCAAGCGACGCGAGAAAAATCAACTCTTATTCCTGCCTCTTGCATCGCTACACGCGCAGCAGCCTGTTCGAATTCTTCTCCTTGTCTTATTTCAGTCATAGGCAAGGTCCAAGTTCCCTGTTCTTCTATTTCTGTCTGATTTTGCATTTTATCAGGTCTTCTTCCAATTAACACTTTATTATCTTCATTTTTCAGAATTACAGCAACACAGGCACCTACTTTTTCTTGCATACTCATTTTATTTTTTTCTTATTAATAAACGTTATTATGCTATTTATTTGGACAATAATGTTTATATAACAATCTCGCTTTTAGCATATATGCCCCACGTAACAGCAAGAATAAAAGTCAAAGGAAAGCCTTTTGAGATATCTGTTGATTTAGATGAGGCTTTGAAAGTTAAGGCTGGAAAAGGAGATATTATGTCTGCACTTCAAGGAAGAAATATTTTTGTTGATTTAAAAAAAGGAAATGTTGCTTCTGCAAAAGATCTAACAGAATGTTTCGCAACAACCGATGTTTATGCTATAGCAACGCAGATTATTACAAAGGGAGAAGTGCAAAAAACTCAAGAATTTAGAGACGCTGCTCGTGAAGCCCAAATAAAACAACTTGTGGATTTGATTGTTAGAAACGCAATAGATCAAAATGGACGCCCATACACTGCTGACAGAATTACAAGAGGACTTGAAGAAGTTCATTACAATATAGACAACAGGCCTGCAGATCAACAGCTGCACGATGCGCTTCACAAGCTAAAGGAAATACTTCCAATCAAAGTTGATGTTAAGAGAGTTAAGTTAACAATACCTGCAAGATTTACTGGACAAGTTTATGGTCTTGTTAAAGACATAAAAGAAAGTGAAGAGTGGCTTGGAAACGGAGATTTGGAAGTTATTGCAAATATTCCTTCAGGAATGCAATTAGACTTCTACGACAAGCTTAACAGCTTTACCCACGGCGCTGCAAGAAGTGAAGAGTTGTCAGACAAGAAATAATAGTAACTTTCAAGTAGTTAAAAAACAAAGATTTATATATAGCTTATTTTAACTCTTTTTATGAGCTCAACACAACTACAAGACATGACTGCAGATGCTTCTACATCTAGCAACGAATATCAAAGCTTCGATGATGTTTTTGATAATATTGGAGCTACAGTTCTAACTTATTTAGCCGTTCCTATATTTACTCCATTTGTTGCAGCATCTTTACGTGGTGCATTTAAGGAAAATAAACCTTATGTATTAACTCAAGAAAAAACAAAGAGAGAAATGTTTAACAGAGCTGTAAAAGATCTTGGAAATAAAGTTGATTTAACAAAACCTCTATCTTTTATAGAAGTTTCAAGAGTTAGTAGTTATGGACTTGGAGATTTATTGACTGAAGAAGTTACATTGCCTAAAGTATGTACTGTTGCTGGAGGAGTTTTAGGAGCTTATAGTATAATTCCTGACGCAGAGGTTTTAAGACAAGCTGCTTTTGCTTATTTAGCCTGGCCAGCTATGTATGCTACAGCAGGCATTGGCGGAATTGCAGGCGCAATAGTAGGTACTATGGCTGAGCTTGCTTTAGAAAGAGATTCTAATAAAAGTTAAACTTGCAAATAAACAAAACCTTTTTATAGCCTTTTTATTTGATTTTTAAGAACATATAAGATAATATACTATCTTTTTTCGCTAAGTCAAAATGAATTCAAATAAAACCACTGAAACAGACTCAGAACAAAAGAAAAGACGCGTTGTAGTACCTGGAGAAATAATTATTTCTGGAGAAGACTATCTTCCAAGTGAAGGAACAAGAAGAGAAGGCAACGATATTCTAGCTTCAAGATTTGGAATTGCAGAAGAAATGGGCCGTGTTATCAAAGTAATGCCTGTTTCTGGAGCATTTGTTCCAAGAAGAAATCAAATTGTTTTAGGCAGAGTTACAGATATCAATCACGCAGGTTGGCTTGTTGACATTGATTGGGCTTCAACTGCATTTTTACCTTTAGAAGCTTCTCCTAGATATGTTACAAAAAGCGAAATGGACCAATATCTTAACATTGGAGATGTAGTTATGGCTAAAATATGGAATGTAAAAGCAAAGGGAATTGATTTATCTTTAGAAGGAAATGGACTTGGAAGAGCTGAAGGAGGATTCATGTTCAAGATAAGTACAAACAGAGTTCCAAGAGTTATTGGTCGTGATGGGAGCATGGTAAACCTAATCAAAAACAAAACTTCATGTGACATTGCAGTTGCTCAAAACGGATGGGTTTGGATTAAAGGACAAAGCGTGGATTCTGAAATAAGAGCAAGAAAAGCTGTAGAGTATGTTGTAGATAACTTCTTTGTTCAAGGTCTAACAGAAAAAATGGAGGAATGGTTCAACTCAAATTAAAATGGCATTACAAAGAGCAAACGGTAGAAAAGCAGACCAGCTACGTCCAATAAAAGCTCAAGTTGGAGTTGTTCCAAACGCAGACGGTAGCGCAATGTTTGCATTCGGAGACACTGTTGCAATTGCTGCAGTTTACGGTCCTAGATTGCTTCACCCACAGCATTTGCAAAACCCTTCCAGTGGAATTCTTCGTGTAAACTATGATTTACTTTCATTCTCAGTTTATGACAGAAAGAAACCTGGGCCAAGCAGAAGATCACAGGAAATATCAAAAGTAACTGAGTGGGCTCTTTTGCCTGTACTTGATCTAAAAGAATTCCCAAACACAGTTATTGACGTTCAAATTTACATCTTGCAAGCAGACGCTGGAACAAGAACTGCTGGAATTAACGCTGCTTCACTAGCTTTGGCACACGCTGGAATACCTATGAAGAACTTAGTTTGTTCTGTAGCACTTGGAAGACTTGACAAAGATTTCGTTGTTGATGTTGACAAAGAAGAAGAAGACTTCAGAGAAGGAGAGGGAGCTACAGACTTCCCAGTCGCCAAGATAGGACAAACAGATAATTATTCTTTGATACAACTTGATGGAAATATTCCAGTTGATCAAGTAAAGAAAATATTTGATTTGGCAGACAAGTCATGCAAAGAAATATATGAAGCTCAAAAGAAAGCACTTCAGGAGAGTTTATCATGACAGGAATGGAAACACCTAATATCAACGTAGAAACTTACAAAAGAATGTTTGCAGAAGGAAAAAGATTTGATGGACGTAAACTTCTTGACAGCAGAAAAATAGATGTTTCATTTGATGTTTCAAATAAAGCAGAAGGATCAGCAAGAGTTAAGATTGGAAAGACTGAAGTTGTAGCAGGAATAAAACTTCAAGTTGGAGCACCTTACCCTGATTCACTAGATAAAGGAAACTTAATGGTTTCTGGAGATTTACTTCCTTTAGCTTCTCCAAGATATGAAGTTGGACCTCCAAAATTCACAGCCATAGAACTTCCAAGATTAGTTGATAGAGCAGTTAGAGAATCCCATATGATTGATTTAAAGAAACTTGTAATAAAAGAAGGAGAGAAAGTATGGACTGTTATAATAGACGTTTATCCAATAAACGATGACGGAAACTTGCTTGAAGCTGCATCAATTGCTGCTGTAGCTGCACTAAAGAAAACAATGATTCCAGCTATAGATGAAAATGGAAAAATTGATTATCACGCTCCTTCAAAGACTCCATTACCACTTGCAGAGGGAGTAGAACCAATCTCAATTTCAATATTCAAACTAGGAGATCATTTGATACTTGATCCAACAAGAGAAGAAGAGGAAGCTTGCGACGTTAGAGTAACATTTGGAGTTGCAAAGCATTCAGGTAAGCACTACATTCACTCAGCCCAAAAGTCTGGAGAAACAGTATTCACAAGAAAAGAATTGGAGAGTATAATGGAGATACTACCAAAGAAGTTCGACGAGCTTAGCGAAAAGCTTAAAAAGCTTCTTTAAGAAACCTCTCTATGGCACAGGAACAATTTACAAAATATGAGATAGCACGTATTCTTGGTGCAAGAGCCTTGCAAATTGCAATGGATGCTCCTCTTTTAATCAAAATATCTGACAAAGAACTAAAGGAAATGAAATATGACAGTCTTTTAATTGCTGAAAAAGAATTCACAGATGGAGCGCTTCCAATTTCTGTTCACAGACCAACCCCACTTAAGAGAAAAGAGAAGTTAACAGCAATACAGGAAGAACAAGTTTCAGACGAAGAATTGAAAGCTAAAGAACATCAAGTTGAAAAAGAAATAGTTGAAGATGCTGAAGAATTAGGATTTGCACAGGAAGAAGACGCAGATTCAATTGAGATGGATAATTCAGCAACTCCTGAACAATAATTCTTTATTTAGTTCTCACTAATCTTTATATACGGTTTTTAGAGCATATTTTCATGGCTTTTCAACCAGTTTCAATTAAAGATGAAAGAATAGCTCATCTTCCAGTTATAGAAAGAGACATTTTTTTTGGAGCTCCATTACCTGATTCAGAAAAATATCCGTACGATTATAAATATCTCAGAGTAAATCCTTTAGAGTTTGATATTGCAAGAATAGCTGCTTCTCCTGTTGAAGCTAAGGATTGCAATGTTCCTCACAATCTAGTTAGATATGTCGCAGGCATTCAAAACAAAGATAGCGAACACTATCTGGTTTGTTTAACTGGATTTTTTCAAGAGCATTCAGGTGCCTATAGAGCAAAAGCCAGTGACGTATCTTTAGTTAATCTTGATAGCGTAATAAATTATGAAAGTTTGAGATAGAGATAGAATATTATAAAAAGCAGTTTAACCTTTTGTTTACATGTTCATAAAAGAAGTGTCTGCAAAAGAAATAGTTGATTCTAGAGGAGAAAAAACAATAGAAGTTTCAGTCAATGGCTGCTCTGCATCAAGTCCTGCAGGAAAATCAACTGGAACATTTGAAACTCCAAGCTATCACAAAAACTTAGAGTGGAATTTATCTTTTTTTAAGAAAAATGATTTTTCAGGTCTTGAAATAAATTCTTTCTCGGATTTAAAGAAATTAGAAAATGCAATAAAGAAAAAAGCAAAATTAAATGACGTTTTAAAGTTTGGAGCAAATGCTCTATTTGCTTTCGAGTGTGCAGTTCTAAAGGCCTTAGCAAAATCTAAAGGTTTGGAGCTTTGGCAAGTTGTAAATTCAAAGGCAAGAAGGTTGCCAGTTCCAGCAGGAAATATTATTGGTGGGGGACTTCATAGTCACGATCCAAATCATCCTACTTTCCAAGAATTCTTAATAATTCCCCAGGGAAAGAATGCAAAAGAAAACTTCAAGATTATGCAAGACACTCACAAAGCAGTTGGAAAATTATTGGCGGCAAAGAAAGTTAATGATGAAGGAGCTTGGGAAACACATCTTGATGACCTCTCAGTTCTACAGCTACTTTCCAAAATGCCTAAAGTAAGACTTGGCTGTGACGTTGCTGCAAATTCATTTTATTGTGATGGAAATTATAATTATAGAAATAAACAGTTAGACAAAACAACTCAAATTCATTATATAAACGAATTAATTGAGAGTTTCAATCTTCTCTATGTTGAAGATCCTTTAGACGAAGATGATTTCTCTGGTTTCACAAAGATAGAAAAGAAAAATATGATTGTGGGAGATGATTTGACAGTTACACACTTAAAAAGACTAAAGAAAGCAATAAAGATGAAAGCCATCAATGCGATAATCGTTAAGCCGAATCAAAATGGTTCTTTGCTTCAAGTTGCTGAATTAATTGATTTCTGTAAGAAGAATAAAGTGAAAACTATTCTTTCCCATAGGTCAGGAGAAACTTTAGACAATGCTTTGGCCGATTTAGCTTTCGGATTTGGTACAGATTATATTAAGTGTGGAATATCAACAAAGTGGCGCGAGGCAAAACTAAAGAGACTTGTCCAGATAGAATCTAAAATCTAAATATCTTTTTTATTTATTAAAATCAATTACATAGGCTTGGAGTTTATCTGTCAGCTCTACTCTTACTGGTTTGTTTATTCTAAGCCCATTCAAACTTTCAAAAAGTCTTATTGTTTTTTCATGCTCCTCTGAAGAAACGTTAACCGGAAGATAATAATTAACAAAATTTCCAAGAGTTATTGAGTTGGAACAGAAATCTTCTAGTATTCCATATATTGTTCCATAGCTTTCATCTCTTCTACCTCCCACGAAAATATGGTACTCTCCAGTTAAAATTAATTCTTTTCCAACTACTTTCTTAAAATCAGGTCTATAATCTTGTAAATTTCTTAAAATTTTCCTCTTCATTTTGTCTTTTGGAAAAATTGCTTCTTAAATCTTCTTTATGTTTTTTTGAATAAAAAGCCTTAAATACCCTCAATATTATGCCTGTTTAAGTTTGCAGGTACCAATGCGCATAAGATAAGTCGCCAAGGACCAACCCCTGCTCTACTTATACATAAATTACAATGGCAAAAACTAAAAAAACTGACGAGCAAGAAACAAAGAAAGTAGCTGCTGCTGAGACAGAAGTAAAAGATTCAAAGAAAGCAAAGCTTGAAGCTTTGAAAGAAAAAGCAAAGAAACTTGCTGAAGAAAAAACATCTGATCTTAAAGAAGTAAAGACTGAAGAATTGAAGAAGAAAGTTAAGGCAAAAGAAGGCGAGGAATCAGACAAAGAAACATTAGTTCCAATGGAAGATTATCTTAAGGCTTCTATTCACCTTGGAACAAGAGTTATAACTCCAGATATGAGAAAGCTTGTTTATAGAAGAAGAGCAGACGGACTTGCTGTTTTCAACACTGCTTTGCTTGACGACATGATTAGAGAAGGAGCAGATTACCTTTCAAACTTTGAACCAAAAGATATTGTTATTGTTTGCAAGAGAGAAGCTGGATGGAAAGCTGTTGAGAAATTCTCTGAAGCTACAGGAATAAGATATTTCACAAAGAAATACCCTGCTGGTGTGTTGACAAACCCTGTTCTTTCAAACTTTATGGAAGCTAAGTTAATTTTCATCTGTGATCCATGGCTTGACAAAAACGCATTAGCTGACGCAAACAGAATTGGAATTCCAGTTCTTTCAATTTGTGATACAAACAACTTCACAGCAGGAATTACAAAGATAATCCCTTCAAACAACAAGTCAGCAAAGAGCATAGGAATGATTCTTTATTTAATGGCAAAACTATACTCTGAGAAAAAGAAACTGGAAACAAAGTTACCAACAATACAAGAGTTCATCGAAGGTTGGGACACTTTAACTCCTCCTAAATAATCTTTTAACTCCAATCCTATTTGAAGTCATAAAATAGTTTATATACTAAATTTACTATCAATAAATATGGGATTACTAAAGATATTTCTAGCAATTGGAATCGCAGTTCTACTTGCAGTTTTTGTGGGCTATGGACTTGAAGTTCTCTATCCAAATCCTCAATATGGTTATGTTGACACAACTGCATGTTACAATGATTTTCCTTGTCAAAATATGACTTTGAAATGTTCAGGTGAAGAAGTTGTAATGAATGGAACAATTGCAAAGCCCGCATTGTACAATGAAGCATGTTATTCTCAAGTTTACGCCTCAGCAGACTATCAAAAGTGCATGACTGATCAACAAGATTGTACAAATAAACTAAATCAAAATTCAGAAAATTACTTCCATGCAAGAAACAGTTTCTACATTCTAATCTTATTTGCCATTGCAGCAATAATTGCAGGAGTTAGATTCTGGAAGAAAGAAGGAATAGGTTCAGGATTTATGGGCGGCGGAGTGTTAATAGTTCTTTATTCAATTGGATCAACATATTATTATTGGTCAACACTAAACAAATATCTCAGACTTGTTGCAATTGGAGCAGTACTAGTTTTGCTTATTTGGCTAGGATACAAAAAGATAGAAGATAAAGTTTCAGAGAATAAAAAGTCTAAAAAAAGAAAGTAAAAATTATTTTTATTTAACGTGATGTCTATGCAAACTTGTATTCATTGCTCTGTCGATTAATTTATGTGCAGCAGTATGTCCTTCAACATCATAGTGCTTAGCCATATCTTCAAGTTCACTTCTTAATTCAGGGTGTGCTTCTCTGAATTGTTGTGCTTTTTCTCTTATAGTTGCATATCTTTCAAGTCTTTCCTGAATTTCAAGATGATCATATCTATCACTTACAAGTATTCCTAGAGCTGCTCCTTCAAGTCCGTTGTAAACTTTGATTTGCTTTCTTTGTATTTGTTTCATGGACTGTTGTCTGACAAAAATGGTTTTTAAAGCTATGTAATTTATTTTTATTATTACCTAGAAATCAAGTACAATAGTAAAGATTCAACTGTTATTTTCTGTGCTTCAAGAAGTCCAACTCCAACATATGTAATCATTCTAGTTTTAGCATCGTGATTTTCAGGATTTCTTTTGTAATATCTGTATGTTTCTCTGATTAAATAAAATGGTTCAGCTAAAGCTCTCACAGAGTTCAAAGGTTTTTCATTTTTACCAAGGAGGATTTCTATTTTAGATTTTTTTTCGTTTCTTTCCATCTTTTTTTCTTATTTTCTCGCTTTATAAACCCAGAGCACTCTTCCGAATAAATTAGGGAAATGTTTAAATAGCCTCATTTTGATAAGAACTAGTTAAAATGGTAACGAAAGTGAGTGCCTTAACGCTTAAAGTCGACAGTTTTAACTGTCTCAACTATCATGTTAAGGTATGAGGTATGTAGGTGTTGTGCTACTTTAAACGTTAGTTCTTTTATAGCATAATTATACTTTTTATAACAAATTTGTTTTAAACAACAGACAATGTGAATAATATTTTTTGCAACAGTCGTCAGGAGGCATAGAATGTGCCGTCGAATTACTTGCATAATTTCAAGATAGAAATATTTTGATCATTCGACAAAACGAGCAATCGTAAATCCAGTTTATCCTGCTGGCGGCTGCGGCTATTTGGTTTGCACTTAGACATGCAAGTTTTTTTTGTTTCGCAAGAAATGAAAAGCGCACTGCTCAGTAACACGTAGCTAACCTGCCCTATAGCCCGTAATATCTTCGGGAAACTGAAGTTAATGACGGATAATTGATGATTTCTGGAAAGATTTATCGATGAAACTTAGCGATAGGATGGGGCTGCGGCTGATTAGGTAGTTGGCGGGGTAACTGCCCACCAAGCCGATGATCAGTAAGGGCCTTTAGCGAGGAAGCCCTGAGAGGGAATCTGAGACACTATTCCCAGCCCTACGGGGTGCAGCAGTCGGGAAAATTCTGCAATGTACGCAAGTATGACAGAGCAAGCCAAAGTGCTCAACTTCGTGTTGAGCTTTTGTGCGCTGTAAAAAGGCGCACGAATAAGGACTGGGCAAGACTGGTGCCAGCCGCCGCGGTAATCCCAGCAGTCCAAGTCGCAGCCACATTTGTTGGGTCTAAAACATCCGTAGCTTGCCATTCAAGTCTTTTGTGAAATCGGGACTCTTAAGGTTCCGGCGGGCAAAAGATACTGTTTGGCTAGAGACCGGAAGACGCATCGAGTATGGAAAGGGTAGTGGTAAAATACGTTGATCCTTTCCAGACTAACAACAGCGAAGGCACGGTGCGAGCACGGTTCTGACAGTGAGGGATGAAGGCTAGGGGCGCAAAGTGGATTAGATACCCATGTAGTCCTAGCAGTAAACACTGCACACTAAACATTAGTGCCTCTTCGAGAGGCATTAGTGCTGTAGAGAAGTCGGAGAGTGTGCTACCTGGGAAGTATAGTCGCAAGACCGAAACTTAAAGGAATTGGCGGGGGGGTACTACAACGAGTGACGCGTGCGGTTCAATTAGATTCTACACCGTGAACCTCACCAGGATCGACAGCAGAATGAAGGTCAGTCTGAAGGGCTTACCTGACACGCTGAGAGGAGATGCATGGCCGACGTCAGCCTGTGTCGTGAGATGACCTGTTAAATCAGGTAACAGGCGAGACCCGTATGTACATTTGCAATTGCTCAATGTACAGACTGCCTTGGTAACAAGGAGGAAGGTGCGGGCTACGTTAGGTGAGTACGTCCCGAATACCCTGGGCTACACGCGCGCGGCAAT
>DASZSY010000007.1:0-30052 GCA_035548435.1 Candidatus Nanoarchaeia archaeon | reverse complement strand
AGCCAACAAAATTCCAAATTCAAATGCCATCTTTTAAGAGTAGCGGGGGTGGGATTTGAACCGCACGACCTCGAGGTTATGGGCCTCGCGAGCACTCCAGGCTGCTCTACCCCGCTATATATAAATCGAGAAGAACAGACTTTTAAACCTTCTCGTATACAAAAGAGAATGATAAGAAAAGCCACAAAGAAAGACCTTCCAGCACTATATGATTTGTACACTTATTTTGTTGGACATTTAATGAAAGCTAGACCTACAAGATATGGCCTTGATAGAATAAACCCTAAATCTTTTGGAAAGGAGTTTGAAGCACTGATAAATGGAAGCACTGGAAATATTTTAGTTTTTGAAGAAAAAGGAAGAATTGCAGGGTATGGAATTGGAAAAATAGTTGATAGCGTTCTTTTTGTTAAACAAAAACAACATGGAGAGCTTTATCAAATAGTTGTCAGAGAAGAAAGCCAAAACAAGGGAATCGGAAAAGCCCTTGCAAATGAATTAATAAATTGGATGAAAAGCAAAGGAGTAACTCTCATTTACGGACTTGTTGATTTAAACAATAAGGAAAGTTTACGAGTATGGGGAAAGCTAGGATTTAGGGATGAATTAGTTTATATAGCCAAAGATTCTAATTGAAAAATGAAAAAGAGCCAAAAAGAGATTAGTAAAGAAAGATTTTATTCAAGACATGTAATTGAAAAAAGATTAAGGCACCATATACTTGAGTGGATTGCTACTGCCGGGAGTTTAACTGGATTTACTCTAGTTGCAATGCAGCTAAGAATAGGATTTGCAATATGGTTATTTGCTAATATACTTTGGATAGGTTTTTCATATCACCACAAGCACTGGGGTTTATTCTTTCTTTCCTCATGTTATCTTTTGATTAACATATACGGATATATAACTTGGGCTTAATTTAGTTTTTTTCTAGCTAGAAGATTTGCATTCGTCACAACAGTGATGCTTGAAAGGGCCATGGCAATCTCTGCAACAACTGGATTTAATACTCCTGCAACAGCAAGAGGGATTGCAACAACATTATATGCAAATGCCCAAAAAAGATTTTGCTTAATTTTTCTGAATGTAGCCTTGCTGAGATTAATTGCTTGAACTACTCCAACTAAAGAACCCTTTGCAAGTACAAGATCTCCAGATTCAATTGCAATATCTGTTCCAGTTCCAATTGCAATTCCAACATTGCTTTGCTTTAGCGCAGGGGCATCATTTATTCCATCTCCTATAAATGCAACCATTCCTTGCTTCTGTAGCTCTTCTACATGTTTTGCTTTGTCTTCAGGCATTACTCCTGCAATAACATGACTTATTCCTACTTGCTTTGCTATTGTATTGGCAGTACGTTCGTTATCACCTGTAATCATGACTGTTTTGTAACCTTGTTTGTTTAATAAAGAAATAGCAGAGATAGAATCTTCTTTTATAGCATCTGCAATTCCTATAATTCCTATCGCTCTACCTTGTTCTGCAACGATTACCATAGAACAACCTGCATCTTCAAACTCATGTATTTTAGATTCAAAATTTTTTATAGAAATATTTCTTTCTGACATCAAGCTAGAATTACCTATAATAATAAGTTTTTTTCCTATCTTACCTTCTAATCCCCTTCCCCTCAGAATCTTGAATTGCTTTACTTCCTTGTAACGTTTTAAATTAGCTTTTGCAACGATAGCTAAAGAAAGAGGATGTTCACTTAGTTTTTCTAAGCTTCCTGCAATTTCCATAAGATATTCTTGCTTTACTTTTTTGTCTGTAATAATTTCTTTAACTTCTGGCTTTCCCTTTGTTATTGTCCCAGTTTTGTCAAAGACTATAGTTTTTACTTGTTTCATTGTCTGAATTGCCTCTCCTTTCCTTATAAGAATTCCATTTTTTGCTCCTAATCCGGAACCGACCATAAGAGCTGTTGGAGTTGCTAATCCTAAAGCACAGGGGCAGGCAATAACTAGAACTGCAACGGCGACTCCAATGGATTTACTTAGGTTTTGAGTTATAAACCACCAATTTCCAAATACAATTAGAGATAAAATTAAAATTATTGGAACAAAAACAGAAGTTATTTTGTCAGCAAGTTTTTGTATTGGTACTTTGGTTCCTTGTGCTTCTTCAACTAGTTTTACAATGTGTGCTAAGAAAGTATCATTTCCAATCTTCGTTGCCTTAATATATAAAATCCCATCTTGATTAATGGTTGCACCGATTACTAGACTTCCTTTCTTTTTATCAATTGGTAAAGATTCACCAGTTATCATTGATTCGTCTACTGCAGACTCACCCTTCAATACAATTCCATCTGTAGGAATCTTCTCTCCGGGCTTAATCACGATAACATCTCCAAGTTTCACTTCGTCTATTGAAATTTTTATTTCTTTTCCTTCACGTATAACTGTAGCACTCTTTGCACCTAATTCCAAGAGCTTTTTTATTTCCTTACTTGCTCTACCTCTTGCAAGAGTTTCTACGTACTTTCCAGTTATAAAAAAAGCCATAATCATTGCAGAAACACCTGAATAATCTTGTATTTGCGTGAATATACTAAAAACTCCTGTAAGATAAGCCACTAAAGTACCTAAAGAAATAAGAGAGTCCATATTGAAGTAAAAAGTACTTATTCCCCTGAGGCCTGCTTGTATAGTTTGTCCTCCAAAAATAAAAATTACTGGAAAAGACAAAATTAGTAGAACATATAGAGAGTATTTTTCCGGAACAAGCATTACATCGAATAAACGTTCTGAAAGCATAAGAATGACTATGGGAAATGTGAATAACCATGAAAATATCAGTTTACGTCTCCAATTTAATGTTTCAAGCGCTTCTATATCTATTTCTTCATCTTTATGTTCCATATTGAAAAGAGTTTTATTCGCTTTCTATTGAAACAGCATTATATCCTGCTCTTTTGACTGCAGATTTTATATCTTCATCTTTAACAGATGAATTACATTCAACAAATCCTTTGCGAGTCATTAAACTAATATTTGCTTCAGAAATTCCTGAAACTTTTTTCAAGCTACGTTCAATGTTTGAAGCACAGGAAGCACAGTGCATTCCTTCAATTAAAATTTTTTTTCTCATTTTATTTCCTCCTTTTATTTAATTTAGTAGAGTCAACAAAAGCAATTTGTTTTATAATCCAGACTACAAAAGATATGAAAGCAACACAAAAAATAAACATTGTTTGCCAATTCCAATTATAATTTGAACCCATAATACTGCAGCCATAGTAATTGTTGAATCCTCCAAAAAATATAAATGCAATCACTAACAGAAGAGCAATAATCAACAAATCTTTGTTTTCCATTATTTTACGACTATGGTCCCTCTACCCATTCCCATAGAACATGCAAAACCATAGTTTCCTGCTTTTGTTGGAGTAAATTCTACATAATCACTTGGAGTCTTTAGATATGAACTTACTCCAAAAGATCTGATATTAAATGACCTATAACATCCTCCAACCGATTTATCCAAATATACTCTTACTTTCTTTCCAGCTTCTACATTTACAGTATTTGGATAATAGTTACCGTTCTTCATGCTAAGAACGACTTTTTGATAGTCACCAGAGTCTGTTGAACTGCTACTCGAATCGCTTGATTTTGATGCTGCAATTCCACCACCAAAGAAAATCCAACCTGCTAAAGCTAAGAGAATAATAGTTGTTAATATGTATATTTTATTGCTCATTGAAAAATAAAGCTCCTAGGTCCAAAGACAATTACTAATAGAGTTATAAGAGTAAGAAGAATACTCCAGAAAATAGTAAAGAAAACATCTCTTTGCTCAGGACTTTTTTGCATTTGCTTTACTTCTTTGTAAATCATATATGTGAGTCCAAACAGTATAACTGTAGAGATTATAAATACTATAATGCTTATTATCTTTAGGTGATCATTTAACATCATTACAGAAGACATTGCTCCCATTAAACCACCCATAAATCCGGCCATTACTCCTTCCATCACTCCCATTATTCCACAACACTTTCCATTCCAAGCTCCAAACAATATTCCTACTGCCATACCGAACACTGAACCGTAAAACATTCCGTTTGTTGCTCCTATAACAAATCCTGGCAAGAATCCAGAAACCATTCCAATTGTCATTCCAATCATCATTCCAGACATACAAGGAAACTCCTTGTAAGTGCTGATGTATCTAGCTGTGGGCAAGATAATTGCATAACTTAAAATGGATAAAAATACGAAGAAGCCATATTTTGGTATGAAATCTGAAATATACCTAAATTTCACATAATAAAAAAGAGCAAATAGCATGAAAGAAGAAATAAGCGAAACAAAAACAGTCTTAACTACTTCTCCTTCAGGTCCATCTTTGTTTAACTCTCTTGCAAATTCTTTAAATGACATAGCAATTCTAGAATTGCTGGATATATAACTTCTTTTGTGAAACTAGTTTCACAAGATTTTTATACGAAGAAAGTAAGGTTTTACTATGGAAAACAAATATGTAGGATATCTATTGATTGCAATATCTGCACTAGTAATAGTTATGATTGTGATGTTTAACCTAGCTTTAAAGGATATAATCAACGATAGTTGTTCACTTGCACATGGAGATGCTTTATCCTGCCCTATGATTAAGTCAGTAAACGACCAAACTTATATTGCTTTTGGAGTTGTAGGACTATTGATTATCGTAGCTTTATTGTTGATTTATACTAAACCTACAGAAAGATTGATAGTAAAGAAAATAAAAGAAAAACAAATTAAAAAGGAATTTAACTTAACTGAGTTAAAAAGTGAAGAAAAAGAAGTATTTAACATAATACTCAAAAATAAAGCAATATTTCAATCCGATTTAATAGAACAAACTAGATTAGGTAAAGCAAAAATGACTAGAATTATAGACAGACTTGAAGGAAAAGGATTTGTAGAAAGAAAAAGACGTGGAATGACTAATGTTGTAGTAATAAAAGAATAATTTTAGTATTCTTTCTCCAGGCAAAGTTTATCTCTGCCATGTAAGAATATTGAAAGAGTTGCCAAGGCAAGTCCCAAGTCCCTTACCATTACAGCACCGTATCCAACTGCAAATGCAATTCCAATCAAATGTAATCCTAGGATTAGAGAACTAAATCTTACATTAATTCCTAGAAGAAGAAACATTCCTAAGGTAAATTCAACGAATGCATTAAGCATTACAAAAACTGCTGGAGAATAACCTGAAGCATTTACAAGAAAATCAGGAATAAGCCCAACAAAATCATTTACATAGATGAATTGATTCGCACTAAACCATAGAAAAACTAAAGCCAAAGAAATTCTCACCACTGCTGGAGCATATTCTTTTGCTTTTTCAAAAAACATTACTGAAGATCTCCCTTGTATATTGCAACTTTTATGAATAAACTTGCCTTGCTCGTTCCATGTTGTTTTCTAAATGCATCTTCAAACTGGGTTGAAGTCCCACAGTTTCTAGCTATTGCTCTAACTCCTCCAGGGTGATTTGGAAGGAAGGAAGTTACATCATATGCTTTTCCTTGGTAACCTACCCAGCAATCTTGTTCAGAGTTATGTTCTGCTAAAGTTGCAAGAGATATTTTTGATGAGGAAGTAGAAGCTGTTGTATCTGTAGTTGTACCTGTAGTTCCTGTAGAAGAAGGATTTATTGATTCGCTTGAAGCACTTGTTTGTCCTGAATTTGATTGCCCTGATTCTGTTGAAGAAACGTAGGGAGTTGTCGGCTGAAAGTAAACATATGCAAGTACAGTTAGAAGTATCCCCATTACAATAACTGCTGAAGTGATGAATAAAATTGGCTTGTTCATCTTAAAAACAAATTAAGGGGCATTTTAAACCTTATGAAAGTAAAATTTAATTTCTATATATCGAACTGCTCTTTACCTATTTTTGTTCTTTTAAAAGAAGCAACCAGACCTTCTAAAATGTCGCTTCCAGCATAACCTGCTGTAAAGCTTATAATTGGATTAAAACTAAATATGGCTCCCATAAAAGTTCCAGATATTGCAGAGAATCTTATGGTTCTAAATATATAACCAATTTTTATCTTTTCTTGTCTTGTCTTTGCCTTGAATATGCCTATTATGCTTCTGATGAACCCGCCAAGGCATCCGAACGCTGCTGCTGCAACAGTTGATTCCATTTATTCTTCAACCTCTTTAAGTCCTGTAGAACCAAAACCTTTACTGCCTCTTTCTGTTTTTGAAAGGCTTTTTACCACTTTTACTTCTACTTTAGTTACTGGAATTATTATCATCTGTGCTATTCTCATTCCTTTTTCAATTTCTACTTCTTCGTCTCCGGCGTTGGAAAGAATTATTGAAACCTCTCCACGATAATCTGAATCAAATGTTCCTGCAACAATATGCACATTCATTTGACTAACTATTCCTGCTCGGTCTCTTATCAAGCCAACATGTCCCTCTGGAATCTTTACTATTAGTCCGGTTTTCACTTCTTTCTGTTCTAAAGGCATCAGAGAAACATCTTCATTGGCTCTTAGGTCTAAACCTACATCACTTTCAAGAATATATTCTGGAGTTATAACATCATCTGACAATTTTTGCACTTCTAAGCACAACTTATTATTTTGTTTTTTATTCTTATTCACTTCTTTTTTCATTAATATGAATAGTTAAATTCATTTTTAAATTTAGACATTGAAATTAATATTATAATCATAATCTTTAAAACCCTTCAAAACTCCGTGTATTTATGCCCAGATGGCGCAGTGGTTACCGCGGAGGTTTGCTAAACCTCTTTCCGCAAGGATTCCCAGGTTCAAATCCTGGTCTGGGCGTTTAATTTTTAAAGAGGATTTTCTTGTTTATAATATGAAAAAGCAAAAATGTAAAGAATGCGGGAAGTCTTTTGAAGTGAGTCCTACGGCAAGATACCCTAGAAAATATTGTGACGTTTGCAGTAAAAAAAGAAAAAAGCTCTGGGATGAGCAATGGAAGATTAAGTTTGAAGATTGTGAAGATGAATAAAGATTAGCACTAGGGACTTGTCTTTCCGAGGGTTTTTAAGCGGGTTTTAAGACCTTTTTACATGGAAGAAATAGTATTTAGATACAAATTGTTTGGTGGAGAAATAGAAGTAGTTATTTACAATTCTAAGGGATTTATTGTCCAAGATATAATGAAGGATTTTTACAAGGAAGCATTGAGGCTTCAAAATATATTCAACTTTTATGATAAGAACAGCGAGCTTTCAATCTTAAATAAAAAAAGAGAAATGACTGTTTCTAGAGAATTATTAAAAGTAATAGAGAAAGCAATTGAATTTTCAAAAGTTACAAATGGAAAGTATGATGTAAGCTTGGGTGAAAAATTCAAGGCAAGAAAACAAGGAAAAGAAAAAGAAGTTTTTGGTTCATATAAAGACATTAAAATAAATGGAAATAAAATAAAACTGGAAAAAGATGTCTCCATTGACTTAGGAAGCATTGCAAAGGGATACATTACAGACAGACTGTCTGACTTTCTTAAAAAATCTGGAATAAACAATTTTCTTATTGACTCTAGAGGAGACATGATATTTTATGGAAATGAACAAATAGTGGGAATTCAACATCCCAGAAATAAAGATAAAGTAATTTGTAACATAAAAATAAAAGATAAGGCTATAGCAACATCAGGAGATTACAATCAATTTTACAAAGACTATAGAAAGTCACATATAATTAATGCAAACAACGTTTCTTCAGTTACTGTTATTGCAGATAGCTTAGAAGAAGCAGACGTTTATGCTACTGTACTTTTTGTTGCTGGAGAGAAGGAAAGAGAGGATATAATGAAATCCAACAAAAAAGTCTCTGCCTTAGTATATAGCGATAATCTAAAAAGTAGAATGTATAATGATTTTAAGGAGAAAGTGACTAAATGAACTATCAAACAAGAAGTTTGTTTGGATGGGCAGTTATAATAGCAATTTCTCTTTTTCCAGTTTATTTGCTTTTTGCATATGGAAATACTGTGCAAGAGTTCTTTGACTATGAATCTGTAACTCATACATTGGGAGAGGTTTTCGGACTCGTTGGAATGACCATGTTCGCCATGACTTTTGTTTTATCAACAAGAATCAAATGGATTGAAGATGTTTTTGGAGGACTTGATAAGGTATATCTTACTCATGGAATTTTAGGCGGAACTGCACTTGTTTTAATACTTGCACACCCAATTTTTCTTGTACTAAAGTTTATTCCTCAAGATTTTAACACTGCTGCAAAATATTTGCTTCCTAGCTCAGCTTGGTCAGTTAACTTTGGTATTATTGCCTTACTTGGAATGATGCTTCTAATAGGAATTACTTTGTTTTCCAAGATGAAATATAATATATGGAAATTTACACACGAATTTCTAGGAGCAATGTTTATTCTTGCAGCCCTTCACATATTCCTTGTTAGAGGCACTGCTTCGAGCGATGATATTTTCACAGGATATTATTGGTATGCAGGAGTTGTTTCTAGCATAGGAATACTGGCTTTTTCATATAGTCTTTTCTTGAAAAATAGAATAATGAAAAATGCAGTGTATATAGTTGAAAAGATAGCAAACAAAAAAGATTTGTTTGAGATAATCATGATTCCTGAACATAAACCAATAAGATATCAATCTGGTCAATTTGTTTTTGTAAGATTTTACAATGAAGGTTTATCAAGAGAAGCACATCCCTTTTCTATAGCTTCCAAGTCCAATGAAGAAAGAATCAAAATAGTAATCAAAAAGTTGGGAGATTACACAAGTAAAATGGAAAACTTGAAAGTGGGGGACAAGGTTTCTGTTGAAGGACCATACGGAAGATTCCACTTCAAAAATTATGAAAATAAAAATCAGGTCTGGATTGCAGCAGGAATAGGAATTACTCCTTTTATGGGGATGGCTCAAGATTTAGAATTTGAAAGCCCTGATTGTAAAGTTGAACTTTATTATACTGCAAAAGATAGCTCTGATTTCATAGGATATGAGAGATTTAGAAGAATTTCAATGGAGAATAAAAACTTCAAATTCTTCCCTTGGAACTCGGATGAAAAGGGCAGAATTAGCCCTGAAGTAATAATAAACAACACTAAAGACATAAAGAACAAACAATTTTTGATATGTGGTGGAAGCGCATTCAAAGAAAGTATGATATCTGGACTGGTTAAAGCAGGAGTGGACATAAACAACATTCATGAGGAGGCTTTTGATTTCAGATGAGATTTAAGAAACTGAAAATAGTTGTGGGAATTGCAATAGTTCTATTCATTCTTATGGTAGCAAATACTATTGCTTTTGGAATTTTGTATGAAAAACCATTGGCTCCTGTTGATAATAAGTCTGGATCCATAAGACTCGTTGAAATTCCGGTTCAAGATACAAACTCTGTAAGCGAAAATGCTTCTAACACTACAGCAACTAGCACTGAAACTACAGTTGTAAAGACAGTTCTTCCTCCTGTAGACAGCACAACAACTACCGTAAAACAAACAAGAAGAACCAGAGCATCTTAACTAATCAAAAAACCTGCAATTACCTAGGTTTATATAGTGCCATTTCTGGGTTTATCTATGGGAAGCTTTAGAGAACATAACAAAAGACAAGGAAATTCTAATTTTAGATCTGGAGGAAAATTCGGAGGAAATAGATTTGGAGATAGAGACAGATCTAGAGGGGGCTTCGGCGGAAGAAACTCAGGAAGCCGTGGAGGATTTGGAGGAGAAAGAAGAAGCTTTGATAGACCTGAAATGTACGATGCAACCTGTAGCAAATGTGGAAATGAATGCAGAGTTCCTTTCAAACCTACTGGAAGTAAACCAGTACTATGTAGTAGCTGCTTTGAAAGTCAAGGAAACAGACATTCTGGGTCAGACTTTAGCTCAAAGAGTTCTGCAGCTGGAATGTCACAGGAGCAATTCAAACAACTTAATGAGAAACTTGATAAGATTCTTGCATTTTTGGCAAATCTTGAGATTGAAGTTGAAGGCGAAGAAGACTTGGAAGACGAAGACCTTGATGAAGACGAAGAGTAAAAAGGTATAAATAGTATTTTTGATATTTCTAGATATGAAACTAAAAACAATTAAAATTAATTATTGGATTTTCACAACATTGTTTGCTTTGTTTATGCTGTTTTCTGGAATTTCTAGTTTTATGCCTCCAAATGAACAGGGTCTAGCAGTAATGGCTCTTTTGGGTTATCCTCTTTATCTTAACTTCATTCTTGGAACTGCTAAAGTATTGGGAGTTATTGCAATAATGCAAAATAAGTTTAAGACAATAAAAGAATGGGCCTATGCAGGATTTACATTTGACATGCTTGGAGCAGCAAGTTCGTTTGTGCTTAGTGGAGCAGCAATGCAGGTAGTATTCATTGTTCCATTTATTGCTTTAATGTTTGTATCCTATTACTTCTGGAAGAAACTTAATTGATATTAACTGAATAGGCGTATGAATTTCCATTTAATGGGAAAGAAACGTCTACTTTTCCATCGTGAAATGTAGCTACTTTTACAACAATGTTTTCTCTGGCTCTAGCGTCTGATTTTCTTTGCCAATAGGCATCAAATGATTTTTTCCAATCAAAATGACCTTTCATATTAACTTCTGTAGATGTAATTCTTGCAGTCAACGCTTCTTTATTTTTTCTATCTCTCTCATTTTGCTGTGCTATTTCTGATTCATATTGTCTTACTTTCTTCCAAGCGAGTTCACTTCTTTGTTTTAATTGCTCTGGAGTATACTGAGAAACAGCTTTAGACTTTTCAAGAGAGATTTGTTTTTTTGCTTCTATAACTCTTCTTTTAGCTTCTTCTATTACATCTTTTTCGGCTATTTCTTTTAAAGGAGTTAATTTTCCTTGCTCTCTTAACTTTGCTTCATAATCTAAAGTAGGCTTGTCTACATACTGAATTGGTTGAGCTTCTAGATTTGGATTTATTTTTGAGTAATCAACTATAGGCTCTGCAACTCTGTTTGGATCTATATGAGAATAATCTTGTGCTAATTTAGGCGAGAAAACAAAGTTGGTATTATATAGAGAAGTTATTCCTCCAAGGACTAAAGCTGCAACACCTAAAGCAACTTTAAAGAAACCTTTTCTTTTTGGCTTAGCTGCAGGGTTCATTTTTTCTCTTAATTCTATTTCTTCTTCTCTTGAGAAAGGCCAAGCTGGAAGGTCATTATCGCTTAATTTAACGTCATCAGACAGAGTTCTTTCTTTATCTTTAAACATTTCAGTATACCTGGTTGGCGCACGCATAAACTTTGAATTTTCATCGATAGAAAGTTTATCTTCTATGCTAGGGCCTAGAGAATGGATTGAATCTCTAACTTCTTGAGAAATAACTGAGCGTCTAACATATTTATCTTTAAGATAATCGTTTTTGTTTATTGCTGCAGAATATAAACTTGAAATGTAGTTTTCAATGCCTGCCTTTTTTTCTTCTGAAAATAATCCGTATTTGTACTGTAGAGCTAGATGTTGTCTTAGCACTTGTATTTCTTTTTCAACAAAAGAAAGTCTTTTTTTGTAAGTTCTTGCGTTCACCTTCTTTCCGGTGTGAGAATCAATGTAGGAATAATTTCCAGAGAATGCAGAATATATCCTATCTAGTCTTGATTGCATTGAAGAATTTAATGTAGATAGGAATGCAGAATTTTCTTGGTATGCATTAGCTAGTTCTTGTTTGTAAGATTTTCTTATACTACTTGCAGGATTTGATGTTTTTTTAATAGTCATGATAATTAGTTGTCCACGCGCTGTCGATTGGGATCTTATTCGCGTGGACTATGAATTTGTGAGTTGTGAGGGAGTGAAGCGATATAAAAATAGAACTGACTTGTCTTTTAAACCTTAGCTTTTGTATAGTAAAAATATATTACCAAGACAATATAGAAACTTATAATAGGACTAAAGTTTAAAAAGTAAAATAGTAAGAGATTATTGTTGGACTTTTTTACTCTTATTTCCATTTAAATTAAAGATAAACATACAAAATATAGGAAAAATAAGAAATGAAAGATATTATAATTCGTGGCGCAAGGGAACACAACTTAAAGAATGTGAATATTACTCTTCCTAGAGACAAGTTTATAGTTGTAACTGGACTTTCTGGGAGTGGAAAATCTACCCTCGCTTTTGATACTTTATATGCTGAAGGACAAAGAAGATATGTAGAATCTCTTAGCGCTTATGCCAGACAATTCCTTGGACTAATGAACAAGCCAGACGTAGACTCAATTGAAGGACTTTCTCCAGCAATATCCATAGAACAGAAAACCACCTCAAATAACCCTAGAAGCACTGTGGGAACTGTAACTGAGATATATGATTATCTTAGGCTTCTATATGCTAGAATAGGAACTCCTTACTGCCCAGAACACAATATAAAAATTGAAGCTCAAACTCCTGCTCAAATATCAAAAAGAATTAGGGACGAGTTTAGTGGAGAAGTCGTTATACTTGCTCCAGTCGTAAGACAAAAAAAAGGAACTTACGAAAAACTCATTCAAGATTTAAACAAAGAAGGATATGCTAGAGTAAGGATTAATGGTAAAATACAAAGAAGTGATGAAACAGTCAAACTAGACAGATACAGAAAACATGATATTGAAGCAGTTCTTGGGAAAATGAACACGGCTGATGAGGCTAGAATAAACGAAGCGGTTGAAGCAGCATTAAAGAAAGGAGATGGGCTTGTGATTGCTCAAAGTGGCGATGGCAAAGAGAAAAAAGAAAAGTTATACTCATCAAAAATGTCTTGCCCTTCTTGTGGAATTTCATTTGAAGAACTTGAACCTAGAATGTTTTCATTTAACAGCCCTTTTGGTGCATGTGAGGACTGTAAAGGACTTGGAGTAAAAATTGAGTTTAACCCTGATTTGGTTATACCTGATAAAACAAAATCCATAATGGACGGAGCTGTTGCAATTTATGGAAAAATGGATCTTAGTTGGAGAGCACAACAAATGCAAGTGGTAGGTAAAAAATATGGATTTGACTTATTTACACCTATAAAAGAGTTTACTAAAGAACAGTTAGGGGTTCTTCTTTACGGAACAACTGAGCCATTGCAAGGAAAATGGAAAAACTTTTCAAGTATGAACATGCAAAATGGGTGGGAAGGAATTATACCTCAGTCTGAAAGACTCTACAAAAACACTGATTCAGATTGGAGAAGACAAGATTTTGAAAAATATATGAGTACTAGTTCTTGTCCAACTTGTGAAGGAAAAAGACTAAAGGAAAAAGTACTTTCTGTAAAAATATCTGATAAATCTATAATTGATGTTACGGATATGTCTATAATAAACGCAATAAAATTCTTTGAAAGTTTAAATCTTAATAAAAAAGAACAAGAAATTGGTGCACTCGTCCTTAAAGAAATAAACTCAAGACTTAGATTCTTACTTGACGTTGGACTTGGATATTTGACTTTATCTAGACATGCTGGAACTCTTTCTGGAGGAGAAGCACAAAGAATAAGACTTGCCACTCAAATAGGGTCTAATCTTATGGGTGTTTTGTATATCTTAGATGAACCTTCAATAGGGCTTCATCAAAGAGATAATATCAAGTTAATTGAAACACTTCACAAACTTAGAGATTTAGGAAATACCTTAGTTGTAGTTGAACATGACGAAGATACAATAAAAAGAGCAGATTATGTCGTTGATATGGGCCCTGGAGCAGGAATACATGGAGGAGAGATAATTGCTGTTGGAACTCCTAAAGAAATAGAGAACAATCATTCCTCTTTAACTGGACAGTACTTATCTGGTAAAAAATTCATAAAAGTCCCTGCAGTTAGAAGAAGTTCAATCGGAGATATAACCTTTAGGGGCTGTGCAGAAAATAACCTGAAAAATATTGATGTAAAGATACCTTTAGGAGTTTTAACCTGCTTAACCGGAGTCTCTGGAAGTGGAAAATCCACTTTACTTGAAGAAATCATTTTCAAAGGACTTGATAAAAAAATAAATAATACAAATGTAGCTGTTGGAAAACATAAAAGCATTGAGATAAATGGAGAAATAGATAAAATAATAGTAATTGATCAAAGTCCAATAGGCAGAACTCCAAGAAGCAATCCTGCTACATACATAAAAGCATTTGATGAAATAAGAGAGCTTTACGCTTCAACTAAAGAAGCTAAAATGAGAGGATATTCTGCTGGAAGATTCTCTTTCAATGTTCAGGGAGGAAGATGCGAGAAATGCTTTGGAGATGGAACAATAAAAGTTGAAATGAACTTCTTGCCAGATGTATATGTACAATGTGAAGAGTGTAAGGGAAAAAGATACAATGAAGAAACACTAAAGGTTACTTACAAAGACAAATCAATAGCTGATGTTCTGGATATGAGTGTTGAAGAAGCACTTAAAATATTTGAAGCGGTTCCTTCAATACACAGAAAACTTTCTACTTTGGTAGAAGTTGGACTTGGATATATAAAAGTAGGACAAAGCGCTACAACTTTATCTGGAGGAGAAGCACAAAGAGTTAAGTTAACCAAAGAACTTGCAAAAAGAGGAACTGGAAAGACACTTTATCTTCTTGACGAGCCTACAACTGGACTCCATTTCCACGACATAAGTAAATTACTTGAAGTTATACAAAGCCTTGTAAAAAAAGGAAACAGTGTACTTGTCATTGAACATAATCTTGAAGTAATAAAATGTGCTGACCATATAATAGACCTTGGAGTAGAAGGAGGAGATGGTGGAGGACAAATTGTAGCACAAGGAACTCCTGAAGAAATAATAGAAGCTAAGAAAAGTCACACTGGGCAATTCCTCAAACCTTTGCTTAAGAAATGATAACTCCTTCTGAAGCTTCTCTTCTTCCTGAGAATAGCGGATGTTATTTATTTAAAGACAAAACAGGAAAAGTTATTTATGTTGGAAAAGCCAAGAATTTAAGAAAAAGAGTCGGGAGTTATTTTCAAAATAGAAATCTGGATAGGAAAACTCAATTACTTGTAAAAAACGTAACTAATATTGATTTTATTTTAACTCCTAATGAAGTAAGTGCTCTTGTTTTAGAGAATAATCTAATAAAGAAATATTATCCACATTATAATCTTGACCTTAAAGACTCTAGAAGATATGCTTATTTGTTAATACATAATGAAGAGTATCCTTGGATTGAAATTGCAAGATCTAGAGAAGAAAAAGGAGAGTATTATGGACCTTTTGTTTCTGGGGCAATAAGAAAATCTTTAATGGATGTAATAACTAGAAACTTTAAGGTTATGTCAAGAAAACCTTCTGCTAAAAGTAAAAAACTAATAGCTAAAGAAGAATATGTTAAAAGAGTTGAGCAGGTAAGGAAAATTCTAAGAGGTGAAGTTGAAAAACTAATTGCTGAACTGCATTTACAGATGAAAGAATCTAGTGCTAGAACTTTTTATGAACATGCAAGAACAATAAAAAATCAAGTTATTGCACTTGAAAGTCTAAAAGAAAAGCAGATAATGGAAATGACTAGAGCAGTCAATGCAAATATAATAAATTACATGACTGTTGGAAATGAAGTTTACCTTTTAGTTTTCTCAATAAGAAATGGTGTGCTTGAAGAGAAACAAGAATATTCTTTTGAGTATTATGATAACTTTTTGGATGAATTTTTACTTAGGTATTACGATAACGCTCCCATTCCTCAAGAAATAATTTTACCAGAGCAAGTTGACCAGGCAATAGAAGAATTTCTAAGCAAAAAAGTAGAGAGAAAAATAAAGATAATTGTACCTGACAAGGGAGATAAAAAGCAACTGCTTGACTTAGTAAATATAAACATAAAGAGTACTTTTTTTGCTGGAAGCGAAAGGATGACTGCACTGCAAGATATACTTGGAATGGAAAAGATGCCAAAATATATTGAATGCTTTGATATATCCCATCTTGGCGGAACTAATACTGTGGCTTCAATGGTTGCATTTACAAATGGATTGTCAGACAAATCAAACTATAGAAAATTTAAGATAAAAACTGCAGATGGTGGAGACGACTATGGGGCAATGAGAGAGGTTGTTAAAAGAAGATATATGGGAACTCTAAAGAGCAGTATGAAAATTCCTGACTTGATAGTTATTGATGGTGGAAGCGCACAACTTTCAGCTGCAATTAACTCTCTTAAAGAAGCAGGAGTTAAAACTACAGTTATAGGGCTTGCTAAAAGACTTGAAGAAATATATTTACCTGGAAAGGAAAATCCAATAAGAGTAAGTCATCAAAATAAAGGTCTTCAACTTCTTCAAGCTATAAGAGATGAAGCACACAGGTTTGCATTAACATATCAAAGATTGTTAAGAACTAAAAAGATGAAAAACTCATGAAAGAAATGGAATATAAATTCAAAATAGAAAGCAAGTTTAAACCTGCAGGAAGCCAACCAGAGGCAATAGATAGTTTGGTTAGCAGCATAAAGAAAGGGGTTAGAATGCAAACTCTTATGGGAGTAACTGGAAGCGGAAAAACATTTACAATGGCAAACGTTATTGAAAAAGTAAACAAACCAACTTTAGTCATAGCTCATAACAAAACTCTCGCAGCACAGCTTTACAAAGAACTTAAAGAATTATTTCCAAACAATAGAGTAGAATACTTCATTTCTTTTTATGATTATTATCAGCCCGAGTCATACTTGCCCTCTAAAGATCAGTATATAGAGAAGGACTCTCAAATTAACCCTCTGATAGAGAGAATGAGACTTAGCGCCACAGCATCACTCATGCAAAGAAAAGACACTATAATCGTTTCTTCTGTTTCTTGTATTTACAGCCTTGGAGACCCTAAAAACTTTCTAGGTCTTGGATTTGATTTCTCTAAAGGAGAAAAAGTTTCTAGAAACAATATAATGAGCAAAATGTTAGATATTCAATATGAAAGGAATGATATTGAACTTTTGTCTGGAAGATTTAGAGTAAAGGGAGACACAATAGACATAATTCCAGGTTATGAAAAGGACATATTTAGAATAGAATTCTTTGGAGATGAGATTGAAAAGATAAGTGTTATTGATAGACATACTGGAAACAAACTACAAGAACTAGACCACTATTTCCTTTTCCCTGCAAGACATTTTGTCACGCCCCAAGAATCAATAGAAAGGGTTCTTAAAGATATTGAAAAAGATATGGAGAAGCAACTTCCAAAACTAGGAATGATCCAGGCACATAGACTAAAACAAAGAACATTATATGATATAGACATGCTAAAGTCAATAGGATTCTGTAAAGGAATAGAGAACTATTCAAGATATTTTGATGGAAGAAAAGAAGGAGATAAACCTTACTGCCTTCTTGACTATTTTGGAGATGATTTCTTAATAGTAATAGATGAAAGTCACCAAACAATTCCTCAGATTCATGCAATGTATAATGGAGATAGACAAAGAAAGCAAGTGCTGATTGATTATGGATTTAGACTCCCTAGTGCTCTTGATAATAGACCATTAAAATTTGAAGAATTTGAAAATTATATGAAAAAGAATTACACTGTGTTTGTTAGCGCAACTCCTGCAAAATATGAGGAAGAATTTAGTCAAAATACTGTAGAGCAAGTGATAAGACCTACAGGTCTTGTTGATCCGGTAGTTGAAATAAGACCTGAAAAGAATCATATGCAAGATTTAATTAAAGAAATAAAAGCAAACACTAAAAGGGGAGATAGAACTTTGGTTATAGCACTAACCAAAAAACTGGCAGAAGAGATTTCAGACTTCCTTTCTTCAAATGGAATAAATACTAGATATTTACACTCTGAAGTAAATACGCTAGAAAGAACTGAGATAATAAGGCAACTAAGAGCTGGAAGGTTTGATGTGCTTGTAGGAATAAACCTCCTAAGAGAAGGAATAGATATACCAGAACTTGGACTTGTTGCAATCCTTGATGCTGATAAAGAAGGTTTTCTAAGAAATCAGTCTAGTTTGATTCAAATAATAGGAAGAGCTGCTAGAAACATTAATTCTAAAGTTATACTTTATGCGGATAGAATGACTGATTCAATAAAATTAGCTTTAGAAGAAACTGCTAGAAGAAGAAATATACAACTAGAATATAATAAGAAAAACAAAATAAAACCTAAGACTATAAAGAAACCAGTTGAGCAGGCAAGCATAGTTGTTAAAGATACAAAGCATATTCCAACTAAAGAAAAAGAGAAATATATTATGCAATTAGAAAAAGAGATGAGACAAGCTGCAGATGAAATGAATTTTGAACTTGCTATAGCGCTGAGAGATCAACTTAAGAGTTTACAAGAAGAACTTGGGAAGAAAAACAAAACAGAAGATTTAATATAAAATTTAATTTCTAGTTTTTGGTGCTTTCAACTCTCTTCCAAGTCTTTTTGAAAGATTGGTTCCAGAGTCTAAAGTCAAAGAAAACCTTCATCCAGATGTATATTTTCATCACAGAAAGGAAAAGGAACCAGAATGCTTGCTTTACTGACTTTATTTCTTTTAATACAGACAAGCCAGAAAGAATTTCTTCTTTGAATGATTTAGACTTTGATACATTAAAATATTTTTTAAGTTGATAGGAACGAGAAGCAGTTCTTTGCTTTTGTATTACCCAATCAGATAAATTTGTAGGGTATTTTACTGAAACTGTTGCCTTAGGTTCATAGGTTGAGATGTATCCCTTATTGATTATTTCAAGAGAAACGTATGCATCATCAACAAGTATATCCTTAGGCATGCTTTTTACTATGCCTGCACGAATGGCATAAAGATATCCTGAACAAAGAACTTTCTTATTTTCTCTCTTTCTATATACGTCAAACCCTTTTGTAAGCATGTCTGCCCAGTATCCGAACATAGTGTTTGGATCGTTTGCTGATAGTACTCTTCCAGAAACAGCTCCTACTTTTTTATCTTTGAACTTTTCAACTAAAAACTTTACAGCTCCCTTACTAACTAAAACATCTCCATCTGAAAGAATTAAAATATCTCCTTTTGCTTTCTTGAATAACATATTCAATGCAGCAGGCTTTCCTATGCCCTTATCTTGAAATACTTTTATTTTTTCATTGTATTTTGATTGTTGTCTTGCAACATCTAAAGTTTCCTTGTCTGGAGCAGAAACTAAAAGCTCAAAATCTTTTATTCCTTGATTTGAAAGAGATTGTATTGCTCTTCCTATTGTTTTAGGTTCTTTATATGATGTTAGCAATATACTTATCATTCTTAGATAAACCTCGAAGCTATCATTGCCACGATACCGTTAAGGAAAACTCCCCAAACAATATCAACAATTGCAACTCTCAGAGTGTATGTTTGGAAAATAGCATAATTTGTAAAGTCATATACTCCATAAACTACCAAGCCGAAAAGTGCTCCAATTAAAAAAGATTTATACAAAGAAGCATATAACATTGGAGAAACAAAGAAAGTGAAACCTAAAGCTAAAATAAGGTACGTTAAAATTATTGGAACTAGTCTTGTTTGCATTGACCCTGATTTGAAAGTTGCAATGCTCTTTAATTCTGTTTTATAGAAGTTTTTCATTAAAATTCCAAGAAATATGGCATCTAAAATTATTATAGATATTAATGCAATCAAGAAAATCTTTATTTCCATGAATTAGATAATTAGTTTCTATTTATAAAGAATGTTAAATAATTAATTTCATAAAGTTGTCTCTTTCAAGTTCTCACACGATTATTTTTTACTTATTTTAGAGATAAAATAATAAAATACCGTCGAAAAAATAAAATACATTTTTTAGGACATGAATGTTTAAATACTGCTTATTATTTTGGAGTTAACTAAGCACAATAAGTTGTGATTTCGTAGCAGAAAAACACAATTAGTTGGGTTTAAATTATATAAAAAAGATGGGAAAAAAATACACTCCTAAGCCAATAGAAATAGAAAGTCCACATCTTGCTAAAATAAGAAGAAGGCTTAGCGACCCACATCACACTCGTTTTCAACTTGACCCTAGATTTGTAGAGTCTTACAGAGAAAAAGACCCTGGTTTTGGTTTCGGAGGCCTTGGAGAAGTAACTTATTTTAGAACTTATTCTAGAGTTGGACCTAATGGAAAAAATGAAAGATGGGCAGATACCATTGCAAGAGTTGTAGAGGGATCATATAATCTTCAAAAAAGAAGAGTTACAGAACTAGGAAAGGAGTGGAGTGAAGATCATGCTCAAAGATCTGCTAGAGAAATGTATGATAGAATGTTTAATATGAAATTCCTGCCTCCTGGAAGAGGACTTTGGGCAATGGGAAGTCCTATAACAGAAGAAAAAGGAATTTATGCTGCACTAAATAATTGTGCTTTTGTTTCTACAGATAATCTTTCCCAAGATATTGAAAGACCTTTCACTTTCTTGATGGATGCGCTTATGCTTGGAGTCGGTGTAGGATTTGATACTAGAGGAGCAGGAAGCGTAACAATAAAAACACCGGACAGAACAAGAAGTCCTGAAAGATATGTAATTCCAGATACAAGAGAAGGATGGGTTAAGAGTCTTGGAATATTACTTAGAAGTTACATGCTTGGAGATCCAGAAGTTTCTTTTGATTACAGCCATATAAGACCTGCTGGAGCGCCTATCAAGACATTTGGAGGAAAATCTGCAGGACACGAACCGCTAGCTAAATTACATGAAGGGGTAAGAAATGTCCTTGGAAGAAGAGCTGGAAGTAAAATAACTCTTACAGATATAGTAGACATACAAAACATGATTGGAAAAGCAGTTGTTGCTGGAAATGTGAGAAGAAGTGCGGAGATTGCATTTGGAGATTATAACTCAGCAGAGTTCTTAGACTTGAAAAATCCAAAAGCAAATCCTGAAAGAAATGACTGGAGTAATGGATGGGCATGGTCAAGTAATAATAGCATATTTGCAGATTTGGGAATGAATTACGATGCTGCTGCTGAAAGAGTAAGAATAAATGGAGAGCCAGGATTTGCATGGCTCGAAAATATGAGACATTTTGGTAGAATGGCTGATCCTAGAAATGATAAAGACATAAGAGTAAAGGGAGGAAATCCTTGCCTTGAACAATCCTTGGAAAGTTACGAATTATGTTGTCTTGTTGAAAATTTCCCTGCAAGACATAGCACTCTGCAAGATTTCTTGAGAACATTAAAATTCTCTTATCTTTATGCTAAATCAGTTACCTTGGGAGAAACACACTGGCCTGAAACAAACGAAGTTATGATGAGAAACAGAAGAATAGGTTGCTCAGTTACTGGACTTGCACAATTTTTAACAGAAAGGGGAATGGATGATGCAAAAGCTTGGCTTGGAAAAGGATATCAAGAAATACAAGAGTGGGACAAAGTATATAGTGATTGGTTGGCAGTTCCTAGATCAATAAAAACAACTTCTGTTAAACCTTCAGGAACAGTAAGTCTACTTGCAGGTGCAACTGCAGGAATACATTACCCTGAATCAAGATATTATTTGAAGAATATGAGAATAGCAGGAAACCACCCTATTCTTAAGGATCTTGACGCAGCAGGTTATCATATAGAACCACTTACAACTGATCCAAATACTATGGTAGTATCTCTACCTGTAAGCTTTGGAGAAAAAATAAGAACTAGACACGAAGTTTCAATGTGGGAACAGCTTTCTAACGCTGCAATGCTTCAAGAAGTTTGGGCCGACAATCAAGTTAGCGCTACTGTAACGTTTGACCCAAAGACTGAAGGAAAAGATATTGCTAGAGCACTTGATCACTTCCAATATAGACTTAAGGGAGTAAGTTTCTTACCTTTACTTGAAGAGGGTGCTTATCCTCAAATGCCTGAGCAAAAGATATCTAAAGAAGAATTTATGAAAATATCGGCTGGGCTTAAGCCTATAAATTTTGAACATGTAGACGGATTTGAGGCAGACAACACTGCAGCAGACAAATATTGTGACGGTGGAAAGTGCGCCATTCCAGGAAAATAATTACAAATTTGATTTAGCAACGTTTAAAACTTGATTTTAATTCTATTAGATATGGCAGGACCAAAATTTGGAATGAAAGGACAGAGGAAGTTTAGACCTAAGTATGCGTTTGGAGCTAGACACACAAGAACAATAGACCCACACAACAGACACAAAAATAACGTTCCTCATGTCGTAAAAGAAGTTATAAGAATATCGGACATAGTCCTTGAGATAGTGGATGCTAGATTCATAGATGAAACAAGGCACCCGGAACTTGAGAATATTGTTAAAGAAAGTGGAAAGAAATTAGTTTATGTTATAAACAAAATAGATTTAGTTGATATTGATAAATTAAAAGAAGATCCTAGATTAAAAGAGATGCAGCCATATGTTTTGTTTTCTACTGTAGGTAAACTTGGAAAGAGAGCCCTGAGAGAAAGAATAATGATTGAAGCTAAAAGAGTTCCAAGGGATGACCCTACACACGTAAAGATACACGTAGGAATAATGGGATATCCAAACACTGGAAAAAGTTCACTACTAAATTATTTTGTTGGCAGAGGAGTAGCAGGAATATCTAAAGTAGCAGGATTCACAAGAGGAATGCAAAAAGTAAGATTAACTAAAGACATACTTATACTTGACACGCCGGGAATAATTCCTAAAGAAGAAGAAGATTCAAGAGCTAAAGGAGGGCAGGTAGCTAAACATAGTAAGATAGGAGTTGAAACTTTTGATAGAGTTAAAGATCCTGACTTGGTCTTAGCAATAATAATGAAAGAGTATCCTGGAGCTTTAAACAAACATTACAACTTTGAAACTGAAGATGTTGAAGAACTCTTAGAGCATATGGGTAAAGAATGGAAATTACTCAAGAAGGGTGGAGAAGTTGACACAGATAGGACGGCAAGAAGAATTCTTGAAGCTTGGCAGACTGGTAGAATAAAGAAAGATTAAACTTCACAATTCTTAAGTTTCTGCTCTAAGTCTTTCTTATCGAAGTGTTTTCCTATGAAGACTAGGGCAGTTTGTTTTTTCTCTCTTGGTTTCCAATTATCCATCGTAAACTGCTTTCTTGCTCCAACTATCTGCAATATATACTTCATTTTTGTGTCAAGCATTCCAGCACCAAAATTAACAAATCCTTTTGCACGGACTATAGCTTCTGGAAGCTCTCCTATAAGAGATTCGAATTTCTTTTGATCAAATGGTTTTATTGTTTTGAAAAATAAAGTATCTACATGTTCGTGTTTGTGTTCATGATGCTTATGATTATGCTCAGGGTTTTCACAATGTTCATCTTCACATTCATGCTCTTCATGATCATGATCGTGATGCTCGTGTTCTTCCTCTTCTTCATCTTCATGATTATGTTCTTCTATCTCAAGTTCTTGTATTTCATCGTGGCTATAAGATGAAGTGTCTATTAACAAATCAAGGTCTAAATCTGATTTATTTTCAAATATTGTTGCCTTAGGTACAATATCAGTTATTAGCTCTTTTATTGCGTCAACTTTTATTTTTTCAACTAGGTCAGTCTTTGAAATAAGGATTATGTCTGCAAATCTTAGCTGAGCAACAGTAATATCGAAATGCTCTGAGTTCTTTTCAAAGTTGACTGCATCAACAACGCAGAGAATAGAATCAAGTCTTATTCTCTTGTCCATGTCTTGCATGAGGAATGTTTGGGCAATTGGAACAGGGTCAGAAAGACCTGAAGCTTCAATTATGATATAATTTATTTCAGGTTTCTTTTTTATAAGTTCATCAACTGTCTTTATCAAATCGCTTCTGACAACACAACACATACAACCATTGCTTAACTCAACAATTTCTTCTTTATTTGCTTGCACAATATTACTTTCAAGCTGCACATCTCCGAATTCATTTAATATAAGCCCTATTTTCTTATCTTTGTTCTCGGATATGATTCTATTTATCAGAGTGGACTTTCCAGATCCTAAAAATCCAGTTATCAGTGTTATAGGTATGCGCTTCATATTATTTTTGACTTTTGTTAGGTTATAAAGTTTAGTTATTTATTGTTATGCCTCAGGTATTAGAAAGCCTAAAAGAATAACTAAAAGTATTCCTAAGGCCATAAGCAAAATCATCTTTTTTGAAGGATGCTCTCTCATTTCAGGTACGAGAGTGGATGCCCCGATATATATGAATTCTCCAACAAAGAAAGCTAATATGAATACAAGATAAGTCTCAGGTATACTTACTAAAGAAGTGGCAACTATTCCTAATGCTGGAGCAATTGAAGCTCCTATAAGGAATCCTGTTGTTTTTGATAAAGGTTGTTTGTTTTTCAACATTAAAACGACTGTATTTATTCCGTCAGTCATGTCGTGAAGTATTACTGCTAATGCAACAATTATTCCTGCAGCTACATCAACCTGGAAAGCAAGGCCTATGGCTGCTCCATCAAGAAAACTGTGGAAAATCAAACTGCCTGCTCCGATTGGTCCCATTATGTGTGCATGATTATGTCCTTCATGCCCATGAATATGATGGGTGGCGAAAACTCTCTCAATTAAACTAAATAAAAAGAAAGAACCTACAACAGTGAACATTACAGATTTTATTGATATTCCTAATTTTTCTGAAAGTTCAATGCTTTCAGGAAGAAGATGAATAAATGCTACAGATATAACTGAACCTGCTGCAAATGCAAAGAAATAAGGTAAACTTTTTTTGAATTTAAGAGTTATAAATCCTCCAATAAGCGTTGAAAAAAAAGTTGCAAGAACTAGAAGATAGATTAAACCGTCCATTATAGACATAGAAAAACAGGCTATTTAAAACTTACTTATATAGTAATATACTAGAAAAGAAGAATTTAAATAATAGTGAGCATACTATTGTTCAATGGGAAAAGTAACAATAAAAGTGGAAGGCTACGAATGCGAAAGGTGCGACCATCAGTGGGCCCCTCGCAGAAAGAAAGAGGAGCCCACTGTCTGCCCAACATGCAAAAGTCCTTATTGGGATAAACCAAAAAAATCGAAGTAGATTTTTATAGAATAATTCTCACTTATTTTTCTAGCCCGAATGGCACAATGGTACTGCGTGAGTCTCGAAAACTCATTTCCTTAGGGATTTCCAGGTTCGATTCCTGGTTCGGGCGTTTACCTTATTAAAAGGATTTAAATTCTTTAGTTTTGATATATCTCTATGAAGACAAGTAATAAGATATTTATAGGTGCAATAATAGCAGTTTTAATATTAGGAGTTTATTTTATAATGGCAAACAAATCTGAAAGCACAAAAGTTGAATTCAAAACAACAGAGGGAACATTTGTTGTTGAAATGTACAATGATATGCCAATTACTGCAGGAAATTTTGTCAACTTAGCTGAAGAAGGATTTTATGATGGAGTTATATTCCATAGAATAATTGAAGGATTTATGATTCAGGGAGGAGATCCAACTGGAACAGGTAGAGGAGGACCAGGATACACAATAAAAGATGAGTTTACACATGCTGGAGGAAACTTGAATAATAGAGGAACAATCTCTATGGCAAATGCAGGTCCAAACACTGGAGGAAGTCAATTTTTCATTAATCTTGTAAACAATAATTTCCTTGATGGAAAACACCCTACTTTCGGACAAGTCATAGAAGGAATGGATGTTGTTGATAGAATTGCAGCAGTACAAACAGACAGCCAAGACAGACCACTAAAGGAAGTTAAGATTTTAAGCTTAAAAGTGATTAAATAATATGGAGGGTTGCATATTCTGTAGGATAGCCAAGGGAGAAATTCCTTGCGCAAAAATATGGGAAGATGAAAAACACATGGCTTTTCTTGATATGAATCCAAATGTTATGGGTATGACATTGGTTGTTCCAAAACAACACTTTGATTCTTATACATTTGATATGCCTGACAAAGATCATCATAACTTAATAGATTCAGCAAAAAAAACAGCTAAAATGCTAGAGAAGGGACTTGGAGTGCCAAGAGTAGCAATGGTTATGGAAGGAATGGGAGTAAATCATGCTCACATAAAACTTTACCCATTGTTTATACTTGAGAATAAAACAAGAGAGCCAACTCATAGACTTTTCTTCGAGGCATATGAAGGATATATTTCAACTGAACTTGGGCCTCAAAGAAGCAATGCAGAGCTAAGTTTGATTGCTCAAGAAATAATAAAGAGAAACAAATGATATTAACTGTAATTATTTCTATTTTTGGAGGATTTTTGTTTGGAAAGTGGTTGAATAAACAAGCATATGACGAACTAAAGATTGGAAAGAGATGGTTTAGGGCAATAATATGGACAATGGCACTTGTTTTCTTGATTGCTTTAATCTTTTTTAGAAATATTCAAGGTTTTGAGAGTTTAATAGGCACAGTACTTTTCTTGGCTACTGTTTCTTATTCAAGCTATAAAAAAGCTAAATAGTGGCTTAAAAGAAGGATTTAAAACATTGAGAAAGGAACTGATATTATGGCAACACAGCAGGAAATTGAAGAGCAAATACTCCAGTTTTGGGATAAAAACAAGATATACTCTAAGTCTGTTAAGCAAAATGCAAAGGGAAAGAAGTTTTACTTTATGGATGGACCACCATATGCTAATGGGTACATTCATCTTGGAACTGCACTAAATAAAACGTTGAAAGATGTAGCTATGAGATCTAGAAGATTGAAGGGATTTGATGTTTTTGACAAGCCAGGTTATGATACTCACGGAGTTCCTATTGAATCTAAGGTTGAGAAAGAAATAGGACTTCAAACAAAGCAAGACATAGAAAAATATGGAGTTGATAAGTTTGTTTCTAAGTGTAAAGAGTTTGCAACAAAATACATTGGAACAATGAACAATGAGTTCAAGAATCTTGGAGTCTGGATGGACTTTGATAATCCTTATGTTACATGTGAAGATGAATATATTGAAGCGATATGGAGTGCTTTCAAAGAAGCTGATAAGAAAGGTTTACTTTATCTTGGAAAATATCCTGTACATGTATGTACAAAGTGTGCAACAGCAGTAGCTTTCAACGAGATAGAATATGAAAAACAAAAAGACAATGCAATATATGTAAAATTTCCAGTTAAAGGGAAAGATAAAACATTCCTAATGATTTGGACCACCACTCCTTGGACACTACCTGCAAACACTGGAGTAATGGTGCATCCGGATGTAATGTATTCTGAGATAGAAACTATGGAAGGAGAGAGATGGATAATTGCATCAGAAAGACTTTCTGCAGTTATGGCAAAGATGGAAAGAGGATTTACTTTAAAGAAAGAATGGAAAGGAAAAGAACTTGTTGGATGGGAATATGAGAATCCTTTATGTAAAAATATGAAAATAAAGGCAAAAAATAGTTACAGAGTTGTCCCGAGCGCTAGATATGTTACGACTGAAGATGGAACTGGAATGGTTCATTGTGCTCCAGGTCATGGAAAAGAAGACTATGAAGTTGGAAGAGCAAACAAACTAGAAGTTTTATCTCCTGTTGACTTAAATGGAAACTTGACTGAGGAAACTGGAAAATACTCTGGAAAGAAAGCAAGAGAAGTTGACTTTGAAATAATTGCAGACTTAAAAGAAATGGATTGCCTAGCCTTCAAAGAAAGTTACAATCACGATTATCCTATGTGTTGGAGAGATAAATCTCCACTTATAATGATTTCAATGCCACAATGGTTTTTGAAAATATCAGAAATTCAGAAAGAACTTCTTAAGGAAAATAATGACATAGAGTGGCATCCAGATTGGGTTAAACTTAGAATGAAAGCTTGGCTTGAAGGCATTGGAGATTGGCCAGTTTCAAGACAAAGATATTGGGGAAGCCCACTACCTATATGGTATAACCCTGAAACACAGGAAAAAATAGTAGTTGGAAGCATGGAAGAGCTACAAAAATTGTCTGGAGTAAAGAATATTGATATGCATAAGCCTGGAATTGATAAGATAGAGATAAAAGGAAAGAAAGGAATGCTGAAAAGAGTTCCTGAAGTTCTTGATGTATGGTTTGATTCTGGAGTTGCCAGCTGGGCAGCATTAGGATATCCAAAGAACAAAGAGCTAATAAAGAAATATTGGCCTGCAGATGTAAATATTGAAGGAAAAGACCAAATAAGAGGTTGGTGGAACTCTCAGTTTATTCTCTCGCAAATATTATTTGATAAATTACCTGTAAAAAACATATTCATGCATGGAATGATACTAGATCTTGGAAAGAAAAAGATGTCCAAGTCTCTTGGAAATGTAATTTCTCCAGACGAACTAATAAAGAAATATGGAAGAGATTATCTTAGATATTATTTGACAAGAAATGCAAAAGGAGAAGATACTGCTTTTGATGAGAAAGATTTCCAAGAAATACACAAAACAATTAACATTCTAAACAACCTAAGTACTCTTGCTTTACAATTAAAGAAAACAAAGGCAAAGAAAAGCATAGAAGATAAATGGATTTTGTCAAAGTACAATGAACTTATAGTAGATGTAAACAAAGCATATGATAATTATGATTTTATGGGAGTTTGCCAGAAAATAGAAGACTTTACAGTTAGAGAGTTTAGTAGAGCATACATACAGATGATAAGAGAAAGAAGTGACGATGCTAGAGAAACAATACTTGAAATATATGTTGGATTACTGAAAATGTTTGCACCTATAATCCCTATGACTGCCGAGAACATATGGCAAAAACTTAAGCAGGAAGGTATTGTAAAAGAAGAATCTATACATTTATCTTTAATGCCTGAAATAAACAAGAAAGCAATAAATGAAAAATTAGATGCTGAAATGCAAATCGCACTTAGAGCGATAGAAATAGGATTATCTGAGAGAGATAAAATAAAGATTGGACTTAAGTGGCCTTTGGCTTCAGCCAGTCTAACTTTAAAGAACGACATTTCTGAAGAAGTAAAAGAAATAATAATGCAGCAGCTTAATGTTAAAGAAGTTACCATAAAAAAAGCTGAAAATCCTTGCGTTGTATACGACACAAAGGTAACTTTAGAACTTGAAAGCGAAGGATATGCAAGAGAACTATCTAGAAAAATACAAGCTGAAAGAAAGAAAAGAGGTATGACAAAAGATCAGAAAATAAAACTTGAAATATTTGCGGACGAAAATGCAGTAAAACTACTAAAGATGCAGGAGAAATTTATTTCAGAAAGAGTAAATTCATCGTCGACAAAAATAACAAATGCAAATTCTCCGGAAGGAGCACTGGAGTGTAGTATCAAAGAAGCTAGAATCCACGTCGTGTTTTCGTAATCCTGCAGGGACAGAACTTGAAAAACATTTAAATAGTCGATTTATGTCTTTATAATAATTAACACAAGGCACATGATAATCAAAGACGAATTTTTGAGTAGAATAAGAAAGATTTTTGATTTAAATTTGTATGAAGCAAGAGTGTGGACTGCTTTATTATCAAGAGGAACAAGTACTGCTGGAGAATTAAGTAATATTTCTGATGTTCCAAGATCAAGAACATATGATATTCTAGAATCTCTTGAAAAGAAAGGATTTATTGTTATGAAGGTTGGAAAACCTATAAAATTTGTTGCACTTAAGCCAGAAGAAGTTGTTGAAAGAGTAAAGAAAAACCTTGTTGTGGATGCACAAGAGAAAAGTAAGAGACTTGAAAAATTACACGGCGACGAAGTTTT
Organism: Candidatus Nanoarchaeia archaeon; assembly: GCA_035548435.1. Lineage (GTDB taxonomy): Archaea > Nanobdellota > Nanobdellia > Pacearchaeales > GW2011-AR1 > DAIEOU01. Next base: position 511 of record DASZSY010000007.1, on the reverse strand, counting down.
AGATGAATTAAACTCATTGTTTAGTAATGGAGTTAAGTTCGTTGAGCACTCTGACTTATCTGGATCTCTAAGAGGCAGACAGAACATGTACAACCACCTTGATATGCTTATAAGAGCAGCTGAAAAGACAATAACAATTGTAACAACTGCTGAAGGTCTTAATAGAAAGATGGAAAGCCTTATGCCTTCAATTGAAAAAGCTAAGAAGAGAGGAGTTGTTGTTAGAATCGCTGCACCTATTACTGCTGAAAACATGAAGGTAGCTAAAGATATAGCAAGAGTTGCTGAAGTTAAATCTTCAAACAATTTAAGTGCAAGATTTGCAGTTATAGACTCTGAAGAACTTATGTTTATGCTTCTTGACGACAAAGCAGTACATCCTAACTACGATGTAGCAGTTTGGCTATCAACACAATTCCTTGCCCAAGCACTTGAACAAATGTTTGAGATTGCATGGAACGACTTTACACCTTTGAACAAGGTTAGGCTAAAGTAAGATAATCCTTATATA
>DASZSY010000006.1:0-21731 GCA_035548435.1 Candidatus Nanoarchaeia archaeon | reverse complement strand
TCTTGATCCATCCAGTCATTATTGTGCTATTCTCAATACCTAAACTCTTTATTTTATTTCTGCACCACTTTTCTCCTGTTCCTCCTCCAATTATCATAAGTTTCCAGTCTTTCTTGTCTTTAGATATGTCTGCCCACCAGGTAAGTATTTGATCATATCCCTTGCTTGGATGTATAATTCCATGCATGCTAACCACAAAGCTATTTTCAAGTCCAAGCTTTTTTCTTAGTTTTTGTGCATCAACAGGCTTGAAATGAGTTTGACTTGCAGGGTGATTGATGAATCTTACTCTTTTTCCATTCATTCCTCTTTCTTCAAGCACTTTAGCTTCAGTCAAAGAATGAGCACTCATAAAGACATTATTCTTTCTTCCATATAATCTCATTTCAAAGTTTTCCATCACTTCAGCAAACTTTGACCCTATTTTTGTTCCACCAAATAAAGTTGTCCACCACCAGTCTCCAATGTCCAAAAGAAGAGGTATTTCCATGCTGCTAAAGAAGTATGGAAGAAAAGGCAACTGTTCTTTGTGAACTATAAAATCTGCTTTAGATTCCTTGATTATCTTTCTTATTTTAAAAGCAGATAGAAACCATAATGCTGTTTTTATCAGTTTATCTTTTCCATTTTTTCTATCTACAGTCCATGGCAATTCTACAAAAGAAATTCCCTTTCTCAATTTTTGGTCAATCTTTCCAGGGTTCTTCATACTTACCCAAACAACATTATATTTCTTTTTCAGTAGCTTTAGTATTCTCTCTGTAGCAGGATAAATTATGCTTTCATATTCTATAGGATACCTATGTAAGTAAACAATTGTTTTTTTATGATTCATATTCAAACATACTCTCCTAGCTATTTTAATGTTTAGCATCATAGAAATTCAAGAAACATTTAAAAGTTGTAGCTTCTAAATCAACTAAATGTCTAAAACAATTTTGCTTACAGGAGCTGCCGGGTTCATAGGTTTCCATGTTGCTAAATCCTTACTTGAGCGGGGAGACTTGGTAATAGGGATAGACAATCTAAATAATTATTATGATGTGAAGTTAAAGCAAGATAGACTTGCACTATTAAAAAAATTCAATAATTTTACGTTTATTCAACAAAGCATAGAAGATTCAATAAATGTAAAAGAAAAGATAGATGTTATATGCCATCTTGCAGCGCAAGCAGGAGTAAGATATAGTCTTGATAAACCGTTTGAGTATGAAAAATCAAACATGCTTGGAACTTTAAATATCTTTGAATTTGCAAGGCACAACAAAATAAACAAAATTGTTTTTGCTTCATCTTCTTCAGTTTATGGCGATAGTAAGGATTCTCCTTTCAAAGAAACTCAAAAGTTAGATGAGCCAATCTCTCTTTATGCCGCAACAAAAAAAGCAAACGAGCTTTATGCTCATGTATATAATCATCTTTTCAAAATAAAGATGATTGGCCTTAGATTTTTCACTGTCTATGGTCCTTGGGGAAGGCCAGATATGGCCCCAATTAAATTTGCAAAAGGGATTTCTCAAGGAGAGCAGATTGAAGTTTACAACAATGGAAAAATGAGTAGAGATTTCACATATGTTCAGGATATTGCCACAGGAGTAATTTCTTCAATAGATAAGGTAGAATCAGTTGAGTTTGAAATAATCAATCTTGCCCGTGGAGAAAGTGTAAACCTTCTTGATTTCATCAGCGAAATTGAAAAAAATATGGGCAAACAAGCAGTTAAGAAATACATTCCTTTACAGCAAGGAGATGTTTTAGCAACATCGGCAGATATCTCAAAGGCAAAAAACCTTTTAGGTTACAATCCTAAAACCTCAGTTAGTGAAGGTGTAAAGAACTTTGTTTCTTGGTATAAAGAATATTATAAGGTAAATTAAATCCTATTCTTTCCAAGCATATGTTGTAAGATGTTTTGGAAAATAAGTTTTTGTATTGTATCCTATTTTGGCAAAGAACTTTTCAAGAAAGAATGAAGTAGTTTCTCCATTTACAACGTGATATGAAGCAATTATTACATTAACTTTGTTTTTCTTGAGTGTTTGTAAAGCCCCCTGGACAGCTTGTATTTCAGCACCCTCAATATCCATCTTTAGAACATCTATCTTTTTTATTCCTAATTTCTTAAGTTCGCTATCTAAATCAGTAACTTGTATTTCAGCCTCTCCTGCATCTTTTGAAAGCTCTGTGTGGAGTCCATCAAACTGTTTTATATTCAATTTCTCCTTTTTATTCCACAGTCCCTTAGGCACTATTATAAAATTGTTAAGTCCTTCATTTTCAAGATTTTTCTGTAACACTTTTCTATTTTTCTCATTAGGTTCAAAACAAATTATTTTTCCAGTTTTTCCCGCCTTTCTTGCTGCGAAAACTGCATAATCTCCAGGATAAGCTCCAGCATCAACTACTACATCTCCTTCCTTAACATGATAATACATTTCATACCCTTTAACTGGGGACATGTCAGACACATAATTAGGAACTAGTTTGCTGAAAGATAAAAAATATCTTATATCGTTCTTGAAAGACCACTCAGGCATTTTTTCAAAACCATCGCATAAAAGTTGACTAAACCAGCTAAATTTCATTACCATTTTTATTTACCTTATTTTTTGAGCAACAACAAACAAATTGTCTCCCAATCCTAAAATTATGTTTACCTTCATTATAAAGCTTGCTATAAGGTTAAAGAAAAAAGGGAATTTCGCGTGTGTATAATCTACAGAAAGCACTTTAATTTCTTTAACTTTTAGTCCATTTCTTTGGAGCAACATTTTAATGCTTTTCTTAGAAAAGAAATTCAAATGCTGTCCATATCCTAATCCGTACCATTTACTTCGTAATATTTGAGGAATAATTCCATATATGTAAGGTACAGCAATTATACAATAGCCTTTAGGATTTAGTGCCTTATTTATTGCTTTAATTGCCTCCTCAGGTTTCTCTATATGTTCTAAAACTTGATTCATAGTTATTATATCATATTTAGGCAGCTTCAAACTACCAAGCAGTCCGTAGTGCATTTTGAATCCTTGTTTTTCAAGTAATTTAACAAGTAATCTACTAACTTCCATTCCTTCAACCTTAATTCCTTTATTTCTTTGAAGTTCCATTAAATGTCCTGGTCCGCATCCAACATCTAAGCTTTTTCCTTTCATTTTATATTTATCAATAAAATTCAAAAAAGGTTTTCCATACTTGTAATAATATTTGTATTCTTTTGTTGTTCTATCTATATCTTTTAACTTTTTATCGTAAAATTTTATATTGCTTCCTTCATCATAAAAGTCAATTGCAGAGTGATCTTCGAATGGCAAAGGATTAGGTCTTATGAAGTCACAGTTAGAACATTTAAACAAAGGATATTTTTTACCATTGTATCTTGAAATTTCATTTATAAGGGGCAGCCTATACATTTTTCCAGAACATATTATGCATTTCATTTGAATCTAGAATAATCTGGTTGGAATACTAACAATGATGGTTGTTTATTTTGAGAGTCTGCAAATTGTGCATAAACTACTGTAACATCTCCTTTGGTAAGATGGTCATTTATCCATGTTCCAATATATGTTGGGTGTGATTCATACATTGACCACATTATAAATTTAGGTTTGTCTGCAATAACCATTTTATCAAACTCTGTTGAGTTAGCCAATTGTGGAACAAGAGAGTAAGTGCTAACATTTCTTTCAGTATAATAAACTGTTTGAGTATAGGAGACAGAGAATACTCCATCATCTTTCACAGAATTCTCTTTCATCCATAAAGCTGCTTCCTTAACTTGAGAATAGCTATCTTTCTTTGCATCTATCAAAGAAGAAGCGTGATTGACTTGAAGATAACTGCAAGCACCAATGAGAATTATTGCAATTGTTAGTCCTACATACATATTCTTCTTTGAAGTGCTGTCATATATTCTTAATATTGTTTGGGCAGCGAAGAAGAATATAAATGGCATCCATAGGAAAACCCATCTATCGTCAGTATTTCTTTGATAGAATATATAGAAAGCAGATATGAATGAAAGTGTAATAAGTCCATATATTTCAGGATCAAAGCATTTCTTTTTATCTTTAGCAAGAAGGTCAAGATATAAAGCAAATCTCATTGCCACTATAACTCCTAAAATAAATAGTATGAACATCAAATTATCAGTTAAGAAAGAGTAGAATTTTAAGTTGTACCATGCGATTGGGAAATCAGTTACTGCATCAACATATCCTTTTCTAAACGCAAGGGGATTGCCGAATGATAATTGAGACCATATGAAGTATGGGACTAGTGTAGCAAGGAAAGAAGCAGAAAAATAATAATAATCTTTATTTTTTATTGCAGAAAGTCTATCTTTTACTAATATAAATACAATAAATATCATAGGAACTAAGAGTGCAGAAATCTTAAAGTAGAATCCGAGTGCTGCAAAGAATCCGGAGATAATTATATTTTTAGATTTAGAATTCTTCCAATATTTCCACATATACAGAATAGACAAAACCTGAGCAGTCATTGATAAAAAGTCTGGTTGTGTTCTTGCAGACCAGAATAAGAAAGTCCAGCTAACTGCAGCAAATATTGCCGCAATTATTCCTACTCTTTCATTGTACATTTCTTTACCTAAATAAAATATTGTTGTAACTAAAGCAACGGAAGGAATTACTACAAGGAAAAACTTTATTGCTCCCTCTCCGAGTCCTGCTAAGAAAAACAAAGCAGACAATGCTTGAAACAAAGGAGGACGTTGAGGGTTTAACTCGTAAGGAACTCCAAATGCCCATTTTTTAGCGGCAGACATATATTCTGCTTCGTCCCACCACAATGTTTGGCCTTGAGTTTTAATATAAAAAAAGAGTCTAAGAGCAAAAGCCAAGGTTATAATCAAAACTAGTAATGCGTTGTATGGATTGTTAAACCACTCTTTTATTTGTTGTTGTCTTTTTTCATTAATCATTTTTTAACCTGCGCTATTCAAAGAACATCCTGACAAGCTAGACAGTTCTTGAAAGCTTAATTTTCCTTCAACTTTCTTTCCAGAAGGCAATCCCCAAGTAGGATATCCAGTTATTCCTGCAGAAATACAAGCCTGAGTTTGTCCAGCTCTGTTTGCCAGAGAACATTCAACATAAGGCAACTTGCTCGCACTATTTCCAAACATTTCTTTTTGTTCAATACAATGAGGGCACCAATAGGCTCCATAAAATTTGAATCCTGCATCAGTTAAGCATTGAGCAAATTCATCGTACTGTCCTGGTTTGTTTACATTCCCAATAAAAACTAAAGCAATAACTGCTAAAACTAGAATGCCTATCACCCAATAAATAAATTTCATATTGAGTAAAAGTCAGCTCCTTTTTTAAAAGTAGCGAAATAAACAATTGTAGATATTATAGTCAAACTATCTATTATCATACAATACTTACATATTGATTCTATAACAAAGAATTGTAAAATTATAAAATATGCTGCTCCTAAAGCTCCGATAACAAAACAAATTCCTACTAGTTGAACTGTACTTTCAATATCTTTTTCTTCAGATATTGGAGTTCTGTGATGCATACTATATGCAAGGCTTGCAAGCATTATAGCCATAAATGAGAAACAAACAATTCCCCAAGTTGGAACTGAAACTCCAAGAATTACTCCATAGTCACTCAATTGAACGTCTCCACAACCTCCAGATGGTCCTGTTGAGGCAAAACAAATATCATTACTTTCTCCTCTTAGCAGTGCTGCTTTTTCAATTCCAATATATGCTGAAACAAAAACGTTAAACAGCATTATAATTGTAAGAATCCAAAGAATTGTTCTTTGTTTTTCTATATTTCTCATACTTTTTCATATTTCTATTGTTTAAAAGTGTTAGGAAAGACTATAATGCGGGAGATAGGATTCGAACCTATGCAAGCACTAAGCTACGTCGGCCTTAACGACGCCCGTTTGACCGCTCCGGCACTCCCGCATGCTTAAGCCAAAATATAATCTAATTTAAAGCTTTGTTTTAATTAAAATAAAAATATATTATCTTCCAGGGAGAAGTCTAGAAAAACTCATCTCTTTAAGAGTTGTTTCTTTATTTCTTAAAAAAGAATTTTCGCTTTCTATATGCCTTCTTTGACTTGCCTGATACACTTTAGACAATCCTCTAAATGTAGCTATTCCTGCAGCCAACCATGCAAGCTTATCAGAATCATAATGGTTCGCAGCAAAAACAGTTCCAGCCTCAGCAAGGTAAGAAGCTAAGTCGCACGTAATTATTGTAAGATAATCTCTTTCCTTCCCTTCTTCAGGCATCCCTCTCAGTCTAGCTGTAATTTTTTCTTGATTATTATATTTCATTTCTTCCAAAATTAAAGAACCAGGCATTACTGCTCCAATTGCAAAATCCATAATAACCTCAAGCTTTGTTACCATAAAAAACTTTCAAAATCTGAGTATTTAAGACTTACTTATTTAAGCTCTTTCAAGAATTCATCAGCATTGTCAGTCAATGCTTCAATAGCTTTTTGGAAAATGTCTTGTGCAGGCATTACTCCATAGCTCTCAACAACAAAAACTAAATCGTCCATGTCTTTAACAGCATCCTTGTCAATTGCTTTTATAGCGTCAACATCTGCTTCTCTTAAATCACAAACCCACTTGCTTCCACTCTTTACAGGTTTCATTTCTCCCTTTGATCTTTGAACAATTTTATCAATCTCAGCAGAAGATGAAACTTCAAGTAAGTGTCTGTAGTAGCATAGTCCTGGAGTGTGCTTTGCGTGTTGTACTCCTTTTCCTAGTGTTGCTGTTGCAACAAGTTCAACTGAATGTCCTGCTCCAATCAAAACTAGTGGAATCTTTCCTTCAACAACTTCAGCTCCACCCTCAAGATCTCCAGAATAAACTACTCCCGGTCCAACTTTCTTTATTTTCAAATCAATTTTTGTTTTTTCATTCATTGATTTTTCTGTCTTAAGTGGAACAAGTCCTAATCTGTGTGAAAGTAATTCGTCGTACAAAGCAGAGTCGTTTTTGAAAATTTCAACTTCAGAAATTGCCAAGGTAGGAACTTCAGCAACTGATCTTCTTATTGCATTAGCAAGAGATTCAGATACATCTAATCTTAAAACAAGTTTTCCAGGAGTCTTGGATATCACTTCCATATTGTTGTAAATAAAAAAGAGGTTTTAAACTTGATGTTTAAACTCTTCTTCCTCTCTTACCTCCCTTCTTCTTTGGTCCACCACGTGCAACTCTTGTTGTGTCAAGCACGTTGATAACTCTAAATCCTTCTTTGCTAAGAGACTTTACTACCGCGTGAGCTCCTGGACCAACTCCAGTTCCTCCAGTCTCTCCTCTCATTCTAACATAAAGTGAATTTATTCCAATGTCTTTTGCTCTTTCAGCTGCTTTCTTAGCAATGAACATAGCAACTGTAGGATTTGATTTAAGTCTGTCGTGCTTTGTAATCATTCCACCAGAAACTCTTGATATTGTGCTTCCAGCAAGGTCTGTAATATGTACGATTGTATTGTTTCCAGAAGCATAAATGTGAGCAATTCCAGCTCTTTCTTCTTTTATTTCAGATTGAACTTCTTGATTATCTGTAGCTGCTGTAGTTTTTTCTTCAGTCTTAACTTCTTCAACTTGCTCAGCTTTATTTTTCTTATTTTCTTTCTCTGCCATTATTCAGCCACTTCCTTTTCTTGTTTTGGAGCTTTTGCAGTTGCTTTCTCAACAACAATTTTATTTTCTTCTGATACTGGAACAAGATAACTTGGAACATTTACAACACGACCATCAATTCTAACTTTCTTGTGAACTACCATTTGTCTTGCTTGTTGTGGAGTTTGTGCTAATTTCTTGCTTGCTACCATGCTTGGCAATCTTCTCTTCAAGATATCTTCAACTTGAAGTGCAAGAACGTCAGTAGTGTTTTTAATATCAAGTCCAAGAGCTCTTAACTTGTTAAACAAAACTTCTTGTTCCTCGCTTGATGCCTTTGCAAGTTCTTTTCCTCTTGTTCTGTAATAATTAACTGCTGCTAAAGTTTTCCAAATTTCTCTCTTATTCTTAAGTCCATATTTTTCAACCAAAACGTTTTCTTCTTCTATTCTTGTCTTTTCATATGCCTTCTTTGGTCTACTGAATTGTTTACCCTTTCTTATCATGCTGCTGCCTTCCTCTTGCTAGCTATTACTGCTCTACCCTTAGCTCTAAAGTGTGATCTTGTTCTTTGTCCACGTACAGGTAACTTGGAACTGTGTCTTACTCCTATGTATGACTTTATCTTCTTAAGCTTCTTGATATCAAAGTCTTTCTTTATGTCAAGGTCTGTTCCAATTAAGTGTTCAGTCTTTCCAGTTTCAGGATCGTTTCTTCTATTTTTCATAAAGTCTGGAAGCTCTAGATTGTCAAGTGCCTTTTCAATAACTGCAATTTGATCTTTTGTAAGATCAGAAACTTTTACATTTCTAGCCATATTTATTCTATGTAATATAACGTTTGCAACTGACCAAGAAATTCCTTTTATTTTTGTTAGTCCAACATAAATGCTCTTTGTTCCAGGCATGTCATATCCATAGATTCTTACAAGTGATTCATAGTGAACTTCTTCAGGTCTCTTTTTAACTGTCTCTGTCTTTGGTGCTACAGCTTTTGCTGAAGCTTTCTTCTCGTCTATTTTGTTTGTTTTTTCTGCCATTTTTATTTAATGAACAAGTTGAAGCGCTGTCTCTCCAGTAATTCCTCCATCAATCTTTTTTCAATCGCTTTCTTTGGGTCAGGTAAACTTGGTAACCTTTCCTTCATATCAGCGAAAGACTCGAATGCTTTCTGCTTTCTGACTTCAATCAATTCTTGAGTATGTTTTTTTCCAAATCCTGGAAGTAACTCAAGCTGGTGCAATCGTGTGTTAATTGCTTGAGCATTGTTAAAGAAATCAATGTATTTCTTCTCCTGCTCCGCAACTACGCTTTGGATGAAATCCTGTAGCTGGATCTTTGCAGCCTCTGTCAACTTATCGCGAGGAAGTCTTCCTGCGATGTAGTATATTTTATCTCTCTTGTCGGGACCTATATAAACCTTTTCTTTCTGTGTTAATGCAACTCCTTTTCTAGGAATCAATTCTAATATTGCCAAAGTTTTTTCTCCAATAGCTTGAGCTATAGGATTCATTTTTCCACCCATAGGATATCCATATGGTAGATAATCTAGGATAATTGCAAAATCTTCTTTCTCTGTCATGTTTAAGAATAGTTTTTAACTAGGCTAAGAATTGCCTGGGTCTCTTCCTCAGAAAGACTAACATCATTTGCTATTTTTGCTAATTCTTCAGAATCTGAAGGTAGCATATCAACAATTTTAATGTAGTGTTCTTCTCTTAACTTAATATTGTTTAGTGCCTTAAGTTCGCCCATTAATTTTTCAGCGTTAGCAAGTGTTAACACTGAGAACTTTTTGAAGTAATCATGCAGTGCTTGTTTCTCTTCTAAGTTTTTTATGTAAGACTTAGCTTCTGCAATTGTAACCATTTTTTGATTTAATATCATTGTTCAATCCTCTTCAAATGTATTGGTTTTATGAAGTATCTTTTAGGTTTATTTAAGTCATTTATTTCAATATGATATCCTTCTCCACGTTTCTCAATAACTGTTCCAGTTCTACCTTGAATTCTTGTAGAGTATCCAATAGGACTGCTGTGTTCTCTTACAACTGCTACTTTGTCTCCAGCTTTAAATTCTTGGAAAAATTGTTTAAACGATATCTTTCCCCTTGACTTTACTGATTTTCTTTTGAGCATATCCATAGACAAAAAATATAGTTTAAAAAGCTTTCTCAAATCAACATATTGCAAAGCCAGGCTCAGGGTATATCTTTTCTATAGGCTCAGTGATCAAAAATGCATCTGGCTCGTCAGCACTAACAATTCTTCCCTTATCGTTTATCAATCTCCCGACTATTCTCCTTCCTCTCCTAGGTGTTTTTTCAAGGTATTTATGAACTTTCCTTCCAGGAATTACTTCTTTTAACAATTCATTTTGATCTACAAGTCTAAATTCTAATTTTCCTTCACTTCTCCCAACTCTAAGTTTTCTTTCAGGGGCTAGAAATCCTATAACCAAATATCTTTTCTCTTCATATCCTGGTTTGGTTGGAGCAATCACATCGTGACCATTTAAAATAAAAGGGTGATAATTTTGATTTTGAGTTCGGTAGCCAGTAAATCCGAGATTCATAAAAATAAGATTAAATTAAAATATAAAAAACATTCAATTTAAGAGAAATAAAATTATCTATCGAACTTTTGTGTTATTGAACCTTGCATAAGGTTTCCAGAACTATTAGCATCTTGCATGTTTTTCTTTATTGTTTCATACATTTTTGCTCCCCATACTCCGTGTCCGCATCTTTCGCACACGTCTAGAACGGCTTCAGCCGGAATTCCAGTTTTGCAGTAAATACAATGTTTTGCCATGCTCTTTTTTTACAAAAAAATAAATAGGAAGATAGTATTTAAACATTCATATTCTAAAAAACATATGAAAATTCAAAACAAGAAATTATTTTATTCAGTAATTATAATATCATTACTGCTTTTTATCTCTTCATTTATAGAAATAAATTTAGAGCAGGGTGCAAATTATTCTGTTGTTGATTCTCTTTTAGGAATAATAATATTTCACAATGTATATGTTTTATCGTCGATAATTTTAATTTTATCTCTGATGATTGCAAAAAGTATTTCTTTCTAGATTTCTGGAATGTTCTTGCATAACGTTTATATAGTTTCAATTCTGGAGCATTTTATGAGCGAAGAAATTACTCTAAAAATAAAAAAAGATGATCTTTGGAAATATTCTACTTTCATTTTATTGGCAGTAGTTGTTATTGGAGCAATAGTGATGTTCACAGGAAATAGCGGAAATAATAATTATGCTGCAAACGCTGGTAATAATAACGCACAAGCTTCAGCAGGAACTGGAGACTTCAGCTTCACAGATGATAGAGATCTTTACGCTGCAATTGGTCCTGAAAATGCAAAAGTAAAAGTAATTGAGTTTTTTGATTTCCAATGTCCTTACTGTGCTTTGGCTGCAGGACTTTCTCCTGAAGCTGCACCTTATGCAACACAATATTCTGATATCTTTGGAGTAGAAGGAAAAGTAAGAGAACTTGCTAGTGCTGGAAAGATACAATTCATATTTGGATTACACAGTTTCCTAGGTAGCGAATCTGGTTATGCTGGAGAAGCAGCTCTTTGCGCAAATGAACAAGGCAAGTACCCTGAAATGTACGACGCTATATTCGAAGCACACAACATGAAAGAGAACGACGGAAAATACAGCAAAGATAACCTTAAGGTATTAGCCAAGAGCATATCTGGATTATCAGCAAGCAAGTTCAATTCTTGCCTTGACTCAGGAAAGTATGCTGCTACTGTTACTCAAATGGCAACTGCAGCTTCAACTGCTGGAGTTAGCGGAACACCATCATTCATAATAAATGGTCAAGCTGCTTCAGGATCTTGGACTGAAATATCTCAAAAGTTACAAGCTCTTGGAGTTAATTTAAATTAAATTTTCCAAGCGAAAGGCTTTAAAACAACATTTTCCACTAATTTAACATGATAAAGAGGACAATAGTTTCGTCAATATTTGTATTAATGTCTTTGTTCTTAGTTTCTTCAGTTTTTGCAGCTACAGGTGACTGTAACCTTGATGTTTCTCTTCTAAACCAAGATCCAATCCACGCAGTTCCAGGAGAATATGTAAAAGTAGTATTTCAAGTTGAAGGAGTAGACAATCAAAATTGTGGAACTGTAAACTTTGAACTTGTTCCAGATTATCCTTTCTCACTTGATCCTAATGCACAGACAAGCAAAACAATTATTTCAGGAACACACACATCTTCCTACAATTCTCAAGCTACAATCCCTTTCACTCTTCGTGTTGATTCAAATGCATTAGATGACAACTACAAGCTTAAGGTAAGATATTCATCAAGCAAGACTGGAGCTACAGTTATTGAGAAAGACTTTGAAATATCTGTTGAAGATATAAAAGCAGACTTTGATGTTTTCGTAGATGATTACAGTGCAGCAACAAAGACAATCACATTTGGAATTCTTAACATTGGAAAGAACGATGTTGAAGCTTTAACTGTTGAAATTCCAAAGCAAACAGTTATTGATGTTAAAGGAAACAACAAGGCAATTGTTGGAACACTTGACGCTAACCAAGATACTACCTTCAGCTACGAAGCTACTCCAAGTGCTGGAGACATGAAATTGATTGTAAACTACAACGATAACAACGGAGAAAGAAGAAGCGTTGAAAAGACAGTTACATACGACCCTTCATACTTCGAAAATAGAGTTAGAGACGTTAAAACAAAGTCAGCTTGGTCTTATGCAGTTCCAGTTATTATTGTTCTTCTAGTTCTTTGGTGGGCTAAGAGAAAATTCTTCCCTAAAAAGAAAGACAACAAGCATTAATTTTTATTTAGTTTTGAAAAATACTCCAGTTCCAGTTAAATTAAAGAAATCAGTTCTATTTTTGAAGAATTCTTTTGCAGCTATTCTTTCTCCTAATGTATCTACATATTCTTCTTCAGTATAGTAATGATCAAATACCACTGATCCTCCTACAGATAGTCTCTTCCACAATAAGGGCAAAGCGTTTTTAACTGCAGAATAATTATCAGTGTCAATAAACGCAAATACTATTTTTCCCTTTGAACTCTTTATCCATTTTGGAAAAGTATCAATTATATCTCCTCTAATCAAATCGACTCTTTCTGAAACATTTTCTCTAGCTTTCTCCATACTCTTTCCAGCCCATTCAGTTAGATTGAAAGCATCCATAGGCTGCCTTCTATGTATTTCTCCGTCCCAGGTGTCAAATCCTATAAGTTTTACTCTTTTATTTATACCAAGTTCATAAGATACTTTTTCTAGAAGCCCAAGAGTGCCTGCTTCAAAAGTTCCAAGTTCAACAATAAATCCTTTAAGATTTTCATCTTTTACTTTCTTCAGGCATTCATATAAGTGTGCTTTAGTATAATTGTATCCGACAGCATGCGATGTTAATTTATTTTTAGCTTCAATATTTTCCATATATCTTTGATTTTTTATTGAGTGTTCAATTCCACCAACAATTATATTTGGAAGATATCCTTTTATTTTAATTGAATTTATTTTTTCAAGATAGTTTTCTTTTTCAGAATCTGCACATATACAGATAGTTTTGTGATTTACAGATATATTATTTACAATCTCTATCTTTCTACCACTCTTACTAAAATATTCAAACAATTCTATGGCAACTTCGTTTTTAGGATAAAGTGTAATTTCTTCAGATTGAGGTAATGCCTCTAGTCTTTTTTTTAGTAGCTCAAATAAACTCGCCATACCCACAACAAAATTTTAATGTATAAATAAGTTATTATTCATATCTCAATGCTTGCACGGTTACAACTCTAGAAGCTTGCAATGCTGGAACTATTCCTGAAAATGCTCCAACAATGAAAGAGAATAGTAAACTTCCTACAAACAACCACCAAGGTGTTGCAACCTGCAATAATGTTGTATTGAATACGTTAGTACCTAAAAATTCAATTCCTTTTGAAAGTACAAGTCCAATAAATATTCCTCCTATTCCTCCAATAAGTCCAATAAGTCCAGATTCAATTGTAAACATCTGAGCTATATCCCCATTTCTAGCTCCCACTGCTTTCATAACTCCAATTTCTCTCGTCCTCTCAATAACCGAAGTGTACATTGTGTTTGCTATTCCTATTGCTCCAACAAGAAGAGAAATGGCTGCAACTCCAAGCAAGAAACCAGTTAATATATTCAGAATTGTTCCAAAAGTTGCAAGAAGTTCTTCAGGAGTAAGTATTGTAAAGTCTTGAGTTTTGTCTGTAACTCCTCTTGTTCTAACAAGTTGCTTTCTTACCTTTTCAGCAAGAAGAGTAATATTTTGTCCAGGTTCTGCCTGAACAACTATTTGATCATAGGTATCTTTTTTAGCTGGGAAAAGTTCATCAAAGTCTTCTAAGGACATGTAAATATTCTTATCATCCTGAGGGTTTCCAACACTCTTCAGTATTGATTTAACTCTAAATTTCACATCGTTTATTTTTATTGTATCTCCAGCTTCAACTGGCTTTTTGTAAATATTGTTAAGATTATATTGAGAACCAATCATAACTTTTTTTGTATCTCCTTGGCTGAGCAATCTCCCTTCCTTAGGAACTATAAATCCTGTTTCTTTGAAAACATCTAGAGTATCCAAAGGTATTCCCACAACATAAAAGAATCTTGTTTGATCAACAAACTCAACTTTAGCATTTCCTATTGAATTATATGTTACACTTTTTACTCCACCTATTCTTTCAATGTTTCTAACATCCTGATCTGTTAATGTAACTGCTCCGGCACTTCCAGGACCTGCCTGTCCTTTTGGTTGTAGAAAAAACTTATCTGTTCCAAGTTGTCTGAATTGTTCTTCAACAGCAGAATTAAGTCCCAGTGAAACTGAGACTAGCATGAATATTGTTGCTATGGAAATTATTATTCCAAGTATAGTCAGCCAGGAACGCAATTTTTTTCTTTTTACGTTTTTAGCTGATATATCTAAGAATTCTGTGGCTAAATTCATGCTCTAAGTGCCTCCACTGGTTTCATTCTTGAAGCTTGCAGTGCTGGAACAAGTCCTGAAACAGTTCCAACAAGGAGTGCAAAAGTAATTGCTCCAAATATTAAAGACCATGAAAGTGTTATTGCAAAGTTTATTCCTGGAAAAGCAGTTGTAACTCCAAATGCAATTAAGTAAGCCATTGCAAGCCCTATTATTGCACCGACTATTCCTCCAACCAGTCCAAGTAAAGAAGATTCCATAAGAAATATCCAAAGAATGTCTCTGTTTCTAGCACCTATAGATTTCATTATTCCTATTTCTTTTGTTCTTTCAACAACAGAAGTGTACATAGTGTTAGTAATTCCTATTCCACCAACAAATAATGATATTGCTGCTATTCCTACTACCACTGCGTTGATTACTGCAAGAATTGTATTGATTGCTTGAAGACTTTGCTGTGGAGTTTGCACAGTGAAATCTTCTTCTCCTTTCTTCAATTTTCTATCTTTTCTTAATGCATCTTCAATTCCACGAGCTACAGAATCTACTCTATCTTCGTCGCTTGCCTGGACTGCAATTATATCTATTTCATCTCCTATATCTAATGTTCTAACAATATCATCATGAGGCATCAAAATTATTCCATTTACAATAAAACTACTTGCTTTCTTTAGTACTCCTACAACTTCAAAACTTTCATTCTGTATAGTTATCTTATTTCCAACTTTTATTTCTTTATCAAATTCGTCCACTGCAATATTATTTCCAATAACTACCTTGTTTCTATCACTCTTAGTTAAAAGTCTTCCTTGAGCAAGTTCAATCTTAAGTGCAGAGTAAACCATTTCTATTTCGTCAGTTTCTTTAGGAATGTCTGCCGCATATTCAAATCCTATTTCTTTATTATATGAAACAGAAACTGCCCTAATCAAACGAGGAACTGCCATCTTAACTCCAGGTATTCTTTTTACAATTTGTAAATCATGATCAGTTAACTTTTCAACTGCAGTACTTCCAGGAGGTCCAAATCCTGTTTCAGCATTTTGAACTACAAGCTTATCTGCTCCAAGTTCTCCAAACTGCCCAGTTATTGCTTCTTTTAGTCCAGAACCCATCGATATTAAAGAAACCACTGCAGCAATGCCAATGAATATTCCAAGCATTGTTAGCCAGGATCTAATTCCTCTTTTCTTTATGTTTCTAAAAGCTAGGGCAAGATAATCTCCAGCCATAAATTATTTCCTCTTCTTAGATTGTTGCCACTTTCCCTTAACTTTTCTAGTGACTTTCTCAACTTTTCCGTCCTTGACCCAATATATTGTTTTTGCGTGGTGCATTGCTTTTTCAGGATCGTGAGTAACCATTATTATTGTCTTTCCCTTTGAATTCATTTCCTCAAGAAAATTCATGACTATCTCTCCAGTTCTAGTGTCCAAGTTTCCAGTAGGTTCATCAGCAAGTATTACGTCAGGATCATTTGCTAAGGCTCTTGCAATTGCAACTCTTTGTTGCTGTCCTCCAGAAAGCTGATTAGGATAATTATCCATTCTTCCTTCAAGTTCCACAAGTTTTAGTAGTTGTTCTGCTTTTTCCTCTCTATCTTCTTTATCAACTCCTTGAAACATCATCGGCAGCATTATGTTTTCTTTTGCAGTTAAATTTGGAATAAGATTAAAGCTTTGAAATATGAACCCTATTTTTCTTCCTCTAATCTGTGCAAGTTCCGACTCATCTATTTTCTCTATGTTTATTCCATCAAGATATATTTGTCCATGTGTAGCTAAATCAAGGCTCCCAACAAGATTCATAGCAGTACTCTTTCCACTTCCAGAAGGGCCCATTATTGCAACAAAATCTCCTTCTTCTATTACTATATCTATATCATCGAGTGCTTTTATTACATTATCTCCCATGTAATAATATTTTGCTACTTTTTTTAAGACAATTAACTCTTTTTTCGCCATATTCAGTTCAAACTTTTAATCTTTAAGAAGGTTTGTATAAACTAAGATAATCTCTCACATATATCTTTAAGAATCTCTCAGTTTGCTATTTTTATGGAATATAGAAGTCTAATAATAACTGGTCCCTCTGGCGCAGGAAAAGACAAACTTTGGGATGCTTACACAAATGGAAAAGAAAGATTTTCTAAGCTAATTACCTGTACAACTCGTCCAATAAGGCAAGGAGAGGTTCATGGAAGAGAATATTACTTTCTTTCTTTAGAGGAGTTTTTAGATTTACAAAAAAGAGGGGAAATGCTTGAGCATGCAATAAATTATGGTAATTTGTATGGGAGCACATTTGCAGAACTAAATAGAGTTAGCTGCACAGGAAAAATACCTTTCTTTAAAGTAGATGTTCAAGGAGCCAAGATTCTTAGAGAAAGAGTTCCTTCCCCTTATACTTTATTTGTAAATCCTCCATCTATTGAAGTTTTAAGACAAAGATTAATAGGCAGAAATAGTGAAACTGTAGAATCATTAGAAAGAAGAATGACTGCAGCCATAGAAGAAATGAAGTACGCTTCTAGCTGTAACCACACTCTAATAAATGACTCTTTCCCCCAAGCTTTAGAAGAGTTATCTGCTGTTTTAGGTAAAGTTTTTCCACACTCCTCTTAAAAGTAAGATTTAAAAAGCATCTTTAAGAAGTAAATATATGATTATACCAGTAAGATGTTTTGGATGCGGAAAGCCTATAGGTCAACTATGGGAAGAATATAAGAGAAGAATTGATGCAGGAGAACAAGCTGGAAAAGTTCTTGATGAATTAGGACTTGAAAGATATTGCTGCCGTGCAGCTTTGTTAGGACATGCAGACATGTTGCCTGAGATTACAAAGTTCAAAAAGGCATAAAGATACTTTTTTACACATTTGTTTTTATATTATAAATTATTATTTCTTTGATGTCATTGCCATGGCTCAGCGGCGTTATTTGTCTTCTTCACAAAGAGGGAAAAACTTTGTTTATTGATTATAGAAATTATCCTCATAAAATACATCAAGGGAAATATTCTCCTCCTGGAGGAAAAGTTGACTCTGGAGAAATGTCTTCTGATGCAGCCATAAGAGAAACATTTGAAGAAACAAACATAAGAGTGGGCACTTTAGTTTATAGGGGCAAAGTGCATTTTAACAATGAGCAAAGAACTGTTTGTGGGCTTCCAATGAAAATAAACATGACTGTTGAAATATACGAGTCTTTTGATTTTGATGATTCACAGGCAAGAGCTATGGAAAACAAAGAAGACAAGGTTCCAAACCTTGAGTGGATTGCTCATGATAAAATAATTGGTTTAAAAGACCTTCATGAGGGAGATAGAAAGATGTTTGAATGGCTAGGAGCATACAAAGAATTCGAAGGCACCATTTCTCAAGTAGGAGAATCACTTGGTGAATTCTCACTTAAATCCTTCAAAAATTAGAGAATATAAAGAAGACAGCATCGGAGTTTTGCCTCTTGAAGGAGACTAACACAGCCGACGTGATCAGCTTAGCTTCTGTGTTCGGAATGGGAACAGGCGTTTCCTGATTACTGTGGCCGTCTTCAAAAAATATGGCATAAATGAGTTTAAAAAGGTTTCCACATACAGTATTTTATGCGGGGGTAGCGAAGTGGTCAAACGCGAGGGACTCAAAATCCCTTCCTGTAGAGGTTCGGAGGTTCGAATCCTCCCTCCCGCACTTACTTTATTTTGAATTTGGAAAAGTTTAATCCTCGGTAATCTAATTTTCTTGCAATTACTTTAGGAGCTTCATCTAGCGGCTGTTTGTCCATAAGTTCTTCATTACTCATTGTGAATACTCCAGAATCTTCCAGTAGTGTTTTGGTATATGGTGGCAAAGGTAACTCATCTATAGAAGTTATCCATCTATATCCTGTGTGAGTTTCATCTAATTTCAATTTTCCACCAGTGATTCTTGTTAAATAAGCTATGCAGTTGTTATGTAGTCCTTCTCTTATCTCTGGATGCTCTGTCTCTGAATAAAGTTTTTCATAGAATCCAAATTGCTTTATTGGAACTGCACTTAATCCTGTTTCTTTAGCAACTATTCCTCCAACCATATCGCTGCTCAAAATATTTTTTTGATTTAAACTTCCAAATGGATAAAGACACCCTTGTGCAGGAGGTTGTTTTCTTATACCTAAAAGAACTCTTCTCTTTTTTCCATCAAACTCAAATAAAATATTGTCTACACAGGTTGTAGCACCAATAGATATCAAGTTAATCCAATCTGCTAATGGAAGTCTAGGTAATTTTTCTTTCATAATAGAAAGGAGTTATATTTTGATTTAAATCTTTCTGGCTATAATCAACTTTAAAAAAAGTTGATATATACAATAATGTGCGCCCGTAGCTCAGCCTGGATTAGAGCGACTCCCTCCTAAGGCGTAGGTCGTAGGTTCAAATCCTACCGGGCGCGTCTAGTAATATTTTTATAGCCTTTTTTTCTAAAACAAAAATGTTTGACGAATTTTATTCCATGATCATGCAGTATGCAGTCCTTACTTCTTCACCCCAAAGGCCATTGCCCCAGAAAGCTCCAATAACTAGAGTCATAAGTCCTGCTAATCAATTTGCAAGAAGAGAAGAAGATGAGTATAAAATAACTAATCCTGAACTATTATCTGATTCTCCTTTGCTTCCAGAAAAACAAAGATTTTCCTATAGATTTGATTATAAGATTTCACCAAAAAACAGTCGCTTTAGAAATGTCAACTATAATAGAAAAGTTCCTAGTAGAGTGCCAGACTTTAGGGCACCAGTAAGGCGCAATTTACAATAATCTATAAAGCTATTCTGGAGGTATACAAAAATATAAATATTTGAATACCTTTAATTTAATCATGCCTTTTAAAGATGCTGAAAAGAGAAAAGCCTATCGTCGTCAATGGTATGCAAGAAATTCTTCTAAGGAAATTAAACACGTTAGAATGAGGAAAAGAGAAATAAGAAATTGGTTTGATAATTACAAAAGCGGCTTAGAATGTTCTATTTGTGGAGAAAAACATCCAGCCACCATCGATTTCCATCATAAGCTTAGCGAACAAAAAGAACAAGGAATTGCTAATATGGTTGCCAATGGATATTCAATCACCAAGATTAAAGAAGAGCTTTCCAAGTGTCAAATTTTATGCTCAAACTGCCATCGCAAGTTGCATTATTCAAATAAAAAGCTTTAAAACTACTATTTTCGGTTAGATTATAGCGCGCAGTTAGTATAATGGCAGTACATTTGGTTTCCAAATTGTAGCCCAAAGCGCTACACTGAAAAGACCAAATTGCACGGGTTCGATTCCCGTACTGCGCATAAAATTCAATGGAACACACAAAGAACTGGTATGACAAAAGCTACAAGCTTATGCTATTACTGCCAGTATTAGTATTATTAGTTTGTTTAGCATATCTAGGAAACTTCTATGTAACTCATGGAGACATAATGTACAGAGATGCAAGTCTTTCTGGAGGAACTACTGTAACTCTTAAAGAAGATATTTCTCCTGCAGATTTAGAAGCACAACTCAAACCTTCTATTCCAGATGCGCATGTTAGAGAAATAAGAGATCTAACAAGCAACAAACAGCTTGCTTTAATTGTTGACTCTTCAGTAAATCCAGAAGAACTTGTTCCAAAAATTGAAGAAGTTTTAGGACACAAGCTAGATGATAAATCTTCAAGTGTTGAATTTACAGGACCTGCCTTGAGTGAAGGATTTTACAAGCAACTTCTTATTGCTATATTTGTTTCATTTATTCTTATGTCTTTAGTTATATTCATGTTATTCAAGAGTTTTGTTCCAAGCTCAGCAGTTATTTTTGCAGCTTTTGCAGACATAGTAATGCCTCTCGCAATAATAAACTATTTTGAGGTTCATCTTTCAGCAGCAGGAATTGCAGCATTCCTTATGCTTATAGGTTACTCAGTAGATACAGACATTCTTTTAACAACAAGAGTAATGAAAACCTCTGGTGGAACAGTAAACAGTAGAATCTATAGCGCTTTCAAAACTGGAATGTTTATGACTGGTACAGCTCTTCTTGCTGTTCTTCCAGCTTTCTTCGTTATAACTGGACTTCCAGATTCATTCAGACAAATATTCCTTATTTTAGCAATAGGTCTTGGAGCAGACATCGTTAACACTTGGTTAACAAACGCAAGCATAATTAAGTGGTACGCCACAAGGAAGGGAATGCAATGAAAATAGGACTAAGAACTTGGATACTTATTGTTTGTTTATTTTTAGCAATCTTAGCAATACACCCTTCTTTTAGCAAGGGAGCAGTTATTAAAAGCGTAGAAAGAAACTCTACAGCTTTCAATGAAGGACTAAGGCAGGGAGCTATAATCTCAGAAGTTAATGGAATAAAAATAACTAATGCAAATGACTATGCCTCAGCTATGCAAGAAATATTCACAGATAATTCAACAAAGAAAGTTGAAATAAAAACTAATGACGGAGAATTTATTTTCCTTGATTCTGGAGCTCCAAACTTATCTGTTGCAGATATTTCAAAAACAAATATTAAAACTGGGCTTGACCTAAGTGGAGGAGCTAGAGCTCTTGTGCGTGCATACAACCAATCTTTAACTGATTCAGAGCTATCTGATTTAATTGCAATAACTGAAGAAAGATTAAACACATTCGGAATAAGCGATGTTGCAGTTCGCCCAGTAACCGACTTATCCGGAAACAAATTTATGCTTATTGAAATTGCTGGAGCCACTCCACAAGATGTTAGAGAACTTGTAGGAAGCCAAGGTCAATTCAAGGCAACAGTTGGTAACAAGACAGTATTTGAAGGTGGAAAAGGAAATGATATTACTGACGTGTGCAGAAATAATGCTGAATGTTCAGGGCTAAGAAGTTGTTTTGCTCAAAGTCCAGGTTATGTTTGTAGATTTGATTTCGCTCTATATCTATCTGAACAAGCTGCAGAAAGACATGCAGACATAACAAAGAATTTAAGTCTAGACCAGTCAGGACAATATTTATCTGAAAAACTTTATCTTTACATTGATGGAGTTGAAGTTGATTCTCTTTTAATAAGCACAAATCTAAAGGGACAGAAAACAACTCAAATTTCGATTCAAGGTTCAGGTTCTGGAA
>DASZSY010000005.1:0-21745 GCA_035548435.1 Candidatus Nanoarchaeia archaeon | reverse complement strand
AGTTTAGGGTTTCTATGGAAATATTCACTTCAGTTTAACGTTTTTGCGCTACTTATTGCATTAATTGGAGCTTACTCTTTATCAGATAAAACATCAAATAAAGAGATAATAAACGCTAAAGCATATAAGATAATATTCTGGACTTCAATAGCGCTCATTATAATTCTAAGGATAATTCCATACATTGGAAATAGCGTTCCACTAGGATATGATCCTGGAATATATAAATATGGAATGGAACACGGGTTAAACAATTTAGATAACTGGTTAGTTTCGGGTGGAGGAATAGAGCCAGGGTTCCTTTACATGATATCTTTCTTACATTCTATTTTCTCATCTGAGTTCTTACTTGTATATGGATTAATTTTCTTCTCATGCATTCTCGCTCTTTCTTTGTATTTAGTTGTAAAAGAATACTTTGATAAAAACACTGCTCTTATTGCTTTAGTTTTGTTTACCCTCTCAGCAATACAATTCAAAACATTCTGGTACATGTATTACAAAAACATTATTGGAATGTCTTTAATGTTATTAGCTTTCTATTTCCTAAAGAAATCTGAATCAAAAAAGAGCCAGATTTGGGCTTTCATAGCTACAGGAGCAGTGCTTGCAAGTATCCACAGACCAAGTTTCTACATGTTTGGATTATCTTATTTCATATGGTCTTTCATTTCACCTATAAATAAAGGATATAAGGTTAGTAAGTTAACAAATAATGTTTTAACTGGAATAATCCTTATTGTTTTAGCAGTTTTGCCGTATCTTGGAAAGTTCAGCAAAGCAATTACTGTAATGTTTGAACCAGTTCTTGAAGGGTTTGTGCAACCAGGGGAAGCAGCTGGAACGTTCATCAATTTCTTTACATTCCAGTTCTCAATTCTTCCATATCTTGTTTTAGCTTTACTTGGATTATTCTTACTTGTTAAAAAGAAAGACTTCAATATATTAGTTATATGGGGAATAATCAATTTTGCAATAGTTTATTTTCAATTCTTCTTCTTTAACAGATTCATAATATTCCTAGACTTAGTATTCATAGTTTTAGCTTCAGTTGGAATTAAACAAATATTAAATCAAGGAAGCAAAATAGGAAAAGCAATGCTAATTATCTTAGTTTTGTCAGCAGGAATTTTAGCAGTTCAAGAATCAATTAAGTCTCAACCATTAATATCTGAGCAGGAATTAAACCAAATAAAACAATTTAGTACAACTGAGCCAGAAGCCTATGCAATGTCTACTTCATCACATTACTCTCCTTGGGTTTTAGGATATAGCGAAAGAAAGACTATTGCTCCAGGTTTATTTGATTATGATAACAGTAGTTTAGAAAGCTGGCAAAGTTTCTGGAACGCAAACAGCACTTTAGATGCAGCAGAATTCCTGCAAGTTTATCCTCATCCATTGTACATTTATGTTGGTCCAAAACAAAAAGACAATATTGCAAATCTTACTGGATGTTTCAGTGCATTCTCAGAATCTGAAGGCGGAGTTATTTACAGATACAATTGTTAAGATTATCTTTTCTTCCAATACAATATTCCTGAGGAAATAACTATTATTCCAAGGATTATCAGGAAGCTATTCAATGCACTTATCTTTATTCCTATAAGATTAAGATAAAATACACAAAGAGGAACTATTGCAATGCTTAACGCAAAGCTCAAGGCAATCCTTTCAAGAACATCTATCGCATCCTTTTCATCTTTTTCTGAATCAAATGATTTTGATTTAGGAAAGAAAAGAAAGCTGATAATATAACCTGGGACAAAAAGAACATATAAGCTTCCAAAAGTTATTCTTAGTGATTCAATCAATGAAAGAGAGCTAACTGCTGGAATGACTAATGAGATAACAAGTAAGCCTAATACTATCATCAACCAGTTCGTAACTTGTTTATTCATTCTTTTAATCTTCATCTTCTTCTATTACAAGTAATGAAATGAGTATTATAAGTATTCCTGCAATAATGGAAATAACCCATGAAAGCCATTCAAGTTCTACAGTTTTGAATTTGATTATTACAAAACCTAATATTCCTAATACGGATATAAAAGTATAATCTTTCCAATTTGCTGGCTTTTCTTTTCTCTTTTTATGCTCTGAAAACACATCAAGAACTCCAAAAACTATTACTGCAATCAAAAGATAATTTAAGTTAAGGTAGGTACTAACACTTCCAACCCATATCTGTTCTATAAGAAGAAGTATGAGATATGCAACAAGTAAACTTTGAAATATAGAACTTATTATTTCTACCTTATATCCCTTTAATTGAAAATCCATTTTTATTTACTGTTATGTTTATCCAATCAACTCCAACTTGCCCAGTTGAATTTGATTCTCCAGACAATGCAGGAACGTTGAATAATAAACTTAACTTGTTGTTTTGTGTATATAAATCTTCTATGTTAAACTGAGTGTTTGTTATTATCCAATTCCTCTCCTTTACTGTTGGCTTGTATCCTGAGATAATATAGTCTATTCCAGATAAGTCTGCAGAGCTTGTTGGAATTGAAGTTATAGTATATTTGAATGGTTCAAAATAATTTTTCTCTGAGAATGTCAAGAAAGAAGAAGAACTTACTATAACGTTGCTCTTTGGCGAAGTTATGTAATATGAACCTGAACTCAAATTAAATGGAGAATTTGAATTTGCACTTTTAATCTCTAAAACTTTATTTCCTATTGTAATGTTCTGTGAATATGGTGCATGATAGGTATTAAATCTTAATACTGTATCCTTTGTTGAACTTGAGAATATTGTTGTTTCCTTATCTCCCTGTTGAGTGTATGTGTTGGCATTTCCAAGGAAAATCTTATTGGTTACTATCTTATCAGTGTTTATCTTAATTTGAGTTATCAATACATCAGCATCTGAAAATACAAGTTTGTAAACTCCAGAATTTAAGTTTTGGACATTAAGGTTTCCAGAAACTGTTGTATTACTCTTTCTTTCAGTTAAACTAAAGCCATCATCACTAAGCATTGTATTTCCAAGTAAATTTCCTTCCAAGTCATAAAGAGATACATTCATTTCATCAGTTCCATTATACCAGTTAAGGTCTCTTTTCTCAACATAAAGGTCAAGAGAGTCTTTCAAGTAAACATAGAATGTGTGTCCTCCACGTAATACTGTGTTTATTGTAGAGTTTTGAATTTCATAGGTTGTATCTGTTTGTTGTAACTTTAATGGCAAGTCTGTTGCAACTCTTGCTCCATTTTCTATTTCTGATATTGAAATTATATCTTTAGCTTCAGAGTTTGTTTTCCATATTGTTATGTTGGTGTCAGAGTAGATTGGACTATCAAGTGATTCCAAGAAAGATGAGTATGCTGTTTTTTGATAATAGCTCCAGTCTTGCTTATTTTTTGCTCCAATCATTATATTTGATTCAGAGTTTGTGTTAAGTATCTTGGATTGAATGTCTATTGAATTAGCTCCAATAGGAACAGGAACCTCAAAGTAAACTAGATTAGAGGTTAAGTTTCTATAACTGTTGTCAGAATCATTAATTATATCAGAAACTCTATTCAATGGAGTTAAATAAGGCTTCTTTGAATCTTCAACGCTTCCAACATCGTAAAAGTAATTGAATTCATGAGATGCGAGAAAATTAGCATAGAAGACATATCCTAGAAGAACAAGAGGAATTAAGATTACCAAGGCCTTTAAGATAAAAGCATTTCTTTTACTTGTATCTTTACTTATCTTTACAACTTGTTTCTTCTCTTCCCTTACTTCCTTAACAACTGGCTTTGATTTTGTTGAGGTTGAACTGAAGGATGAGAACAAAGAAAACCAGAAGCCAGGACTTGTTGAAGTTGATGAGGAATATTGCTTTTTGGATTGTATTTTATCAAGTTGCTTTCCAAGATCATATATTTCCTGCTTTAGGGCATCCTGTTCCTGTGAATATTTGATTAAGTCTTCAGAATACTTTGCTTCGGTCTTAGCTTTATCAAATGAATGTTGAACTTTAAGTTCCTCAATCTTAGCTTCATACAGTTCTCTTAACTGCTCTTGCTTTTCTGTTGTTTCCTGTAGAATTTTTTCCTGTTGTTCTTTGCTTTGTCTTATGAGAATTTCCTGTTGTCTTTGTAATTCTTTTAAGTTGCTTGTGAAATTCTTGTTTGATTGCTCTATTATATTTACAAGTTCTTTGCTTTTCTTCTCAAGTAGGTTCGCTTCTTGTTTCTTTAGTGCAAGTTTATGCTCTAGTTTAGCTTGCTTTTGCTTTTCAGATTCTATTTTCTCTTTTAATTGCTGTTCTTTCTTAAGTTCAAGTAATTGAAGCTTAAGTTTCTCAACTTCTTTGTAGTTTCCAGCGCTGTTTGTAATGTGAGAAGGTCTTTGAGATATTTCTTTCTTAAGTTGCTCTATCTTTTGTTCTATGTGCGAAGTGTCTACCTTGCTTGTTTTATTTGAATTACTCTTTATATCTTGAATATCTTTCTTTATCAAAGAAAAAGCATCTTTCAGCTTATTGTCTATTATTTTGACTCTTTTGTCAATTTCTCTGTTCAAATCCTTGTTTTCTGCCATTTTATTACCTTTTCAGAGTGACAAAAAGCCTATTTAAACGTTAGGTTTAGATATCAAAGTCCAAAGCAACTCTTGTATTCTAGAACGCTCTTGAATTTCCATAGTAAAGCTGTTTTTGATAGGTCTGTTTCAAATCCTAGGTCTCCTGCCTTATTTGCTTTCTGTATAACACTACAAAGGTTCATTGTTGTAAGTCCTGAAAGATACTTAGAGTGAAGTGAAAGAACAATATCTCCTTCAGTTCCTCCTTGAGTTACTTTTCCCTTTGTAAGTGTAAATGACCTTTCCCACTGTCTTTCTCCTGTGTTAAAGTTGTAAAACTTAAGAAGAATTGTTGAATCTTTAGGAAGTGCCTTAATCATTGCATTACTTGATAGTTCTGATGGAAGATTGTTATATGTTATAGATGTAAGAGATACTGAATTATATGCTCCTTCTTTAGCAATGTTACCTGTTGAAGTCTTTGGCTGCGGTAATTGAAAATATACTATTGTTAAAACTGTAACTAAGATGATTATTGTTAGTGCAATCTTATGTTTTAGAGCTATTGACATTCAACTATTCCTAAATCAGGTCTAATATATCTTTCTGTGCAGTTTTCTGTAAGATTAAGGAAAAGTTCAGTCTGTGTTGGTTTAAGTTTAGATAAAGAAAATGCATCTGCAACAACAAAGAAAGGCTTATTTGGAAGTGAAGAGTAATTCAGTATTGCTGCTCCAGAATATCTGTCAACAGTTCCCTTAGTTGAATTATATGATATTTGATCTTCTCCAAGTCCATTCATACTGAAAGGAATAACATAATCTGGTTTCTTTATGTAATATTGCACATCAAGAGAGAATAAAGAAATCAAAGTAGAGTTTCTTATTTCTTCTTTAAGCTGCATTGGAACTGTTTTGTAATCGGTGTATGGAGCACTTGAATCAGCAAACTGGTAAGTTACAGGATAAATTACATTTGAATATGTTTGAGGATAAAATAAGTTTGAAGGCAATAGAAGGAGTAAAACAATTGCCAAAATTATTATTCCACCATATCTTTCATATAAGAATGATAAAAGAAGAGAAGAGTAAAGAATTATAGGGAAAACAAAGAAGTAAGCATATCTTAATGCGAAAGTTTCAAGAGAAAACACTCCAAACAAAAGTATTATTGAAGGAACTAAGATATAACCTGTCAAAGAATAATTTCTACTAAAAGCCCAAACTGCTCCAAGTATTGCTAAAACAAGCAAGAAAATAATGTTTCCAGCATATCCAAGGTATGAAAATGCATAATTTGATATTGAATCAGGATTTTCCGTTACAAGAGATGATGAAGGTAAGAACTTTGATATTATGAGCAGTAAAGGAATAATTGATAGGAAACGTTGTTTTTTATTGTACTTCCATATATGTAAAATAAAGAAAGGACAGAGCACTAAAGCTGCAATTTGAGTATCAAAGCAAACAACTAAAGAAGCTAAAGCAAAATACAGATATCTTATATTTTCTTTAGACTTATACAAGAGATATATTGAAAGGAAAAATAAGAATTGGAACATTTGATACATTCTTGCATGTCTTGAGAAGAAAACTTCAAGATAAAACACTGCCAAAAATAAAGCAGAAATCAAACCACCATACTTGGAATACTCTTTTCCTAATTTATACACTAGTAATATTGTAAGAATTCCAAATAAAACTGAAACAAGTCTTGCAAACCCTTCTCCATTTCCAAAAAGCATGAAAAATGATTGAATATAATGGAAAACATATGCTCTACTGTCAACCATTCCAGATTCATATGTAGGAGTTCCAGTTTGGAGTATTCTACTTGCAGATTCAATAGATATTGACTCGTCTACCCATAAAGGAGCTGAAGATAAAGAATAAAATCTTAGGAAAGCACCAAACAATATTATTGCAATTAGAAGATATATCTCAAGTTTAGATTCATTAAACTTCTTCATTCAATAGGGTTATTTTACAAGTATAAAAAAGTGCTCAAATACTAATCAACTCTATGCTTTCTTCTCTTGACATAGAAAAGAAGGGCGAGAACTGTTAGAATAAAGAGAAGTGCTCCAGTAATACCTGCAATGGTTAAAGCTCCACTACTGCCTACAACACCTGTAAGATAACTTGCAGGAATTATATTTGAAAACAAAAGATATCCAAATAATCCAGCTATTACGAAAACTCCAAGAATTTGATATAAGCCGTAATTTGATGTTTGCTGTACAGGACTTGAAAACTTTTCTTTCTTTATTTTGTGTTTACTGTTTAAAACTTGTATTTGTTTGCTTAATTCAAATATTGTGTGTTTCAATTCCTCTTGCTTGTTTTCAAGAGCACTAAGTTTTCTTCCATATTCTGCCTGCATTTGAGCCTTGTCCATTGTACTTTGCATTCTTTCCTGGTTTAATTTAGCTTCATAGAACTTGACTACTTCAGGCTTATGCGTATGATGTTTCTTTATCTCATGTATGTCTTTTTTTATGAGAGAGAATGCGTTTTTCAGCTTTGAATCTATAACCTCAACTCTTTTGTCTATTTCCTTGTGGATCTCGTGTTTTTCTACCATGTGTTGACATTTTATGGTGACAAAGGTGATATTTAAAGATTCAGGTAATTAATTTGTAGTTGCTGCTGCATCAATCATTTCTCTTAAAACTGCTTCCGTGTTTGAAACTGCCTCTTGATATGTTTGTCCTGCTTTCTTGAAGAATGTGACTGTAATAACTGTCTTTTCTTCAGGGAAGAAGACCTTTCCTGAACTAAACCAGCAGCTATCACATAGGGAATTAAATGAAGTTGAATTTCTATAGGAATAAACATATGCATGATTGTTATATTCTTTCAGTACAGGTTGAGATAATGGATTGTTGTTGCTTGCCTGAGGATATGTAAATGATCTTATTTCATTAAGCATTACAATTGCATAGTCATTGAATTGTTCTGGCTGAATATATTCTCCCCAAACCTTGAATGCTGACTTATTATTTGAAGTGTAATACTCTGCTCTATATGAAAGAAGAATGTTAAATTGTTTCTTTGTTCCATTGAAAGGCAAGTCTATCGCTCCAGAGTAATAGGTTTCAAGGTTTCCTCTATCAAATCCTAATTCATAGGATTGAGGAAAGTACTTTTCAAGGTCTTTCTGCTGCTGTTTTAGTGTATCAGGGTCAACAATCTTGTCTTTTGCTATTTCATGGTTTGCAAATAAAGCAAATCCATATGTGGAATAAACAAGACCTATTATTGCCAGAACTATTCCTATGCAAGCCAATGTCTTTCTATGGGATTTTCTTATGTATATTATTCCTAAGGCTACCGAAGCTCCTGCAAATGCAGGCCCAAAGAAAGGAAATGGACTAAGTGAAAGAAAAGCAAAGATAACACATAGAATTCCAAGAGTTCTTGGATACACCACATTCAAAGAAGGCGTTTTACTTTCTTTTTGACTCTTTTTCATCTATATTCATCTTTTCAATATTTATGAACCTATCTAATATCTTAGCTCAAAGAAGTTGTCAAGTAAGGTTGTTGCATAGCTTCCAGAATCAAGCTGAAATGAAAGCTTTATTTTCTTTGAAGGCTTGAAAAGTTCATCTTCTTCCGTTGTAATATCAAGGTTCTGCACTTCAAACAATGCTTTTCTTTTTGAAAAGCGTAGTGAAAGATAAGGCAGAGCTTCAACTTTAAAGTCAGCTGTGGAAAGAGAGTTTTCTTGCAATATTTCTTGTTCAATTCTTGATATTCTTGTATTGCTATCTTTGTAATCATATCCTATCAAACTTATTTCTGAATCCTTAGATATTATTTTTTCTTCCATTCCTCTTTCAAGAATCTCATTGAACAAATGACTTTGAACAGATTGACACATAATCAAAAGAGCTTTTTCTCCTATTATCTTTAGTGCCCCAATGTAATCCTTTGGATTCTCAATCAGATATTGGATCATTTTATGTTCTGTGTGCAGCTCAAGCGGAAAGTATTCTACTGCTGCCTGGATGTCTTTGCTAAGTTGAAGTCTCTTCTTTGCTTTCTTTATTTCTTCTTTTTCTTTATCTCCATATCCTATTAAGTATGCTAAAACTGCCTCTTGGAATTTCTTTTTTAGAATAAGTCTTCCTATTGTGAAGTTGTCTTTTCTTGTTCCAAAACGTTGCATTCCAAACAAATTGGGAAGATGAGTGCTGTTTCTAAGTCTGTTAAGAACTTTTAATGCCTGGTCGTCTGCATCCCTCAAAACTATCCTAAATTGATTTCCTTTCAAATCTCCAATCTTTATTTTATGTTTAATCCATTTGAAATTCTTTAGGTATATGTTTGGATGGCTGAATTGTTTTATTTTTTCAATATCTGGGTCAAATATAGATATTCTCTGACATGTCCATGCAGTTTTATCTTTTGTTCCTGCAAATCCTATTTCATGTGCTTGTTTTCCAAGTTTAAAGCACAAATCTTGTATTGCATTGAAATGGTCAATGTTTATTTTTTCCATTTCGCAGCTAAGGAAAGTTCTTCTATCATCTATGTTTATTTTACTCAAGTCAGGAGTTTTATTGAATATTTCCTTGTTTTCAGATATCTTTGCTACAACGCCATCTTCAGATATTTCCTGGACAATAAAGTCATCAGAACTATGCTTGAACACAACACTTCCCCTATCAAAATCGCCCATATCTAAAACCCTCTTATTTTAAGTGAAAAGTCAGAACTGTTTGCATATTTCAAGGCAAGGTCATTTATTTTGTAATGCTCTCTTATTTGTTCATAGGGAAGAGTAGTGTTTATCATTCCAAGTTTGTATGCATACTTGTCTGAATATCCTGGAGCAAGAATTGCCAAAGCGAAAGGTATTCTTCCAGGAGAGATATTGTTTACATGTCTTGCAATGTTTGTGGTACATGTGTTTGTTAAAGTATTGTAAAATTCAGGTTTATATGCCAACGAATTAACTCTGCTCAAGACATCCTTAAACAAAAGCTGAATACTTTCCTGTGAAGCATTAACAGGATAAACAAAAACAGAATCATTCCTATAATTTGAACGAAGTTTTACAAGATCTTTTTCATCTCCCAACACATACATTAATTCATATTGTTTGAAAAGTCCTTTAGCTATAGAAAACTTCTCTCCCTTTTCTTTTCTTATTTCAACAGAAACTGCCAAAAAACTATCATTGAATCCAAAACTCAAGAAAGTGTGAGCAGAGCCTTGCCACTCTGAAAATGGCTCAACTATATACCATAGAGAGTTCAACTCTGAGGTATTGTATGTTTTATTATAATATGAAGGATAATATGTGCTTGTGTTGTAATAAGTGAAATTTCTTATGTTGTATATTGTGACCATATCTGAACTGTTTGCACTCCCTTCAAAATGCTGCAGTACTTTTTGATCTTCAGTCCAATCTCTATCATTTGAAGGTTTAACTTCAGCCCATAGGGAAAATATAAGGATAAAAGACAAAGTAATGATAATTAGTGGAATATTATTCCTAACTTTCCTCTTTTTATCTATCTTCTTCATATAATATTAATTGAATTTATCTTTAAATAAGATTGTGTGCTTAGAGCTAAGCTTAAAAATACCAGATTATAAATTATATATAGGGTAAAAACATAGACATATCATGGATTTAACAGATAAAATAGCGGGAATAATAGTTGCCATTGCAGGATTGATTTTTGTTTTATTTGGATTACTAATTGGACTAGGTAGTGGAGGACTTATTTTATTGTTGTTTGGAGGAATAATACTTCTTGTGGGAATATACTTCCTAATAACATCAAAAGATCAAAACAAGAAAAGTGCCAAACCTTCTGCCCAGAAAATAGCTCCTAAGAAAGTATCTGCTCCAAGTCAACCAATGCATCAACAAATAAGAAACCAAATAAGTTTGATAAGAAAAGCAGTTTCAGGTTCTGTTTCTCCAAAAACACCTAAACCTAAAGAGATAAAGATAAACAACGATATTGAAAGAAGAAAACATGAAGCTCTAAGAAGAATAAAAGAGGTTCATAAAAGAAGATAATGCCTGAAATGATTGTTACAACAGGCTGTGAAGTTCCTGGGAAAAAAGTAAGTAAAGTTCTTGGAGTTGTTAAAGGAAATACTGTAAGATCAAGAAATCTTGGAGTAGATATAATTGCAGGGATAAAGAATATGATTGGTGGAGAAATAACTGTTTACACAACTCTTGTAACTCAAGCAAGAGAAGAAGCATACGAACGAATGGTCCAGAAAGCAAAAGAACTTAATGCAGATGCAATAGTTAATATGAAGTTCATGACTTCTACAGTAATGGCAGGAGCATCGGAGATGCTTGCCTACGGAACTGCTGTAAAACTAAAGTAATTTATTTTTAGATTTAATCTATTTCAGTAGTCTTAACGCGACCATATCTTCTACTAAAATAATCATCTTTTTTTACATATTTCTCTTTATGATAGTCCAATTTTAGTGAAGATTCATACATTTTTTTATCCTGTATTTGTATTTCTAAAACAGGAGAAAAAGATTTTTTCTTTTTTAAAGATAGAAACAAATGCAGCCCTTGATATCCATTCTCATGAGGATATTTAATATAATCTTTCCTTTCAAGAACTTCTTTAAATTTAGTTAATAAATTTGGAACAATTATTTTACTTATATCTGATTTTTTTTTAACAACTATTTTTATACCATATATATCATAAAAAGGGTATCTCTTAAATTTTTGATGTGCTGATCTAGGAGGAAACTTTAACTTGCCAGCTTCATATCTTAGCGTCTTTTTCCAAATTGTTTCAGACTCCTTAATTCTGTAGATTATATCAGATATCAAATTAGAATCAGTTGATTCTTTCCCGGAAGTCTTTATGTTAAAATTATTTAGTTTAAACAGAGAACATATGAGATTAAGACATTTTCTAAAGTATACAAAATTCTTATAAATCTCTTTTTTTAATTTTTTATCATTCTTATTTTTTCCATACTCCCACAAGATTTTCTTGAATTTATCAGGATTCTTAAATTCGAGAAAGAAGTCTACATAATTCTCCCTAATCAAATCAGTTTTCATCTTTCTTCTCCACATCTGCTATTATTTTTTTAAAAATTCTTGCACAGGTAATATAATTTAATTTTCTTAGTATAAAATTATTAAATTTATTTTTCTTATTTGCAGTATAAAGAGCATTTATAGCAACCCTATCAAAGAAACTAATTTTTTTTTCTATGTAAAGTTTGTTAAAAACTTCAAAAGTTTTCATATTTGTCCAATTATAAGCCATTTGAGCAAACCAAGAAATTTGATGAAAGTCTCTTACACCACCAACATAGTTCTTTAGATCATTATGGGAGAATATCTTGTCTTTAAGGAGATATTGTTGATATATTTTAAAAGAGTGAAGATGATTTTTATTTCTAGACTTGACCTTAACTTGTAATCTATTAAATAAATTTATTTTTCCACAGATATATTCAGAAGTTAACAACCCTGAATGAACTATTTCTTCCCTATCCCAGTAAGGATTATCATAAGTTGAAAGATCAACAATTCCACCAGTATTGCTCGAATTGTTTTTTATCATTCTTATTAAATTAAAATATTTGGTAGCTGCTTTTTCCTTTAATTTATCAACTTTTTCAAATATAATTGAGATGTCCCAATCAGAGGTACTTCTTAGCTCGTCTCTAGCTAAAGTCCCTCTTGAAACTATACAGGCATTTTTAATTATCTTTGAATATTTAAAAGGAAGTAAATCAACTGCTCGAGTTATTATTTGATATATTTGCTTTTTATCAATGGTTTGAGAAAAACCTTGAAGAAATGCAACCTCTGTTGATACAGATCTATCAATATAATTACTAAAAGTTTTATGAGCTTCACTTATTATCTTAGGATAATCTTGTCGAGAGGTATTATGGATTAGATGTGTATTCTTAGATTGTTTTATAGGCCCAACTAATTCACGATGAACCTTGTAATTCTTAACTATTTTTCTTAGTATATCCAAAAATGAGTACTTCTTCTCCCTAGAATCTCTAAGAAGTATTCTAAATAACCTCGATAAAGCTGATGATTCTACATAAATAAGTTTGTCAACAAATTTATTTAAATCATTTTCAACTAATAATGAACCTTCGATGATTATAACTTTTTCAAGAAAATTTTTATGAATTGAAAGGGTTCTACCAGTTTTATAATTATATAATGGATGATTGATATATTTTAGCCTTCTTAAGTTATATAACTGATTTAGTAAACGAAGATTATAAATTTTATTAGATCTAGCTCTTATACGTCTATCTAAAAGAAAGTCGTCAATTCTTATTACAGAACAACGAATACTAGATTTACCAAGATAATAAGATAAGTAGTCTGCCCAAAAAGACTTGCCTGCACCAATCTCTCCAGTAATCCAAATAATCATTTTAGAATCCTTATTTAACAATTTACACTCTTGAACTAAATTCTGAAAATAAACCGAATTTAATACCATATACTCAATACTAAATAAAGACATTATTAAAGTTGTCGTAAAGCTAAAGTAATTTTTTATTCAACTACGCTTAATCGTTCTTACACGTACTTTTGAGTTTTAATTTACCATTTTTAGTTCAGCATGTACGGCGCAGTCGGCGCTTCGCGCCTCCTAATTATTATGGCAAATTTATTTTTGGTCTGTAAAACGCAAAAAACAATATTTAGAACAAATAAAAGGTAAAAAATTGTAAAACGCAGCGATGATAATAATTAAAAAGGGTTGACTCTTAAATTTTATATGGATTTTGTTAAGTTCCAATCTGAAAGAAGAATGCTTGATAGTATAACTGAAAAAGATGATGGTCAAACAGTTTCTGTAAGCGGATGGGTATATGATTCAAGAGCACTTGGGAAAATAAGGTTCCTTGTGTTAAGAGATATAACTGGAGACATACAAGTTACCGCAGTTTCTGGAAAGATTAGTGAACAACTATTTACAGATATAGGAAAATTAAGCAGAGAAAGTGTAGTTTACATAAAAGGAAAAGTAAAGAAGAATGACAAAGCTCCACAAGGTAGAGAGCTTATTCCTGAAGAAATGGAAGTATTGGCAGTGGCACAACAACCAATTCCAATAGACGTATCTGACTTCTCAAAAACAGAGCTTCCTAAGAGACTTGACTACAGATTCCTTGATCTTCACAGAAGAAGAGCACAGGCAATATTCAAAGTTCAAAGTACTTTGCTACAATCCTATCGTGAATTTATGGCAAAAGAAAAAGCAATAGAGGCACAATTCCCTGCAATAATTGGAAGTAGCAGTGAAGGTGGAACTGAATTATTTAGTGCAAATTATTTTGAAAAGAAAGCATTCCTAAGTCAAAGCTGCCAACTTTACAAACAAATGCTTGCATGCTCAATGGAGAAAGTATGTGCCATATTCACAGTATGGAGAGCCGAAAAACATAACACTGTGAGACACTTAAACGAATCCAGACAATTTGATTTTGAAATGGCATTTGCAAATGAATTTGTTGTAATGGATGTTTTAGCAAGATGTGTACAATATATGATTAACAGAGTACTAGAACTAAATGCAAAAGAATTGAAACTTCTAGAAGTTGAACTGAAAGTTCCTTCTGTAAAGTACATGACATTTGAACAAGTTGCCCAGTTAATGAAAAAAGAAGGAGTATACATGGGCAAAGATGATCTTTCAGGTGAAGCAGAAAAGAAACTTGGAGAATTATATCCAGATACAATTGTTTTTGTTCATGATTGGCCATTAAAAGGAAAACCTTTCTATATAATGCCTAAGGGAGAAGAACTTAGCTGCGGATTTGACGCAATATATAAAGGAATGGAAATTTCTTCAGGAGGACAAAGAGTTCATCTTCCAGAGTTGCTTACTGAGAGATTGAAAGTTAAGGGATTAAATCCAAAAGACTTTGAAGCATATATTGATTCATTCAGATATGGAGCTCCTCCACACGCTGGATGGGGAATGGGTCTTGAAAGAATAACCATGTTAATTCTAGGCCTTACAAATATAAGAGAAGCAGTATTATTCCCAAGAGACAGAGATAGACTAACTCCTTAAAAAGATATAATATAAAATTCTATTTTGGATAATTAATATAAATTTGTAATAAAAGATAGATAAAAGTAGATAATTTATTTCTTCAATTTTTCAGCTAAGCTTCTTATTTTTTGTTCATCTGCCCTAGGTCCATCATTTGATGCAATCCAACCTTCATATTTCTCAAAATAAGTATTTACAGCACTATGAACCTGTCTCCATTCTCCTTTTTTCATATATCCTGTTCCTTTAAATGGGACAAGCTTAATATGTGCATGGTCAATTCCAGTTCCTTCCATGATAAGCCCAACACGACCAACATCATCTAGTCTATCAACAAGATGTGCAGCAATTTTCTTAGCCTCAAGTATAAAATCTTTTAAATCTTTATCAGGCATTTGAAGAACATCGCTAGGATAATGCTTCTTAGGGATCACGACAGTAAAACCTTCAGTGTTAGGAAATGGAGACAGCCATGCAATATATTTTTTACTCTCCCAAAATTTTCCTCCAGACATAGGTTGCATTCTTCCAGATGCAATTTCACAAAATATACACTTTCCTTCTTCAGTCCTTGCAGAGTAATTAACCATAAATGCAAATGGCCTAAACTTTATTTAAAACTATCTAACTTCAATCCTATTTGAAGTCTTCAGTTCATTTAAATATGTAAAATTCATGTGTTTATTGTAAAGGAGGAAACAACATGAACAAAAAACAAATAACAATATTTGCAGTAGTGCTTGCAGTTCTACTTATAGGTAGCTTTGCCTATTCTTTCCTTAGGATAAATAGCAGTGAAGTATCTTCTAACACTAGTACAATTGTGAATGGACAACAACAAGGAATTGCTGTTGGAGAACCTAACCCTTCTGCTCCTATGGGAAAAATATCTGGAAACAGATGTTCTGATGAGTATATTCCAGTCTGTGGAGTAAACGGAATAACTTATGGAAACCCTTGCATGGCGCAAGAAACTACAGTAGCTTATGAAGGAGAATGTCTGAAAGCTGACCCTCAGGCAGCATGTACAATGGACTACAATCCAGTATGTGGAATTGATGGAAATACCTACAGCAACACTTGTGTAGCTGAAAAAGGAAACGGAATCAAAGTAGCATATGATGGAGAATGTACTAATTCAAGCGCAGCTAGCGGAACATTCTTAGTGAACTCAGAACAAAACACTTCAAATATGACTGCTGAAGAACTGGCAGTTGCTTAATTAAAAATTTTATTTTTTTTATTTTTTATTTCTTCTGGTGAATCATTAATTGATTTCCAGCAGGATCTATGACTCCCAGAGACTTACAGGTACGGTGGTCCTGTGCAGGCATATAAACTTCAACATTGTTTTCTTTGAACTTCTCAACTAATTCATCAAAGTTATCTACTTCTAATGTTGCAACAACTCCTTTTCCAGAAGCTTCAAACCCAGGAAAACCTTTTCCTATGGAAAATGTGTATTCTCCCTTCTCTCCAAATGTATATTCAACTCCTCCAACATCTCCATTCATAAATTCTTGAGAAGGTTTCATTCCAAGTATTTCTTCATAAAAATATCTTGATTTCTTCCAATCTATAACCGGATAAGCCACAAAAGCTATTTCTTTTACTGCCATATTCATTTCTACCATCCAGTCTATTTATATCTATTGAGAGAATAGGATATATAAGCCCATAATTTCTGTCTTGAAAGCATGGAAATCAAAAAAGAGGATAAAAAGAAAATAACATTCAACCTTTCCCCTTCTAGTTTAAACACTTTCTATCAAAGTCCTTTACTTTTCTATCTTACATATATAGCAAAAGTCCCAGATGATACAAAAGTTCCAGTTTGCTATAGCCTATCTGGAAATATAGTGCACGATTGCCTTGAAAAGTATGCAAATAAGGAACTTGATAAAGAACAAGCTTGCATTTTCTTACTTGAGAAATGGTCTGAAAACAACCTAGACATACATAAGGACATTAAAGGCAATGTGCTAAATCCAGAAGAATATCTTTCAGCCATGCTTGAAGGACTTAGAATAGTAGACCAGCATGAAGCGCATGTTGCAGAAGAAACAATTTCTTTCCCTCTTAAAGAAAACGAAGAAATGAAGATAGGAATAAAGGGAATAATAGATCTTCAAGCAAAACACAAAGAAAGCTCAGAATTTGTTTTAATAGATTATAAAACAAGCAATAGTGTTAGCAGAAATGAGAATTTTGAACGTCAAGCACTATTTTACAACCTTCTATTGCATAAAAAGAAACAAATAATCCCTTCCAAGACAACTTTCCACTATCTTAAACTAGGAATTTCCAAAGATTACTCTTTCGACATCACAGACATTGAAGCATTCAATGAAGAACTTGAAATCGTTGTAAACCAACTTCTTGAATATGGAACAGATATAAGAAAATATCCTCTAGGAAACATTGATGATGTGTTTAACAGCAAAAAGCAAGCTTGTTTAAGAGAAATGGAAATGAGAAAAAGAATTGAAAATCAAGATTTCTCAAGAGAACTTGAAGGCCATTTTATTTAATCTGTGCAAACCTTGCTTAAATTTCTAACTCTTGCTGCTTGTCTTTCTGAAAGTTGCTCTCTTTCGATTACTGCAGAAACAGCAGAGTAATGCATAGAAGCAGCGCCTGCAGGCAGCCCCATAGTTGACAAAGGTTCACGATTTTTATTTAAAAGATAATCATTATATCTCATAGAATCTAATGTTGAAGGACATGCAGTTAACCTTCCGTATCTGTCTATTCCAATTGCCATGATTATATGCTTTCTACGTGCTTTTTAAAATTGTTCAGTATTGCCTGCCACCCCTGTCTTTGCATTTCTTCTGGATTTATGTTTTCAAGTTCAAATGTCTCAAAAACTGCAGTTTCATTTTCCACTGAGGCAAAAACAACTTCTGCTTTCCTTCCATCATCCATTTTATATGCAATTAGTTTAAGTGGCTCAATTTCAGTGTAAACTCCAGAAAAGTCAAATGATTCTTTCCCATCCTTTGAAGCCATTGTATAGCAAAACTTTCCTCCAACCTTTAGATCATTTTTAGCTTTAGGACAATGCCAATCATCGCTAGCATGATTCCATTTCATTATGTCCTCTGCCACTGTAAAAGCCTTCCAAACCTTATCAATTCCTTCATTAACATCAACCTGAACAGTTATTTCCTTTGACATAAATAGAATTAGGTTATTTGATATATAAAAGTTAGGTCTTACTCTCAAAATATTCACTTAAACCAACTCTACAGCTATCAATAAAATCCTTATATTTTTCTCGGTCCATTCCAAATAATTGATTTCCTCCAACTTTTAAGTGATTTATACATTCAAGATATCCAGATAATTTACAATCTACACATACTCCATGGGTAAGATATTGTAAAAATAAATTTACATCAAAAGACTCT
This sequence comes from Candidatus Nanoarchaeia archaeon, assembly GCA_035548435.1. GTDB lineage: Archaea > Nanobdellota > Nanobdellia > Pacearchaeales > GW2011-AR1 > DAIEOU01. The sequence goes on along the minus strand of DASZSY010000005.1, from coordinate 3,747 downwards.
CCTCTTCTACGCATTCCAGTTATAATACTTGCAGAATCAACCGAATCTTTTCCATATATATGAGGCTTATCTTCCCTTGAAGCTCCTCTTCTTACCTTTAGTGCTAAATTAAGTTCGGCAGGAATCATATAAACTTCTCCAAAGGAAGTGTTTTGTACTCTAGGTTTTGCAAAAACCTTTTCTGGAATCTTCCAGCCTTTTATTTCTCTGTAGAAGAAACCAACAAGAATATCGTTAACATAATTAACGTTTCCCCCGCTTGCTAGTTGTCCATTTTTGAAGGCATCTCCAAGATTAAGAGGAATCTTAACTGCATCTAAGCCTTCATCATTTACTATAAAGTCAAGATCATCACTTAAACCTCTAAGTCTTCTAAAACCTGCAGTTTCAGATAAAACACAACCTCCACCGATAAGAAGAATGTTTCCAGGAGAGTGTCTACATACAAAACTAGCTACTCTCAAAAGATCTTCTTCACATTTTACCGCACCTGAATTCTCTCCCATCAATCAAACCAAATTATGAGGTTTATAAATTGTCTTTAAAAGATTATTTTATAAACCCTATAAATTCAGGTTTTCAATGACAGGCCTCTGGAACGTTCATGTAGTGCATCCATACACATACAAAATGGATTTTGATAAAAAAGTAAATGTTGTTGGACCTATACCGAAGTTCAAAGAAAGAGATGAAAAAGTAAAAGGTTTACTTGAAAGAACTTTGAAAGCAGGTAATACTCTAATACATCACTCTCACAAACACGTTCATAATGCTTCAAGTGCTTTAGAAGTGGCTACAGTCTATTGCGACCCTAATTTACAAGCATTGTTTGATGAGAGAACAATAGTTGTAACAACAACACAGTATGGAGTTCCATTACCTGATGAAATACTTCCTAATGTATCTCAAGAAGTCTGGAAACAACTTAAGAAAATATATGACACAAAATCTTCAATGAAAGCTAAACTTCCATTGGCAAGAAAGAATTTATTCATTGGAGGAATATATGAGAATTGTCTTTGCAACGCAGTAGATTATTTCAAAAGAGAACTTGCAAGCCCACAGCAAGAAGTTTATGTTTGTCCAAAGCTATGCGTTTCCATAGATAAAAAAGAATATTCAAGAGTAAGAGATATTTTACTATCCAGAGGAATAATAGAACTAACAGCAGACCAAGCTTTAGAAGAAATAAGTATCGCGGATTAAAGCATCTTTCTTAGTTGCTCTTTAACATCTTCAGAAATTGCCTTATCTCTTAATAACCATTTTATTCCTGGAAAACAGCATACTCTCATTTTCCCACCTTCAAGCATTGAAATAAGCTTTCCAATTCTAAGTTGTCTTGTTTCTGCCTTCTTTCCAGATATAGCCCATGCAATCCAATCTCTTCTTGCTACTGCCGTTGTGCCTTGCCAAGTTTCCTTTGCTTTTTTATTCTCCTCAATTGCTTTCTTTATATCCAAAGGAACTTTAACTTCTTTTATTTCTTTCATGTAATAAGATATCTTCAGAATTTATAAATAGAACGCCCCAACCGGGAATCGCACCCGGGTCCTCACCGCGACAGGGTGATGTACTGACTACTATACGATTGAGGCACAAGAATATCTTGTATTTATGGTTTTTAAAGCTTTATTTTGCTAAAGTAACTCTTGCTTTTTTTCCAACAGGAATAATTCCAACCAAGGATTGTCTTGGATCTTTTCTATATACTGCAAAAGCTGGGCGGCCTATTAAAGCATGTTCAGACAATCCATATGATTCTTTGAAAGCAGCGTAATCAGTATATGAATAAACAATTCCAGAGGTTACAAAGTGACTTCCTTGAGGACTAAATGATAAATATACTTTAACATACATTGAATCTTCAGTTCTAGAATTAATCATTATCCCATCTTTGTTACAAGGATATATTTGATGTATTCTTGCAAATTCAACAAGTGAATCAGTGGTGCTTTGCCTTGGAATTACATCCGCCTCTTTTATTTCAACTTTCATTTTCGCTTTAGATTTTTAGGGTATATGAATCTTATTGTGAAAAAATAAGATATATTAAGTTAAAATCATATGAAAATATATGAACTTTAAATTCTCAAAGTACAAAGTAATTACTTCATTGTTTGTTTTGATTCTCACTCGTCTCTGGATTTATTATATGGGAGAGGATTCAAACTTACTCGTTGCCTTGGCTCCAGCAATTTTCATTTACATCTTGTGGAGTTTGTTTGAAAACAAGTAAAATAAGGGTTTTTGTTAAGATTTAAAGAAGTGAGCAAGAACCCTCCAATCCTGGCGGGAAAGGAGGGCATGTTATGATTATACTATATTTTCAGGCTATTTAAGGCTTTATTATCGATAAAGATAGCAATAAATAAGGCTAATCGACGATAGAAAAGCATTTTTCATTGATTAAATAACTATTACAAAGTTACAACAAACACAAAGTTTAAATATAGTAAATCCAAGGTTTTATTATGCAAAAGTCAAAAATACTTAGTTTAATTGCACTAACAATTCTTTCAATATTCCTAGTGAGCACAGTTTCAGCTTATTCAGTATGGGAACCTAAGTATGAAAGTTATAGACTTGGTTCTTCAACACATTCTACAGGAGCCTACAGTTCAACTTCAACATATGAAAAAACAACAGTTGAGAATGAAGACAGGTTTGGAAGCGATAAAACAACAGTAGTAAAGAAAACAGAATCTGAAAGTTATGTTCCAGTAAGAAATACAGAATACAGATACTCCTATGATTACAGTTCTGGAAGATATGGAGACAGATATGATGTTGGATACAGATACTCAGATAATAGTGGATTCGGAAGAACATATGTAAACAACCAAGATACATACTTCTATGTTGATGGAAAAGCCTATCCTAGCACAAACTGGAGATTCAAAGAAGTTTATCACAATTATGACTATCCAAATGAAAACGACTATGGATATGATTATTATTACAGCCCTAGATACGACTGGCACCAAGACATTTACAACTGGAGATATTAAAAATGGGTAGAAAAGAAGCACTTATATTTGTCATTGGAGCAGGTGCGGGAATGCTTTTAGACATGTTTGTTGGAGCATATGATCAAGAAAAACTAAAATCTAATGCAGCATATGATTTTCAAAGAAGATATATTGAAAATAAAGTTGTAAGCACATTCAACAGAGAATATTCAGAGTTTGAGCCTAAACCTACAGCTGCTGGAACAACTCAAAGAGATGTAGATCAATGGGTGCTATATAATGAACTTTCAATTGCATACATAAATGGAGTAATGCCTACAGATCCAAAATATGCTTCTAAAGAAATGCTAAAAGAAGCAATGGTGAGAGGCAAGAAATTAAGGTCTAATTTAGAAATTGAACTAGGAGTAAAATAAAATCTAAGTAATATAACATGAAAAAAGTAGATTACGACATATTTAATTCAAACATTAAAGAAAATGCGAGAGACCTCGGAGGTTTAATGTTTAATGGAGCTTTGGGATATGTTGAAAGTTTATGTTCTCCTCTTGCATTGCTTAGAATATTTAGAGAGGCAGATAGCGAATTTGAAAAAGATAGAGTAAGTGTTTACAATCTAGCATGCCATGGATTTGAAGCATTGCTTTACACTGCTGGAGTTATAAGTCACATAGAAAGATTAGTTAACGATCCAAGTGATTGGAAAAGTTGGATTCCGGTTGCAACAAACGCCTTAGGAAGAACAGCAGGCTATATTTACAATAATCATGAAAGA
>DASZSY010000004.1:0-7995 GCA_035548435.1 Candidatus Nanoarchaeia archaeon | reverse complement strand
GTAAAGCCTTTTAAACCAGCTATTTAGTGTTTTTTTATGGAATCAAATCAATTTTTAGCAGCCATTGCAATACTTTCATTAGGAATACTAATAGGAGTTGTTTTTTCAAGTTTAAATCAAGGAATATCTGGATTTGCAGTTCTAGACTCAAAAAACTTAGAATCTTTAAGCTCCCCTCAAGATTATTTCAATGAATCTTCATTTCTTTTGTATAAAGACAAGCTTACAATAAAGGTAAAGAACGCAAGCATTACAAATTACAATGACACTAATAGTATGGTTCCATTTATTACAAACTATTCAAATGGAATAATTGTTGTTCCACAGTCAGAGAAAGACATTTCTGTTGGAGATATTGTAAGTTTCTCTAAAGGCAATCTAATAGTGGTCCATAGAATTGTTGACATTGAAGAAGACGAGAATGGAACCTATTACATAACTCAGGGCGATAATTCAAATTCAAAAGACACAACAATGAGATTTTCTGATATAAAATATAAATTGGTTGGAATTCTTTACTAGTTTAGTATCTTCTTTCTCTTCTTTCGTGTCTAGCAGAACTTCTTGAATCTCTTCTTCCACCGAATCTTCCTTCTCTATAATCTCCTCTTCCAGAGTCTCTTCTATCATGTCCTCTATGGCTTCCTCCACCGAATCTTCCTCTTCCTCCAGAATATCCTCCACCCCTTCCTCTTTCAGAACTGTTAAATGAAACTTGGACTTGTTCAAATTGTGGAACTTCAAGTCTTTCAATATTTATTGCTTCATCGGAAAGTACTGCTCTGAAATTTTGATAGTCATACTTTGTTACTATATTTATTGCCATTCCATTCTCTCCAGCTCTAGCAGTTCTTCCTATTCTATGAATATATTCTTTTGAGTTTTTTGGAATGTCATAGTTGTAAACATGTGAAACTCCTTTAATATCAAGTCCTCTTGCAGCAACGTCTGTGCAAACAAGAACCTGTGTGTGTTTAGAAGAGAAGTTGTATATTGTACTGTTTCTTTTATTTTGAGAAAGTCCTCCATGAATTGCCTGCGCATCCATTCCGTATCTCTTAAGATTTTTAGCAATAAAGTCAGCATTTCTTCTTGTGTTACAGAATACCATTATTAGTCCCTCATGTTCTTGTTTTAAGAGGTGTACAAGCAAAGAGAATTTTGTTTCTTTCATTGCATCATAAAATACTTGCTTAAGTTTGCTAGGATCAACTTGTTCTTCAGCTCCAACTTCAACAGGTTTGTTCATGTATTCTTGTGCAAGATCAACTATATCTCTTGACATTGTGGCAGAAAGAAGTAAAGTTTGTCTTTCCTTAGGACACGCTTCAATTATTTCAACAACATCTTTGATGAATCCCATATCAAACATTCTGTCTGCTTCATCTAAAACAAGATTCTTAAGATTTCTCATGTCAAATGTTCTTTCATGAATATGGTCAAGTAATCTTCCAGGTGTTCCAACAATTATATCTGCATGTCTTAATGCATATATCTGTGGCCCGTATGAAACTCCCCCATAAATGGCAGCAACTTTAATTCCCATATATTTGCTAAATCTTGTTAAGCTATGAGAAACCTGCTCTGCCAATTCTCTTGTTGGAGTAATTATTAAAGCCTGAACTCCCTTTCCCTTGTTATCTTTTATTTTTTCTAAAATGTGGGCTCCAAAAGCAAGTGTTTTTCCACTTCCTGTTGATGCACATCCAATAACATCTTTTCCAGCTAAAGCTAAAGGAATAACCAATTCTTGTATTTCGCTAGGCTTTTCAAAACCAGCATCTGCAAAGGATTTTAGTAATTGCTCACTTAATCCCAATTTCTTGAAACTTTCCATTGTTTTAGTGTAAAAAGAAATAGACTTGCTATTTCTATAAACGGCTGTTTCCAGCATAAAAAAGGGCAAAACTTGCTATTTAAAGCTGTCTATTATTCTTTCATTAAGTTTTTATAACGTCTTCATGCAGACTTAATATGGCCCAAGACTTTACTTTCGTTGTGTTTGGAGGAACTGGAGATTTAGCTAAAAGAAAGCTTGCTCCTGCCTTTGCAAATCTTTTATCTCGCAGCGCAATATCTGAAAAGTCTGTTCTTATTGGAGTTGCACGTGGAGATTTTACAGATAACACTTACAAAAAATTAATAGTTGATTCAGCAAAAAAAGACAAAGATAAAAAAGCTCTAAAAAAATTAAAAATAAAGTTCTTTAGAGGAGATGCATCAAAGCCAGAAACATTATCAGGTCTTTCTAGCTTCATAAAATCTAATTCTAATTCAGATTCAAAAAAGTTATTTTATCTTGCGACATCATTCAAACTTTTCATTCCTATAGTAAAAGAGCTAAAAAATCAATCTTTGAACTTAGGTTCAAAAATAATATTTGAGAAACCTTTTGGAAACAGTAGTCGTGCTGCAAAAGAAATAGAAGAGTTTATGGCTCAGTCATTTGGTAAACAAGACATCTATAGAATAGATCATTACCTAGGCAAAGAGACTGTGCAGAACATAAAAAATCTAAAGTTTCAAAACGTGTTCTTTGAACCCCTATTAAACAAAAGATTTGTTGAGTCAATTGAAGTTATTGCATCTGAAGACATGGGTGTTGGAGAAAGATTAGGTTACTATCACGAGTCTGGAGCAATAAAAGATATGGTTCAAAATCATCTTCTTCAAGTTCTTTCTCTAGTTTTAATGGACAGACCAGAAACTTCATTTCATGAGAAGAAAATTCAGGCACTAAAAAGTTTGTCTTTCGATGAAACTCAAAAAAACATAATTGGGCATTATATAGGATACAGAGATGAAGTTGAAAAAAATAATCTCCCTCGACTAAAAACTGAAACATTTGCACGTCTTTTCTTTAAGTCAGATGCAGAGCGCTGGAAAGGAACAAAGTTTATTCTTCAAACAGGAAAGTTACTACATAAAAAAGAAGGAAAAATAATAATAAATTTCAAAACCAAAGGACATGAGAAAAACAAGATAATAATTAACATATTTCCAACTCAAGACGTTCACATTCATTTCAATACAAGAGTGCCTGGAACTGGCAAGTTAGACAAGGCAGTCTTTGATTTCTGTCATGAATGCAAGTTTGGTCCAAACACAATAGATGAATATGCTGTTTTACTTGAAGAATCAATAAAAGGAAACACTGCTCTATTCCCAAGCAGTGCTGAAATACTCGAATCCTGGAGAATTATAGAACAAATAAATAAGAATAAAATAAAATTCGTTCAATATGCTCAGTCTTCAAATCCTGAAGAAATCAATTAAAATAAAACGCCGACACCCGGAATCGAACCGGGATATCCGTGAGGAAACTGGTTCTCAAGACCAGCGCAGTACCATTGTGCCATGTCGGCTTAACTCTATTTTCTTTTTCTGCTTATTTAAAAGTTCCCTTATAGCTTGTGAACTTTTAAGCCACAAAAAATATAATTTTTTGATGTTTAAAAGTTCCTCTGTAGCCCTTACATAAGGAAAGTATAATTGTAGAAATAAAAAGATAAAACAAACTTATCTACAATTACAAATAATCCATTGACTTTTATTATTTATATTAATCTAAGAAAGAAGCTCTTTAGCTGATGCTAAAGGCCTATACAACTTCTATTGGGAAAGCGATGAGATGCTTAACCGAAAAGAGATGCTAAGCCTGCAGCTGATTCAACTGGCTTTTCTTCTTTCTTCTCTTCCTTCTTCTCTGCTACTGCTCCAGCAGCTGGTGCTGAGCTTACAGCTCTAGCGTTAGCAATTTCAGCAGCAATATCTACTCCAGCGAGTGAAGCGATAAGTGTCTTTACTTTTGCTGCGTCAACTTGAACTCCTGCAGCTGAGATAACTTTAGACAATGAGTCTTCAGTAACTTGCTGTCCTAGCTTGTGTAGTAGAAGAGCTCCGTATATGTATTCCATCACATTCCCTCCTTTGTAACTATTGAAGATGTTTTTGCAGAAAGTGCTTCAGCTTCTGCTGCTGCCTGTCCAAGGAAGAATCCAACTGTTTCCTTTGAGGTGTATTTAATGTTAAGTGCGAATCCAAGAGCTTTAGCAATTGCATCTTTCATTTCTTCGTATGCTACTTTCTTGTCAATTCTTATTCCAACATAAACTTTGTTTGCGTTTTTATCATATGCTGCAATTGGAAGGAATCCAACTTTCATTGGTAATATGTTAAGCTTAGCAAGAACTCCAGCAACGTTTTCTTTTATTGCTTCTCCCTTTTTAGCAACAGTTACTGCTGCCTTGATTGCTAGTTTTCCACCTTCTACTGCAACTTTAAGTCCAACGCTTGAAAGTTCAGAGATTGCTGGTCCTGGAATAAGATCTGTTCCTCCAGCTTCAATAACAATATCTTCAGGTGCAATGTCTCCAGCTTTAGCTTTTGTTGGGCTTTGGCTATCTGTCAAAAGTCCTGATAATTCGAATGCATCCATGTCTGAGAAAAATACTGCAACGTCTGCTCCAATTTGTTCTTCAAGAGCTTCAATTCCAGAAGCCTTTGATTCTTTCAATGCTCTCAAAACAAGTGATTTTTTAGCAACATATATTTCTGCAGTTCCTCTCATCTTTTTCTTTATTTCATGGAACTGGCTTCCTGGAAGTCCCTTTGTTGAAGCTAGAAGTATTGTTTTGCTTGTTTGCATATGCTTTGTAAGCTTTGCAACTGTTTGCTTCTTATATTCAGGAATGTCATGTGTTCTTTCTTTACTCATTACTTCATCTCCACCTTGATAGGTTTGCTCATTGTTGTTTTAATCATTACATTTCTCAAATTCTCTTTCTTTGTAGGTAATGCGTTAACAATTGCAGAGAATGCAGCTTCAATGTTTGCAGAAAGTTCGCTGTCTTTCATAGATTCTTTTCCAACTGATAATTTGATACTTGCTTCTTTTGCTCTTATTTTAACAGACTTAGCAATCTTTGCAAGTTCTTGTTTTATTGCAGGTTCTGTTTCTTGCATAACTATTCCTAGTTGTGGAGAAGGCATTTTACCAGCAGGACCAAGTACTTTTCCGAATACTGTAGCAACCTGCGGCATGAGCTTTGCAACTGCCATAAAGTAATCGTATTGCTTTACAAGTTTCTTTAGTGCCTTTTTATCTTTGAAAGCACCGAATTCAGCAGGAGTTACAGCATCAACAAGGTCTGTTTTCTTTTCCAAGAATGCGCAAATCTTTTTTGCTTTCAATTGGTGTGGATATACAAAAACTGTAGCAATGTTATCTTTCTTTACATCAATTCCCTTTAGATTTATTATTAAGTCTACTGACTGGTCAAATTTTCTTTTCTCATTTTTTCTCAATTCTGCTAATGCTTCTTGTAAGTTCATGTTGATATCCGTGTCTTCTACCTATGCCTCAAAGCTTCAGAAAATGAAGCAGTCAGGATGTAGTGTGACTATTTTCTATGAGAAAAGGGCTTTTTAAAAGTTCCTATTAGAATACTTTTCCAATCAACTTAATGAGGTCCGCAACAACGAATCCAATTGCTCCAAGAACTAAAATTCCCATTGCTGAAACTGTTGCTATTGTTTTAAATTCCTGAGTTGTTGGTTTTCTTAGCAGGTGCCAAACTCTTTTACATTGTAGGAAAAAAGAAGATACTTTGCTCTTTAGTGATTCTTGTGTATTATCCATAGTATTATCTGTAAAATGTTATTTTTAAAAGTTCCTTATTCAGTCTTAAAGAAATCTATTCCAAGTTCCTGTTCTAATTCAGATTTTTGCTTTATTGTTAATTGTGTACTTGCTCCCAAAATTTGATTGCTTTGAACTCCGGTTACTATGAGAAGAACTTTTATTGCCTTGTCCATGTCTGCTGATATTTGAGCTCCAGAGATTATTTTAGCGTCCTGAGCAACCTTGGTTGAAATTATTTCCATAACCTGATTGTATTCTGCAAGAGATAAATTGTTTCCTCCAATTATATTTACAAGTGCTCCTGTGGCATTTGTTATATCTACATCAAGCAATGGGTTACTTATTGCTCTTTCAACAGCTTCCTTTGCTCGGTCCTTTGAATCAGATTCTCCAATACCTATTAAAGAAACTCCTCCATTTGACATAACTGCCTTTACGTCTGCAAAGTCAAGATTTACGAGTCCAGCGCGAGTAACCAGTTCGGTGATTCCCTTTACTGCATTTGTCAAAATTTCATCTGCCACCTTGAATGCTGTGTGCATTGGAAGTTCAGGAGCGATTTCCAAAAGTTTATCGTTGGGAATAACAATCAAAGTGTCACAAACAGCAACCATTCTATCAAGTCCATATTGTGCATTTTCAATTCTTTTCTGTCCTTCAACTGTGAAAGGCAGAGTAACTACTCCGATGGTCAATGCTCCGGATCTCTTTGAAATATCTGCAACAACTGGAGCTGCTCCAGTTCCTGTTCCTCCTCCAAGTCCGCATGTAATGAAAACCATATCACTATCTCCAACTCTTTTCTTTATTTCTTGTTCTGATTCTCTAGCAGATTGTTCTCCAACTTTAGGATTACTTCCAGCTCCAAGTCCATGAGTTAATTCTTTTCCAATTAATATTTTAGCGTCGGCATTTGAATAAAGTAAGTCCTGTGCATCTGTGTTTACTGCAACAATTTCGCAGCCTTTAATTCCAGTTTCTTTCATTCTTGAAATAGAATTGTTTCCAGCTCCTCCGCATCCGACTACTCTTATTCTTGATCCTTGCTTCTGAAGCAGTTGCTCAAGCTCTTTGTCAACCTCTTCATTACCGTAACTCTTTTTTTGTGCTGTTAAATCAGCCATAGACGATTAGAGCAGTCTTTGTTTATAAGTATTGTTGTTCTAAAACTATTTATTAACGACAAGAATTAATTATTTTTCTTTTCTTCGCTCTTTTGGGCTTTGTCTTCCTTCTTTTCTTGTTTTTCTTCGACGAAGTCAAGCTCTTTCCCAACGAGTTCTTTGAACTTAGGACTGAATGATTTTGCATAGTGTTCAAGCATTTTGTGTCCTGTAATAACAATTTTATCTTTTATTTCAAATTTTGGAACAAATCTAAACATTACATCAAATAGTGCAGTTGTTTTTTCTTTTTCATCGTTTACAATGCGAACAATTTTGAAATTATATTTTATGTCTTTTCCTGCCAAAGGATTGTTGAAGTCTAGAGTCACTCTTCCTCCGGAAACTGACAGAACCTTTACAAGATTGTTATCAAGCATTAAACTCATTCCAGCCTGAGGCATAACTCTTTGTCCCTCAAAAGCACTAAGCGGAATCATCTTAACAAGTTCTCTTCTTCTTTCTCCGAACGCATCCTTTGCTTTTATTTCAATCTGATATTCTTTTCCAAGTTCTTTTCCCTCAATTGCCTTGTCAAATGCAGGCAATATCATTCCTTGTCCAACTGAGATTATCATCGGCTTAGCGTTTTGCATTCTTGGATTAAGTTTCTTTATCTCGTCAAGTTTTGTGCTGTCAAAAAGTTCTCCGTTTGCATATCCTGAAAATTCAAGTTCTACAAACTCTTTGTTGTTTATTGCCATTTTCTTCTTTGCAAATAGACGTTTAAAAACCCTTCTAGGGTTTTTAAGCCACAAAAATAAAAGATTTTTGATGTTTAAAAAAAGCTTCTATTCAAAGGGACCTTGCACATAAACCCTGATTCTGCACATAAATTATTAACAGTTGTACATAAACTCATATTTTATGAGAGACATTAGACAAATAAGCAATTAAGAAGAATCAATGCTCTACTACAATATCAGGGTAAGTAAAAGAGTTTGGTTTTAGTAACTTCCCTCTAAAGCTTCCTGGAGGGTTAAATTCCCATGCATGCGTATGAACTCCTTTGCCATCTTCAACATCACCTATCTCGCGAATTTTAGTAATGAGGTTTCCATTTGAATCATATTTACTTATGTATGTGGTTTCTACATATTCTCCTTGTTGGATACTTCCCCTTCCGCCAGTCAATCCCAAGGATTCTGCCAATTCACTAATAGGGTTCCTATCAATATGATAAAAGGT
>DASZSY010000003.1:0-77448 GCA_035548435.1 Candidatus Nanoarchaeia archaeon | reverse complement strand
ATTTTTTGTTTAGATCGTGCTAAAATAGATAAATTAGACCTTGCTATTTCCATTTGTGACTTTTTGTCTTCGAAATTCTTTCTTTCTTCTCTAACCTTGTCTAAAGACAAAACTATTCTTTGCTTGTCCTCTGAAAGCAAGTTTATTTTTTTCTTTATTTCATTAACTTCTCTGTCTGTCTCGGCAGTAATACCGTGTTTATGGAAAACTGAAACGTTTTGAAGACATGTAGGACAGAAATCCATCTTAAACAGTCTTTCTTTCTTTGCAGTACTGTCTACTATCTGTTGTTCTAAGGAAGAAATAGAACTTATTGTTTCAATCAAGGTATTGTGTAAGTTCTCTATTGTGGACTTTCTTGCAGAAAGCTCAAGCAAAAGATTTTGATATTTTTGTTCATCAAAATCTGAAGATAGCTGTTCAATTGAATGTTCTAATTCTTTTTTCTGCCTTAATATGTCTGATAAAGTTTCTTTTTTTGAAGTAAGTAAAATCTTAGTTTTCTCTACTTCTCTTTCTAGAGTGTCTTTTTCTTTTATTTTACCCTCTATTTCTTTTATTTCAGTTTCCTTCTCTTTTCTTAACTTTATTTTTTCAAGCATTTCTGCATTTTTCTCTTTTGACTTATCTTCCAGAGCAGTAACAAGCTCTTCTTTCGCACGAACTTCACTTTTTTCTGTTTCAAGATTCCTTATTTCTAGTTGCACAGTTCTGCTTTCCTCACGCATCTTAAGAAGAATTATATCAAGATTATCTCTAATTCTTTTATACTTATCAATACCAAACACATGCCTAAGAACATTTAATCTTGTTTCAGCATCTTCTAGGATTATTTGCTTCATCTCTTCTTGGGGAGTGTATACAGTGTATCTGTAAAGAAGATTATTTTTCTTTACGAACTCTGCAGGATATCCTAATAAGTTGAGTATTTTCGTTTTGAGTTCTGTAACTGACATTTCTAACCTTTCGTTGTCAAGAGTTATGGCTGCATACTCATTTGCAATAGACCTAGATGTTCTTTTTAGTCTTCTTTCTATAAGAATATCTTTTCCTTGAACCTCAAATTCCAAGGAAACCTCTCCAACATCAAAACCATTTCTTAATAGTGCAGATCCCTTTTGTCCAGGTTGAAGACCGAATAAAGCATATTCTATGGCTAAAAGAAGAGTTGTTTTTCCACTACCTATCTCTCCGGAGAGTAAGACTGAACCTTCTGGGAAAAAAATTTCTTGATTTTCATAACTTCTTATATTCTTTAAAACTAATTTTTTTAATCTCATGGAATTAATATTTTGTTGACCTCTGAAAGCAACCTATCTTCAAACACATCAGTTTTTTCATCTTCTAACCTTTCAACTTGGAGTGCTCTTAGAAGGGGAGAAATGTTTGCATTGTATTTGTTAGGGTGTGTTTCTTCGAAATGTTTCATAATTTGAGTCTCTAAATTGGCTGCATCTAAAGTTTCTGGAATTACTGCGGCTTCTGCTGCATGAAGGTGGGTAGTACTACGAAGCATAACATAAGCTCCATTTTCTTTTGCATATTTTTCTATTTTAGTGAAATCAATATCTGCAGTCTTTCCCTTGTCAAGAACTCCTGAAAGTTTGAGAACAATTATTTTATCTTTTATAGGTTCCGAAGCAAGTAAAGAAAGAATTTCATCTGTGGCAGTTATTGCATTTCTTATCTCTAAATGATATACTCCAACTGACTTTAATTTAATTACTTCTTTCTTTATTTTTCCATTATCAAATATGTAAAAAGAACCTCCTTGGAGCTCTTCTAGCTCTGAGATATTACATGGAAATATTGGACCAGAGTAAACCCTTCCTTCTTTATTGTAATTAATGTGAAGATGAGAAAGGGCAAGAAAGTCGACCTTTGGAAGCTTTTCATGATCTACTGCTTTTATTGGCAAAGAACCAATTGCATCTCTTAGAGTAGTATGCAACATAAGAATCTTGAATAGTCCTGGAGCATCTTGTATTTTTATTTTAGCAATATCATCTACTTCTAGTCCGGATTTTTTGCCAGGATATCCATAAATAGCTACATTTCTGAATATTGTAGGCTCTAGAATAATAGCTCCATTTCTTTCTTCATACTTCACTACATTTTTACAAAACCCTGCTTTATCAAGAACATCTAAGAAAGTTTTTCCAGATGCGGAAAAGTCATGACTTCCAGCTATTAAAAATACCGGAATATTAGCATCTGATAATCTCCTCAGTTCTTGAAATGCATCTTTTAACGTTTCTATTGGGGGATAGGCAGAATCAAAAAGGTCTCCTGCGATAAGAACAAAGTCTACTTTCTCTTGAATACATCTAGTAATTGCAATTTGAAAACTTGCAAAATTTAAGTCTCTAAGCTCTGGCTGTCTCCACCCTCCTAGATGACAATCACCCATATGTGCAAACTTCATAAATAGATTGATAGAGGTTCTTATAAATAGATTATTGTACTTAGGAACAAGCTATTTCTTGAGTTATGGTGGCTTGAGGACAAAGGGCAAGATCGTTATTTTCTGAGAACACTGCTGGTTCTATCTCAAGTCCATATTTCTTTGCGGGATCAATAGTTAATAAGAAAGATTTGGAAGCAGAACTACCTGGATTTAAACCAGGGTTATTGTTTCCAATAAATGTTGTGAAATATAGTCCTCCACCTTGATTTTGATTTCCGTTAATTAGATCCTTTACTTTTCTATTTTGTTCTCCAAAACGAATGTAAACTGCATCAACTTTGAAAACTCCTTTGTTCAAAAGACTTAATGTAAGGTTTCCACTCTCACAAGTATATGATTGTAAGACAAGACGGACATCTGTTGAACAGGTTGCATGATCTTTAGGAGTATAAACTGAAAGAAAATTGTACACGCCTACACTAACTCCAACCGCTATAATTACAAGCAACACATAGCTAACCATCTCGCTTACAGCTTTTTTTGATTGTTTCATTTTAATCGTGAGTATTTGTGTTTCTTGGAACACATCCAGATAAATCAGTTTTTACAATAAAGTCATTTCTACAAGACCATGTACATGGAATCAAATCTAAATCTTGTGAAATAGATGGAGTTCTGTATGTCCAATATCTAAGGTCATCTCCGTTTAATTTAAGATATTCATTAGGACCAAGAAGATAACCATTTCCAGAAGGAGGGTTTCCACGACATTGAGCTAGAAGAGTATTTGTTTTTGGTTGTGGAGAGAGTGAATCTTGTGCAGAGCTTCCGCGGGAAACATAGGTTTCATTATTCTTATTTAATGAAATAACTGTTGCAAAGGATCTTCCAAGTGTACTGTTTGCACAATAAACTTCTCCAGTTAAAGTAGAATTAACACATATTCTTTGTCCTACAAGATTAGGGTCAAAAACACCATCATGTGAATAATCATTCACATTAACAGTTCCCACTGTTGTTTCTGTAACGCTGCCGCCAGTGTTTATTCCTATTGTGCCAGCAGAAGAAGGAGAATATTTTCTAAGCTTAACAAAATTTTTGTTACCATATAAAATAATAAATTCACCTGAAGGATTTTTTGCTGCATAATAATCTGTAAGATTGGCAATATTAGAGAAAAGTTGTTCATCAGTTAAATCGTTGTATACTCCTTGGTCAATGACCTGAAGAGATTCATAGTTTAATTCAACTGAAACATCTTGAACTGTCAAATCTTCTTTTGGTGCATTAACTTCAGTATAAATCCCTGCAAGTCCAATTAAAATTCCAGATATAACTAAAGCAGCTACAAGAAAAAACTGCCCTCTTTTTTCAACCATAAATACGATAGTAGAATATGGTATTTATAGGTTTTTAATAAATAAAAAAGTGTAGGCAGGGAGGTTGCTTGGCCTTGGAAGGGAAAGTTGACTCTGCCATCCTCAGTACCGCTATTCCTGTAAGCACCATGCTTCCTGCTTAGGGCTGCTCCGATCAAGGTCTGACCCGGTTCACAAGGGCACGATCGAACAGGACGATACCTCAACGTTAGACAAAGGCTTTCAAATCCTAAACCTTACGTGCTCCTTTGGACTCATCCATTACGCCCGTTTGATGTACAGCACGGGGCGAACGTGCTAGTCTGCCTACATTAAAAATAGGTTGAACGACCATATAAAAGCTTTGGGATTAGAAGATTACATTCTCTGAAGAACTGGAATACCCAAAAGAGACAAAGAATTTTTCAAGACTTGAGCACAGGAACTAACTAACGCAAGACGGAAATTCTCTTCATTGCTTCCAATTACAGGATGATCATGATAAAATTCATTGAACTTTTGAGATAATTCGTAAGCATAGTTTGCAATTAAATTAGGGGAATTTGTTAAATATGCTTGCTTAACTGTTTCATGAAAGTTGTAAAGATGACTTACGAGTGCTTTTTCTTTCTCAGTTATTACTGTTATTTTACTTAGTTTTTTGAAATTTGATTTTTTGATAATGCTTTGGCATCTAGCATAGGTGTATAAAATATAAGGGCCAGTATTTCCTTCAAATTGTAAAAATCTATCTATATCAAAGACGATACTATTTTCTCTATAGTTTCTTAGGTCTCCATAAATAATTGCAGAAAGTGCAATAATTCTTGCCCTTCTTTCTAACTCTTTGCTTGATAGTTTTTCTCTGCTTTGAATCTCTTTTTTAGCTAAGTCAATTGTTTCTTTCAGTATATCAGCCATAAAAACATTTTTTCCTTTTCTTGTGGAAAACTTTTTACCATCTTGGTCTAAATAAAGTCCATGACCTACATGAGTACAAGACCTTGCCCAATCATTCCCTAGCAATTCCAAAACCTTGAAGATTTGTTTAAAGTGTAAAGATTGTTCTAGACCTACTTCATAAACTGCAGAATCAAAGTTGTATTTGTTTTTTCTGTCTAATGCTGCAGCTATATCTCTGGTGGCATATAAAGTGGTTCCATCTGATTTCTGTATTAAACATACTCCTAGATTATATTCAGACAAATCTACAACTTTTGCTCCATCGCTTTCTTTAAGCAATTTTTTATGTTCTAACATTTTAACAACAGCATCTAATTTTTTATTGTAAAGAGATTCTCCAGAAATTACATCGAATTTTACACCAAGAAGCTCATAAATTTCATTGAAGTCTTTTAAACTAAGCTCTCTAAATTGTTTCCAGAGTGCTAAATTTTTTTTGTCTCCTTGCTCTAATTTTCTGAACTCCTCTCTTGCAGCATCTTCTAAAGTTTCATCAGCATTTACCTTAACATACAATTCTAAAAGATGATTTATTGGATCAGACTTAAGTTTTTTTGCATTTCCCCACTTTTTGTATCCTACAATAAGCTTACCAAACTGAGTTCCCCAATCTCCTAGATAATTTATCTTTATTGTTTTATAACCTAGAAAAGAAGCAATATTAGAGATACTATTTCCGATTATTGTTGAACGAAGGTGTCCAATTCCAAACGGCTTTGCAATATTGGGTGCTGAAAGATCAATTACTATCTTCTTTCCCTTTCCTTCTATTGAAGAACCATACTTATCTTTCTTTTTCAAGATTTCACTGAGAGTTGACTGTGCAACCATGTTTCTATTTACAAAAAAATTGATATATGGTCCTAGAGCATTTATTTGTTCAAATTGAGATACGTTTCTTATTTTAGATACGGTTTCTTTAGCTATATCTACAGGATTCTTTTTCAAAGATTTTGCAAGAGAAAAACATGGAAAAGCGAAATCACCTAATTTTGAATCCTTTGGAATTTCTATTAAAGCAAGTACTTCTTCTTCAGTCATTGGAAGATGTTTTGATAGAATTTGTGCAATTTGCTCTTTCATAGACACATAGAGAGAACTTGATTAATAAAATTATGCTTGCGCAGTAACGTATGGAGTTAAATCGTGTCCGCATTCAGTACAGAACTTTACTCCAGGTTCAATAGACTTCTTACATCCAGGGCAAGCAGTTATAGGTACCATCATTTTTCCTCCACATTGTGGACAGAATTTTTGTTCGGGGTCTCCTCCGCGTCCGCACTTTACACACTTAGGAGTAGGCTTCTTCCTTTCTATCACTGCCTTGTATCCCGTTTTTCCTGAAACTATCTTTGAGTATATATCTTGAATGGCAGTACCATCTTCATATTTTCTTAAGTCGATATTGCTTCCCATATTTCACCTTTTTTTAATCTAAAAAACAATACAATTATTTCTTTTTAAGTATTGTTATTCTTGAAAAACAATCGACGAGAGCCTCCAGGGAGGATTGAACTCCCGACCTTCGCTTTACGAAAGCGACGCTCTACCGACTGAGCTATAGAGGCACTTTAATGCGAATAGGAGTGTAATTTTAAATTTACCTAACAAAGATTTTAAAAATTAAGAAAGTATCTTAACTTATGAGAAAACAATACTCTATTCTTGATGGCAACTTATCAAGAATCAACCCGCTCGCAATTGTTTTCTTAATTGCTTTTGTACTTTCTTTTTTAACATCTGGAATTTTGAAAATGGTTTCTATAATTGTTTTTTTAGTGATGTTAGTTTACATGCTTAGTTGGCTTTATCAAGAAATTTGGGGATAAATAAACGTTTAAATACCAAGAACTCGTGAATGAAATATGGTAAAAAAGGTGAAGAAAGCTGTACAAAAATCAAAGACCGAAAACGGAATGCCTTTAGGCGTTAAAATTATTTCAGTATTTACTTACGTTCTTTCAGCTTTGCTTGTTATAATGAGCATATTTTTGTTTGGTGCAGGGGCACTACTTAATCAAACAGATGCACAGCAACTCATAAAAATGTTTGTTGAAGATAGCACTGCATCAACTACAGTTGCAAGCGATGTTACTCTAGGAATATTTATTGGTGGAGTAGTATTTTTGATATTTGGAGTATTAATGTACTTTGTTGCACGAAATCTTTGGAAAGGAAAGAACTGGGCAAGAATTGTTCTAGTAATCTTCTTCGGACTTGGATTTGTTGGAGCACTATCAGATATACTTATGGGAAGTGTTTTAGTAAATATCCCTGACTTAATTATCGACGGAGCTATTGCAGGATATTTGTTGTTTAACAACAAAGTTAGAGTTGCTTTCTCTAAGTAAAATTGATTTAAGATTAGAACATAAAAGCCTATAAACTAATTTTTATTGCTTTGTAAATGGAAAAAGAGATAATTGATTTTATATCGCAAAATAATCTTTCTTATATTAATTCTAGAAAAACAACCATAAAAGCGCAAGCATCAATATTCAAAACCACAGATGCTAAAGCAGTTGCAACAAATTTAATTCAACATATATCTAAAAATTTCTTTTTTGCAGATACATCAAATATATTCAATTTCTTTCCATTCATAGGAGATGAAAAGGAAATAAAAAAAAGACAAGATTTTTTTACTAGCCAAAGAAACAAAACTAATATTTTTTTAAAAGAAATAAAAATTCCTAGACCTAATTGGAAAGTGCCTTATGCGATAACCTCGGCCACCGAAGATGAAACAACTTTCTTGGAAATGAAAAAACAAGGAATTCCTTGTAGACTGATTATTTCTGAATCTGATTTATCAAGTCTAGAGCAGTTTGACCTCGTTTATGTTATAGACTGTGAACAATATTCTAGGGCGCTTGAAATGCTTGCGAGCAGTGTTTTTGTAAATAATATCGACGAGATATACCTAGAAAGACATTTATCGGAGTTATCCGGATGGAAAGAAAATATTACTTTACTTAAAAATCAAAATGATCTTCCTGAAAAAGTTAAATTAATTGTAAATGAGCTTGATAAAACATTATTGTTGCTAGAACAGGGAAGTTTTGAAGAAATAGATGAAAAAAGAATTGAACATGCACTCAGAGAAATAAATTTACACGTTCAAGAGAAATTAAAGACATTTACATTCGGAGGAGAAGAACTTATGATGATGATGCAAAAAGGAATACTTCCGCCTGCAATAAATTCTCTTATTACTTCTGAAATAATTTCTACAAAACTTCCACAAATACTTTTCAAAAAATCAATTCCTGTTCAACTTGACGAAGAGGAAGTTGAGAAGCTCTTAAGAAAACAGTCTGCTGACAAGTTCACTGCGTTCGCTAAAAAGATACTAAAAGAGAAAAACACTCTTAGAAATATTCCTAAACTTTTGAAGGAATTATCAAACTACCTAATTTACCTTGATTTCGTTGGAGGAATAGGAAGAGAAATTGCAAACAACAACGATAGAATAGAAATATCAACAGAATTAGTTATTGAAGAATCTAAAAATAAATTAATTGACAGGGCAGAACCAATATCCTTCCACCTTTCAGAGAAATTCCCTTGTTCAATACTTACTGGAGCAAATAGTGGAGGAAAGACTACTCTTCTTGAACACATAATACAAATAATTGTTCAATCTAACCTTGGCCTTCCTTCTGAAGGCAGAATAAAGACCCCTATTTTCTCTGAAGTATATTACTTTGCCAAAAACAAAGGATCTGCAAGTAAGGGAGCTTTTGAAACCCTTTTAACACAGCTTGCAACAATAAAACCTGGAAAACAAACGATTATTTTAGCTGATGAAGTTGAGGCAGTTACAGAACCTGGAGTTGCTGGTAGAATAATGCAAGCAACTATAGAGTATTTTGTTCCTAGGGGATGTTATATGGTCATCGCTACTCACTTAGGGCAGGAACTTCAGAAACAACAGCCTGCAAATACTAGAATTGATGGAATAGAAGCAATAGGACTTAATGAAAAGTTTGAGCTTATAGTAAACCACAATCCTGTTTTAGGTAAACTTGCAAGATCAACCCCTGAATTGATTGTTGAAAGAATGTCTAAAACCAATAAAAATGAATATTTTGACCATTTGTATAAGCAGATAAAAAACGATAAAAAGTAAGAAAATACCTGATTTTGTTGAATTTATAAGGCCAAAGCTTAAAGATTGCTGTCATTGCTTAAGATATTAAGCGAACATGCTAAGCTTTAAAAGAGATAAATTCTTCTTTAGGATATGAAGGCACAAAAAATAACTGCAAAGCAGGCTTTCGCAGGAACCATAGTTGGATTCTGCATTGTAGCATTTGCTTGGGTAGCTTCAGCTTTTCTTAAAAGATAATTCTAACTTGCTATAGCAACAACTCTGTCACTTAAGTGGTTATTTGCAAATATGCTAACTTTTGATCCAAGATCATAATCTCCAGGATCAACAAGTACTATAGGTAAATCTTTTATTGGAGTTGAAGGAGTTACTGACCTAGTTAGTAAAACTTCCCCATCTAGCTTATAATCTCTATGACCTCTTCCAGTGACTTGATGACCTATTGCTCTAAATATCAACTTTGAAGCTAAAGAAGCAAGATGTTTTGAGGCTTCTCTATAGTCATCTCCTACTGTCCCTTGTTTTAAAAGAGCAACAGCATCAAGATAATCCTTAACTGTCTGAATAGAATCATACCTCATTAAAATCTTAAACGTTTTCTAAAGGTTTTAAAGATTGCTATAGTTGAAAATACAACTAGGAAGGTATATAATGTCTAAACTCTTCTTCTTTTTATCTTTTCTATTTTGGTTCCAAATTAAAGATATTAAAACTTTAATTAATACGAACTTATTGTCTATGCTTAACATTTCTATCATAAGCTAAAACATTACGCTATAATTTTAATATAATAAAACGAACTTTATACTTGTTTAATCCTATGCTGAAAGTTTTAAGAGATTTTAGAAAGATTACGCTATATAGAAAGATTTATTAGTCACTATTAGCTTATGATTTTATGAACGAAGAAGATGTGGATTTGCAAGACTTTATCAAAAAAACTCTGGAAAAAATAGACTCTGCTACACCTGAAAAATTTACTATTCAGGGCCCTATTGAGTTTGAGCTATCTGTTTTAACTGCGAAAGATAAGACAGGTAATGTAAGTGTTAGAATTCCCGGTTTAGAGAAATTAGCAGATCTAAACTCTAGTAAAAAGGTAGAATCAACTCAAAAATTGAAGTTTACAATATATAACAAAAAAGATGTTAATTTACAAAGGATTTTATCTGAAAAACATTTGAACGATAATAAAGCTCTTAGAGAGTTGTCTGTTTAATACTAGCTTTCTCCAATTATGGTCAAAAAGACCCTAAAATAGGCTAAAACTTCGCACAAGATATATTAAGCGAATGGTAAAATAACCCTTATTGACCAATGGTGGCAAGCACAAATGAGCTGTCCCCAGTATTAGATACTAAATTATTGCCGGAAGTATAAAGATTATTTACCTGAGTTATTGCATCATTTGCATGAATATAAGCTAGAATTGAGACAATTAAGCTAGCCACTCCTAGAAGGATGAAAATCCAATCTACTAGAGTAATTTCTTTGATCTTAGTTAGTAAAGTCATTTTCTATTTAGAACCTTCAACTTAATATACTTTTGGTTCTGGAAGGTCGGCGCGAGTCGGCGCTTCGCGCCTCCTAGACTATTAAGGTAATTGTTCTTTGGAAGGGGAAAGGGGTAAAAATTAATGCGAACTTGTAAAATGAATAAAAATAAAGCAGTTTTTATGTTGTTTTACCAACTAAATTATTAGTTTGCTGGTGTTGGTGCAGGTTGTTGGGCATCCTGTGGTTTTGCTGGTTTTGCTTTTTTTGCCATGATCTACCTCCAAAAAACAGAGGTTTTAGAACTATTAAAGGATTGATAAAGATTTAAGAAGGCAATAAAAAATTAAGAAAAATGCGATTAATGCGAACTATTGGTGTATGCTGAAAGTTTTAATAATAAATAAAAAGTTTAAGCAAGTAATTTATGACTTGCTTTTATTTGCCTAGTAGTTCTAGGCCTCCAGTTATCAAAAGATAAAGTCCAACTGCCCATGCCAAAAAAGATGGGAAAACAAGGACCAATATTCCTGCTATAACTGAAAGGATAGCTGAGGTGTTCTTTTTTGCCATTTTATTTGGTTGGTTTGATCTTGCTTATTACAATTGTAACATACACTGCGATAATTGTGACTAAAACAGCGTAAACCCAAGGCCCTCCAGCAGCTAGAAAGTGTAATGCTCCTCCATCTGCGAAAAGAGATTGAATTGCTCCATTCCAAGCAAGAGCTGCAACTAGTCCGAAAGCTGCAGTTACAAAGGTTTCTATCTTTTCTAATACTTCTTTTTTCATTTTTTACCCTCCTTTCAGATTGATCTTAAGGAAAATAAGGTTAATTTAACTTAATCTTTTAACACTTTAGAGGTTAAAAGTATGACTAATACTCCTGCAAGGGTGATTGCTAGGGCAGTATAATTTTCAGACAGGTAATGTCCTTCTGGGACATCAAGGAAACGGACCACAAAACTTTGAAAAGTGTCAAAAATCGCTTGTCTCCAGGCATAGGCTATGGAAAAACCAATAGCTGCAGTCACTGCCAAACGAACTTGACGCTTAAACTCAAGGCGAAAAGAGCGTTTTGTTTGCATAATCTTCATAAAATCTAAGATAAACAAAAAAATAAAGGTTGTTTAGGTCCTTAGTTCTGGAATAGCTTTACTACTTCCCAGACACCTGATAGACCAACTAGAGCATATACTAAAGTTACAAGCCATGATACTGAGCCAAATAGGGTCATTACAAGGTTAAAGTCCCATATAGCAAATCCCCAATTTAGTGCTCCAACAATGACGAGAACTCGTGCAATCCAGTCAACTGTGTTCATTTTTTCATCCCTCCTTTCAAGTTTTTGAAGATTAAGGACATATATACCATAAAACTCTTTAGTTTATATACTTTTCCCCATGTTTTTTTGGTCTTTTAGGTTGTTTTTTCAGATCAAACAGGTGTTTGAGGGGTGTTTGGCTGGCTGTTGGTTTTATTTTTGGGGTGTTGGAAGTGCTGTTTTTTGTTTGATTTTTAGAAAAGAAAAATTTTGAAAATGGGCAGGTGTTTTGAGGCTAAAAAATGCCTGTTTAGAGGTGATTAAACAGCTGTTTGTTAACTAAATAAGGGTGTTTAAGTCAATAAATAGTACAGATAATGCTGTTTATTTACTACTTAGAAGATGTGTTGGAATATGTGTTTTTAAGCTCTAAAAGCGCAATATTTATATAGCCTGGATGTTGGTATACAATTATGTTTAGATGGTTATTTGGTAAGAACAATAAAAAATTAGAGGAAGAAACTAAGAAATCATTTTCTTTGGTTAAGGAAGATATTGAGAAGGTTGGAAAGTGGATTAAACACCTTGATGAGACCGACAAACAGCTGTTTGATGTACTTTCTGAAATAAAAAGAGATTTATCGTCGATTAGAACAGAGGTGGACTCGCTAAGAGAGGGAATTGATCTGGTAGAAATGAACGCTGAAAACAAACAGCTGTTGAAAAATTCGGCTGTTTTGGGCAAACAAACAGCTGTCCAAGCTGTTCAAGAAGGTGTTCAAACACCTGTTCAAACAGGCAATTTTTCTGATTTTTTGAAGAGTTTAAGTTCAAATGAAAGATTAATAATATTTACACTTTTACAGAGCGAAATGAAGCTGAGTTATGAAGATTTAGCACTTCTTCTCGGGAAAGAGAGATCAACTGTAAGAGGGCAAATAAATGCGATAAAACAGAAGAGTGAGGGCCTAATTGAGGAGCTTTTAGAGAAAAATGGGAAAAAGAGAGTGTTTATACCTGACGAAATGAAGGAAAAACTGTCAAAATACGCAAAAGTGAGAGTTAGAGGCAAGAAAAAAGCCCCTGAAACAGAGGAAAAACATGAATAAAGTGAGAGTTTGCACTAAAAACAATAAAAGTGAGTGCTATAGAGGTATTAGAAAGTTAATATTTTCCGCCAAAAGTGAGGGAGCTTTGGGGTTAAGAGATCAACGCTCCTGAGGTAAAAAAAGAGTTGTGAGAAAGTGTTAGAAGTGAGGATATAGTGCGAACTTTTAATACGAATATTTTCCTATTGGAAGATATAAGAAATTATGATAATTTATCGGTTAACCGATGAACTCCTGTTTTATAGAGTATAAAGATTGAAATGAAGCTAAATTAGCCATTTTTTTAAGCTCTGGAGCAACGGATAAGAAGACTTTTTTGTTGTTTTCCTTAAGTTTTTGTATTGGAACACCTTTACGAATCATCTTAAGAACATAATCTCTTATTGAACTTTCTGTTAGATTAAGTTTTTGCGCCAGCAAAGGATAATCGACGGTAAAACCTCGTTCTTCGAGATCATAAAGCATCAAAAATACTTCTCTTTCTTGCTTTGTAAGGCTCAAAAAAGTGTTTTTTAAGCTTAATTTCAGTGAATCAACGGCCTGTACAGTGGATGCCAACGTGCTAGGAATCTGTTGGTCTGTTTGTTGGTTTGTCTGTCTGTTTGTTGGAACCCCCCTATTTCCACTGGAAAATTGAGTATTTGGGCTTTTTAGACCGTATAAAGCTACTTTATCAGAATCTGTTTGTTGGTTTGTTGGAATTTCACTTATTTGGGAGGTTAGAATAGGCTTAATTGTTGTGTTTTTTTGTTCATTAAGAGTTCGTTTAATATCTTCTATTTCTTGCATTAAAAATGAGATGGAAGTCTTTAAATCTGAAATATCTTGTCTAACTTTTGTGAATGCCTCTTTGATTGGATCCATTATATTCTAGATAAATGACTGGATTATAAACATTATTGCAATTAATATGTAGTATGAAATATTATTTTTCCATTTTTTTATTGAAAAATTTAAAGATCTTGTTGAAAAGAAGGCTGTCTTTTAACTAAAGACTGTTGTCTACTGACATACACTTCATATGCTTGGTTTGAAAGACGCCAGCGTTGACGTTTTTGATATTCTACGCCAGAAGAATTCTTAGAAACTAATACCACTAGCTTCTTTTCAAAGAGTTTTTTCAATAAATCTTTAACAAATTCTTCGTCTCGTACTATCTCTTCTGCTATCTCTGAAGTAAATTTAGACTCTGGAGCGCAACTGAACAAATAATACAGAATTTGTTCTGATATTTTTGTTTTTTTCTTTTCTGATAGTCTAGGCATACTTGTTTTTGTTAGCTGTGCTTATAAGTTATTCGGTTTTCATTTCTCCTACAAAAAATAATTCACTTTAAAGTTGGTATAAACAGTTAAATACCAAAGATTTGAAGACAAATGATGGGACAAATAACTCAAACAAAAGAATTTAGCAAGAAAGAAGTAGAGGAAACATTACATCCTCTTGTTAAAGAATGGTTTTTTTCAAGATTTGAGGACTTCTCACTAACACAAAGACATGCTGTAAAGAATATATACGAAAGAAAAAATATACTTATAAGTGCACCTACTGGAGGAACCAAAACTTTATCTGCATTTTTAGGAATTTTAAATTATATTGTGGGGCTTGCACTGAAAAAAGAGCTTGAGGATAAGATATATGCAGTATATTGTAGCCCGCTAAAGGCACTAAGTAATGATATTTATGTTAATTTGCAACGCCCCTTGGAAGAAATGCAAGAACTTGCAAAGAAAAAGGGACTGCAGATGCAAGAAATTAGAGTCGGTCTACGAACTGGAGACACAACTGCATATGAAAGAAGTAAAATGGCTAAGAAATGCCCCCATATATTTGTTACAACACCTGAAAGTTTAGCTATAGTTATCACTACAGGCAAATTTTCTCAAAAAATGACTGCACTCGAATTCATAATCATAGATGAGATACACGCAATGACAAACAAAAGAGGAGTTCACCTTAATTTAACAATGGAAAGAATAGCACACATGAGTTTAATTGACCCTGTACGTATTGGACTTAGTGCAACAATATTCCCTTTAGAGGAAGTTGCTAAATTCCTTGTTGGAGAGCAGAGAGATTGCTTGATTGCTGATGTGAAACTTGTAAAAAGTATTGAAATAGACCTTGATTTCCCTGGAGATGACATTCTTGAATCTGAAAGTACAGACAGTCAAACAAAACTTTACAAGATGCTTGATGAGATTATAAGCGCAAATAGAACAACCCTTATTTTCACAAATACTAGAAACGCTACAGAAAGAATAATACATCACCTGGAAACAAGATATCCTGGAAAGTACACTGGATTTATCGGGGCACACCATAGCTCTATGAGTAAAGAGCAGAGGTTTATGATTGAGGAAAGACTTAGAAAGGGTGAACTGAAGGTGGTTGTTTCTTCCACAAGTCTTGAACTTGGAATAGATATAGGAAGCATAGATATTGTTATTTTAATTAAGTCTCCTAAGGGTGTAGCTAGGGCCCTGCAAAGAATTGGAAGAGCAGGACACCAGCTTCATGAACATCCAAAGGGAAAGTTTATTGTTTTGGATAGAGATGATCTTGTTGAATGTGCTATTTTAATGAAAGCAATGGTTGAAAAACAAATAGATAGAATTCAGATACCTAGAAATGCGCTAGATGTTCTTGCTCAGCAGATATATGGTATGGCAATAACAAAGGTTTGGGGAGTTCAGGAAATGAAAGATTGTATAAGAAGGGCTTACTGTTACTCTACCTTAAGTGATGAAGATTTTATGGGCGTTCTTAGTTATCTAGCAGGAGAATATGCCCTTGAACATAGACACGTTTATGCTAAAATATGGTATGATTTAGAAAAACAACAGATTGGGAAAAGAGGAATGCTTGCTAAAGTTATTTACTCTACAAATGTAGGATCTATACCTGATGAAAGCTTTATTTCAGTAGTTGTAAATGATGCAGAAAGAACTGGGGCAATTGTAGGACAGGTAGATGAGAGTTTTGTTGAAAGAATGAAAAGAGGAGATGTATTTGTTCTTGGAGGAAAAAAGTATCAATTTCTATATACAAGAGGGATGAAAGCTTTTGTTAAGGCAGATGTATCTAGAAACCCTACAATTCCTTCATGGGCAAGTGAAATGTTGCCCTTACATTTTGATGTTGCATGTGCAATTGGTAAATTTAGGGCACTTGTTAAGGAAAGACTAGACAATAAGAAAGATTGTGTTGAATTTATTGAAAAATACACATATTGCAAGAAGTATGTGGCTGAAGAAATATATAACTATTTCAAAAACCAGAGAGATTTTGCTGCTGTGCCTGATGAAAAAACACTGGTTGTTGAGAAATTCAAAGATTTGAAGGAAGTTATGGTTTTTCATAGCTTATATGGAAGAAGGGTTAATGACGTTCTTTCTAGAGCATATGCATATGCAGCTGCAAGACTTAAACATAGAGACGTTGAGCTTGGAATAAACGATAATGGATTTTATATCTCTGCAGAACATTTGGAAGATAAGAAAATACTTGATTTTGTCAAAAGTAAAGACTTGAAACTCATAATAAAAGAAGCTTTAGAAAAAACAGATGTTTTGAAAAGAAGATTTAGACACTGTGCTGGAAGAAGTTTAATGATACTTCGAAGTTATAAGGGTAGGAGTAAGAGTGTAGGAAAGCAGCAAGTTCATTCCGAGTTTCTTTTTGCGGCTGTAAGAAAAATAGGTGATTCCTTCCCAATATTACAAGAAGCAAGAAGAGAGGTACTAGAAGATCTTATGGATTTAAAGAATGCAACAAAAGTTCTTGCTGCAATAGAAGATGGAAGAATAAAGATAAAGCAGATTAAAACACCCATAGTTTCTCCTTTCGGACTTGGGGTTTGGATGCATGGAAAGAGTGATTTAATTAAGATAGAAGATAGGGTTGCTTTCCTAAAAAGAATGCATCAATTGCATCTTAAGGCAATAGGAGAAAAAAATGAACAAAATAACGTATAAAGGAAAGTTTCTTATCATTAAACAAAAAGAAAAGGAAATACTAGTTGTAGGAGATCTTCATTTAGGGTTCGAATCTGCACTTAATCAGGCAGGAATTTTTATTAATAGGTATATTTTTGAAGAAGTTGAGAAGTCTTTTGATGAGTTATTTGAATTTAAAGATAAATTTAATGAAATTGTTCTTTTAGGAGATATAAAACACACTTTTGGTTCTATATTAAAAGAAGAAAGGCAGCAATTTGAAAAAATAATAGAAAAATTAGAAAAAAGAACTGAAAAACTTATAATTACAAAGGGAAACCATGATGTTTTAATAAATTATTTACCTAAAAAAGATAATTTAGAAATTAAAGATTATTATTTGTCTGAAGAAATTGCGTTTTTACACGGAGATAGGGATTTTGACTTAATTAAAGATAAAAAAATAAAAACAATAGTTATAGGGCATTTACATCCCGCTATAGTTCTAAGAGATGGAGTAAAATCTGAGAAGTATAAGTGTTTTCTTGAAGGGAAATATAAAGATAAGAATTTTATTATTTGTCCTAGTTTTATAAGTAGTAATGAAGGCACGGATCCTAGAGATTACTTAACTAAATTACCTTGGCCTTTAGAACTTGAAGAGTTTAAAGTAATTGCTGTTGGAAATGAATTAGAAAACTTTGAATTTGGTAAATTAAAAGAAATTAACTAAAAACGCTTTTATTTTTCAGAATTGTTGAATCTTAACTGTGGAACAATTGGAACATGGAAAGGTAAAGATATAGTGTCTTCAAGATCAATTGCCTTTGGTGAACATTTCTTCATTATTAA
This sequence comes from Candidatus Nanoarchaeia archaeon, assembly GCA_035548435.1. Classification (GTDB taxonomy): domain Archaea; phylum Nanobdellota; class Nanobdellia; order Pacearchaeales; family GW2011-AR1; genus DAIEOU01. The sequence goes on along the minus strand of DASZSY010000003.1, from coordinate 59,948 downwards.
ACTAAATATTGCAGGTCTAAAGCTCTCAGGAACCTCTTTCTTTTTCCAGCTCTTAAAGAATTCTTTTCCTTCGTTTTCAGTAAGAGAGGTTATAATATATCCTTCAATAATTACTTCTCCTAACTTTGCTTCTTTTTTAGCATCCTTATCATTGTAAGTTAAAACAAATCTAAATGAAATTCTATAGGCATCTGTTTTCATTTGTATAGGAACTTCTTCTTTCTCAACATTTGTAATATGAATATCATTTACCTTTGCTACTTTTTTAGACATAGCTGCAACTTTCTCTGCGTGTAGTTTTGTAAAAGCAAATCCTATAAGGTTCATGTTAATGTTTCTTGGTAATCTTATTTAAATGTTGTGTTAAATCAAATCTTCTTCAGAAATAACAACGAAGTCACCGATAGCAATAATTGTATTGTATGGAACTAGAACATCTTTCTCCTGAGAAGACTCTAGATTTAATGACTTTGCATAAGCAGTAGGTTCTCTTAGAACGATCTGAATAAGTTCTCCAGTTCTTGTTTCAAAGTTAATATCTTTTACAAATCCAAGTCTTTTACCTTCTTTTGTTACAACAAGGCGTCCAACAATCTCTTTTAATGGCTTTTTATCAAGTACCATAGCGTAGTTTAATGAAAGCGATATATAAATGTTTCTTTACTACATTATATAGATAAATATTTTTTACAAACACCCACACCCTATTATTTCACATGGAAAATAACAAAAACATTTAAAAAGAAAAATTGAAATTTCTTTTTCTTTAATTTTATATTATAAATATTTATATTATATATTATATATATTATATATAGTAATATAAGTTCGTGTTAATACTAACTTGGAAGGTTTTAGTTTTCATTTTCCAATAGAAACAGAGGTGTCTGTGTTTTCATTATTTTTTTATTTTAATAATTAATTTTATTCGAGAAAAGAGAACCTTTCAGTGGAAATGATGCCTCAAACACACATACATTTATAATAAGATTTTATATAAAATATTTATGGATAAAATTGATAAATTATTTGATTCAATTGCTTCTTCTGGATTATTTAAGAATAAATCTGCTCTTCAGTCTAACTATACTCCGGAAACAATACCTCATAGAGATGATCAAATAGAATCTGTTGCTTCAATTCTTGCTCCTGCTTTAAGAGGAGAAAGAGTTAGTAATCTTTTCATTTATGGAAAGACTGGAACTGGAAAAACACTTTCTGTTCAGCATGTAGGAAATAGATTAATTGATAAAATGAAGCAAATGAACAAAGATGAACTTGTTTTTACATATATTAATTGTAAATTAAAGAAAGTTTCTGATACTGAATATAGAATTTTAGCTGAATTAATTAACGAAATGGGTGGAACTGTTCCAGCTACGGGACTTCCTACAGACCAGGTATATTCTAGATTTATTGAAATGATTGATAAAAAGAAACAGATTATACTTATTGTCTTAGATGAAATAGATCAGGCAGTTAAAAAAATAAATGACAACTTTATTTACACACTTACAAGGCTAAATACTGAACTTAAAAATGCTCAAATAAGTATTATAGGAATAAGTAACAGTTTGACATTTATGGATAACCTAGATCCTAGAGTAAGAAGTTCACTTGGAGAAGAAGAACTTGTATTTTCACCATATAATGCTCTGCAGCTGCAAGACATATTAAAAGAAAGAGCAGAGATTGCGTTTAAGGAAGGAGCTATAGATGAGGGAGTTATTGCTAAATGTGCTGCGTTTGCTGCCAGAGAACATGGAGATGCTAGAAGAGCTTTAGATTTATTAAGAGTTGCAGGAGAACTAGCTGAAAGAGATGGAAAAAAGAAAATAGAAGAAACACACATAGATTCCGCTAATCAAAAGATTGAGAGAGATAAAATGCTTGATATAATTGAAAGCGAACCTAAGCAATTTCAACTTGTTTTAAAGGCCATAATGAATTTAGATGATAAAAAAGAAGTTGAGGAAATATTTACGGGAGATGTTTATAATGTTTATCAGGAATTTTGTCAAAAAACTAGAAATGAGGTTTTAACTCAGAGAAGAGTTTCAGATATAATTGCAGAGTTTGACATGCTTGGAATAATAAATGCGAGAGTCATAAGTAAGGGAAGGCAGGGAAGAACAAGAGAAATAAAACTCATGCTTTCTCCACAAATAAAAACAAAAGCAAAGGAGATACTTGATAAGGCAATAGACCTATGAACTCCGAGGTGCTTTCTTATTTAAGGGAAAAAGGAATTCTTTTAGAAAAAGAGATATTTGACTTGGTTTCAAATATTGCAGACACAAATGAGGCTAAAAATTTAATTGCACAGCTCGAACAATCAGCAGGACAAAAAATAATAACTAAATCCAACCTAACTAAGAATATATCTCATCAGTCTATTTCCAAACTACCGGGAACAGATAAGAGTCTTGTTGAAAGTGTTTTTGTTAAACTTGGAATAAATATTGAAGTTAAAAGAGAAACAAAAATACAACAGACGCCTGAAATAGTAAAGAAAAACAGTCAAAACTATAGATTATTTTATGCTAATACAAAGGCAGATAAAAAGCTTGAAGTTGCAGACTTTGTTGGAAACTTTAGATCTAGATACCAGATGCTTCAAAGAATTCTTATGAATAGACCAGCACTGAAAAACTTGATTGCATTAAACAAGGTTTCATCAGATAGACAGCTCTTTAGTTTTATTGGAATGGTGACTGAAAAAAGAATGACTAAAAATAAAAATCTTATAATTAAATTTGAAGATTTAACAGGAACTATAAATGGTCTTGTTAAGGTAGACAATGCAGAGTTATTTGCTATAGCAAATGAACTTCAACTAGACGATGTTGTGGGAGTAAGAGCATCTGGAAATAAAGACCTTACATTTATTCACGACATTTTCTTCCCAGACTCATTCATTAATGAAAAAGTTAAATTTAATGAAGAGGTTTGTGTAGCCTTCTTATCTGATGTTCACGCAGGTAGCGATAGACATCTTGAAAGTAGTTTTAATAATTTCTTGAATTGGATAAATAGTGGAGATGAACTGGCAAAGAAAGTAAAATATGTTTTCTTTACAGGAGATAATGTTGATGGGGTTGGAATTTTCCCTGGACAAGAAAAACTTTTGAAACTTGGAAGTATGAAAGAACAATATGCTTTGCTTGCATCTTACATAAGAAGGATTCCTAAAGACATAACAATATTCATGTGTCCAGGGCAGCACGACGCTTCAAGAGTTGCAGAACCACAGCCAATAATTGATAAAAATTATGCTCCAGAACTATACGGATTTGATAATCTTGTTCTAGTAACTAATCCTTGTCTTGTTAAGATACTAGAAGGAGATAAAGAGTTTAAGGTCTTGATGTATCATGGAGCAAGTATTCACGCTTTCATAAATGAAATTCAAGAACTGCGAGAAATTAAAGCACACAGAACTCCAGCTAAAGCAGTAAGACACATGCTTAAAAGAAGACATTTAGCTCCAACACACGGAGAAGTAACCTATATTCCAAATAAGGAAAGTGATTCTTTAGTTATACAAGAAGTTCCAGATGTACTATGTACAGGAGAAGTTCACAGACTAGATATAGAAAGTTATAATGGTGTTTTAATTATAACTGGAAGTTGCTGGCAGGCACAGACTCCTTTCGAAGAAAAAGTTGGAAATATTCCTGATCCTGCAAAGGTACCCATTCTTAATTTGAAAACAAGAGAACTCAAGGTTCTTGATTTTGGAGATGAGGAGGAAATAAAGAATGCAGGTTGAACAATATTTCAAACAACTTGAAAAGTCTGTGGGAGAAGCATATGCTCATGCAAATATAGCTAGAAAGAAAGGAATAGACCCTTCTGATAGTGTTGAAGTGCCGGTTGCAACCTCTCTAGCTGAAAGAGTCTTGGGACTTGTTAGTGTCCTTTATCCTCAAATAAATGACAAAAGAATAGTTGAAAGAGTGCATGAACTTGAAAAACAATATGGTCCTTTAGACCCTGCAGTTGCTTTAAGTATTGCAGAAGAAGTTGCAAAAGAAAAATTCTGTAAATTCAAAAGTCATTTAGAAGCGATAGAGGCAGGTATAAGAGTTGCTTTAGGTTATTTAACATTAGGATATGTTTCTTCACCTATTGAAGGATTTATTCAGCTTAAGGTTAAGAAAACCGCAGATGGAAAAGATTATCTTGCACCTTATTATTCTGGACCTATAAGATCTGCAGGAGGAAGTGAAGCAGCATTCTCTCTAGTGGTTGTTGATTATTTAAGAGAGCTATTTGGATATGCTAAATATGATCCTACTGAAGATGAAGTTAAAAGAGGAATACATGAATGTTATGAATATCATGAAAGAATAACAAACTTGCAATATCTTCCTTCAGAACAAGAACTTGACTTTATGTTTAGAAATCTTCCTATACAACTTTCTGGAGACCCTAGTGAAGAAAGAGAAGTTTTCAACTATAAGGATTTGCCAAGAATTGAAACAAACATCTTACGTTCTGGTTTTTGTCTTGTTGGAGCTGAAGGAATGGCACAGAAAGCTCCTAAATGTTTGAAAAGAGTTTTGAAACTAAAACAACAAGGGTTTAAACTTTCTGATTGGACTTGGCTTGAGGAATTTGTAAAACTTCAAAAGAAAATAAAAGAAGGAAAGAAGTCTGATGCTTCAAGAGGGGGAGCTACATATATTCAAGACATTGTAGGAGGGAGACCTATATTTTCACACCCTTCACAGTCGGGAGGATTTAGACTAAGATATGGAAGATGTAGAACAACAGGATATTCTACGCTGGCAGTTCATCCAGCAACAATGGCTATAACAAATGGTTTTATTGCAGTTGGAACACAACTTAAAATTGAGAAACCTACCAAAGGATGTACTGTGGCTTCATGTGATACTATTGATGGACCTATAGTTATTCTTGATGATGGAAGTTTAAAATTTGTAAATGATTATGATGAAGCTGTTAAACTTCAGCCAAGAATTAAAGAAATAGTTTACCTTGGAGATATTTTAGTTCCATTTGGTGATTTTATAAATAGAAACCACGGTTTAGAAAAAGCAGGATATGTTGAAGAATATTGGGCAGTGGATTTGAAAAAAGCAGGGGGAGAGGCAAATAAAAATATTTCTTTTTCTGAGGCAGTTGAGATTTCTCAAAAGTATGACATTCCCCTCCATCCAAAATATTCTTTCTTTTGGAAAGAGATTTCTACAGAGCAGCTTCTTGGTTTGATTGACTGGATTGCACACGGAATAATAAGAAATGGAGTTTTTGCTTTACCATATTCTAAGTTACATAGAGAAAGATTTGCTCAGGGTAAAAGAGCTTTAGAACTGCTTGGTTGTGAACATGACGTGGCTTTGGAAGATGTTTTGATAAAACAACCATATTCTGAAGCACTATTATTTAATTTAGGGTTATCAATGCATGAGCCTTTAGATCAGGGAGTTGATAGGATTTCACTTGAAATAAAGAAAGAATCTGATAAGTTGCCACTAGAAATTATTTCTAAATTATGTGCTGTAAAGATTGCAGACAAGAGTGGAACTTTTATTGGAGCAAGAATGGGTCGTCCTGAAAAAGCAAAGCTTAGAAAGTTAATTGGAAGTCCACACGTTCTTTTCCCTGTTGGAGAAGAAGGTGGAAGAATGAGAAGTGTGCAAACTGCAGTTGAAAATGGAATAGTAAGAGCAGACTTTCCAAATTATTTCTGTAATACATGTAAAAGAGAAAGCATATATAGAAAATGTGAAACTTGCGGGAATTATTGTAAACTTGAAGAAGTTGAAAAGCAAGAAAATAGCTATGGAAGAGAAGCAGAAAGGTCTATTGAAATAAAATCTTATTTTGATTCTGCTAGAAAATTAATTGGAATGAGAAATGATGAGGTTCCAAGTGTTGTTAAGGGAGTGAAAGGAACTTCTAACAGTGAACACGTATGTGAACATCTTGCAAAGGGATTACTAAGAGCAAAGCACGGACTTCACGTAAACAAAGACGGAACTATAAGATATGACATGACTGAAATGCCTATAACTCATTTTAGACCTGCAGAAGTTGGAACCTCAGTTGCAAAACTTGTTTCTTTAGGTTATGAAAAAGATATATATGGAGAAGAATTGAAAACAGATAATCAAATACTTGAGCTTTTTCCACATGATATTATATTGCCTGCCTGTCCAGAAACTCCTGATGAAAGAGCAGATGATGTTTTCTTAAGCGTTGGAAGATTCATAGATGAAGAACTTGTTAAAATATATAATACAAACACCTACTTCAATGCAAAAAAGAGAGAAGATCTTGTAGGTTCTCTTTTTGGTTGTATGTCTCCACACACTTCTGCAGTGGCAGTTGGAAGACTTGTTGGATTTTCAAAGATACAAGCACTTTTGGCAAGTCCATATATTCACGCGGCAATGAGAAGAGATTGTGACGGAGACGAGGCAGCAGTTATGATGCTTATGGACTTACTTTTGAATTTTTCAAGGAAGTTTATTCCATCTCATAGGGGAGGAACTCAAGACGCGCCACTTGTTCTTAATATGAGAATAAGGGCAAACGAAGTTGATGATATGATTTTCGACTTAGATGTTACAAAAGAAGTTCCATATGAACTTTATGCAGCGGCAAAAGAAAAAAAACATCCTTCTGAAGTTAAGATGGAACAGGTAAAGAATAGACTTGGAGGAAACAAAGAGTTTACAGAGTTAAATTTCACACACGATACTTCTGATTTAAACAAAGGAGCTTTATGTTCAAGTTATAAAACATTACCAACAATGCAGGAGAAGGTAGATGGAATGATGCATTTATGTAAAAAGATAAGAGCAGTTGATGCAAGCGATGCTGCAAGATTAATAATTGAAAGACACTTCATAAGAGATACAAGAGGAAACCTAAGAAAATTCTCTCAACAAGGATTTAGATGCGTTACTTGTAACTCTAAATATAGAAGGCCCCCATTGGTTGGAAAATGCACTTCATGTGGAAGTAAAATAATATTTACTATTTCTGAAGGAAGTATTTTGAAGTATATGGAACCTGCACTCGCACTCGCAAGAAATTATAATGTGAGTCCTTACCTTCTTGAAAGTTTAGAATTAACTCAATCATATATAGAAAGTATATTTGGAAAAGATAAGGAAACTCAGGAAGGGCTCAATAAGTGGTTTTAACGTTTTCTTTTAATTTCTTGATTAAATTCCCAACGCCATCTTAACTCATCTGCATATATCCTTTCCCACTCATAAACTCCTTCACGAGATACTGTTACAAGTATTCCATATGGTGTATGTGCAACACTATCATATCTCGAGGATATATATCGTATTCCATTAAATAATTGACTTTCTGCTTTAGCTCTATCTCTTAAACTTAATTCTCCTCTTTCAATTGTTTTTAATTCAATTGCAACTCCATATCTTTGTGATCTTCTCTTAAGTCTATCATAAATAAAAATTAAGTCTACACTTTCTTGGTAAGTTAAACTTCTGTCTTTTCTTTCAGGCTCGCGATTTATTGTTATGCAAGTATCTTTTCTTTCGCCAAACAAGGAAGGATTTGTTTCAAGTACGGTTAAAGCTCTAGAATGAAAGTTTCCATCTGATAGTGGAACTTCAGGAAATATTCCTTTATGCACCTCTCTCACTTTATTAAAAAGATAAAGTAATATTTAAACATTATCACAAGAAATAATACAACAGGGTTGAAAGTAAAAGAGCACCCATCATTTGTATTTTTCTTACACCTATTTTTTGGCATATTAGTCCGATGAGTGTTCCAGATGCGAGGATGATTAAACCTAAAGAGTTTGTGAAAAATGTATTTACTAAGATAACAAATATTGCAGTAATTAAAGAAATCTTGCCATATGAAATTTTATTGTAAATAGAAATTAGAGGGATACAAATTAGTTTGCCTAATTTATAGGCAAAAATTATTGAAATTATAATTGATAAAATAAGAATGCATAAAATATTTATTGATATTGGGGAAAGTAAATGTAATATTGCTGCAGAAGTGCCAGTTCTTGTTTTTTGTATAGAATAGGCAGCTATAATGCTTAGAGCCATATTGAGACTTGAAGAAATACTGTTAAGGAAGATGAATTGTTTTGAACTAGGATTTATTATTTGTGCTGAAAATAATGAAATGTGTCCTGCTCCAATTCCTGGAAAAAATGAAAGAATAGGAGAAATAAAAAAAGAAGCTGACAGAGGCCTAAGAAATCTTGTTAATTTTATTTTAGTTTTTGTAGTTTCTTGCTTTGGAATTGTTGAATTATAAAACATACTTGAAAATATTGCTGAAAGTCCAAATAGTCCAGATAGAAGAGGAAGCAGGGGTTCTTTAACGGGAAGGTCAAAAGCAAAAAATCCTAAAATTCCAGAAAGTAAGAATATCAGAATACCTGAAATTATATTATCTTCTTGAAATATCAAATAAAGAGACATTAAGAGAATAAGGTAAGGTATTATTTCTTGTAAAAATTCAAACAAACTTGGTAAAACAAATGCATATATTGGAGAAAGAACAATTATGAGTGGAATAGACATTAGAACACCTAGGAATGCTACATTAATTGCTTGATTTGCTTTTCCTTGCATAACTAATCTATGAGCTGGTTGGGCTGAAAGATAGTTTTCTTCTGTTGGAACGCCTAGAAGAGTTGTTGGAATAAAGTCGATTAAGATGTGTGTAAAAGAAAGAGCAATTATGAATATGGCTAAAGGAAGACTTAATGAATTTGTAAATGTTAATCCAAGAAGAAATGTAATAACAAGGTTTATGTGAATACCTGGAAGTAGACCTGTAATTGTTCCACAAACTAATCCAAGTATTAAAGAAAGAAAAATTTCAAGTATCATATTTTATTTTTTCTACTCTAATATAAGTTTGATTTTCATAGGTATTTACTTTACCAAAAATAACAGCTGATTTGTTTGAAAGTGAGAAAGAAGTTCTTGCCCTAATGCTCACATTGTTTATTTTGAAAGTTATTTCTTCTGGATATGTCCTTATATTTGTAGGGGTGCCTGTGAGCTTTAGGTAAGTATTTTCTGGAAAAGATGAAATTGAATTATCATTTATTTCAAGAGGGTTTGAATTTAACTGAACTGTTAGATAAATAAATGAACCAGACAGAAGGAGAAATAAGAGGAAGGTAGTTTTTTCCACCTTTTTATATAGGAACCTTTAAATTAATGTTTTTCTCTTCTAGAGTATGGTAAAGAAACTAAGTGCAGATGAGAAGTTTAATCTTATAACAAGAAATCTTCAAGAGGTTATAGGATCAGATGAACTTAAGGAAATACTTTCAAATAAAAAGGAAGTTTCTGTTTACTGGGGAACAATGCCTACCGGAAGCCCTCATGTTTCATATCTTTATCCATTATATAAGATAGGAGACTTTTTAGAAGCAGGATTAAAAGTTAAAATATTACTTGCAGACCTTCATGCAGCACTGGATGGAGTTCCTTGGGAGATTTTGGCTAAAAGACAAGCATATTACAAGGCATTAATTCCAGAAATGTTAAAGTCTCTAGGAGTAGATGTAAAGAAGCTTGAATTTGTTGAAGGAAGCTCAATACAGCTTAAAGGAGAATATTTCAAAGATTTACTTAAGCTTTCTACACAGACTACTGTGCATGATGCAAATAGGGCTGCTTCTGAAGTTGTTAAGCTTGGAGAGAATCCAAAACTGGGGGGAATAATGTATCCTTTAATGCAAGCTCTCGATGAAGAATATCTTAAGGTAGATATTCAATTTGGAGGAACTGATCAAAGAAAAATATTTGTTTATGCTAGAGAATTTCTTCCAAAGTTAGGGTACAAGCCAAGAGTTGAATTAATGAATTATATCTTGCCTGGTTTAATAGGTCAGAAAATGTCTTCAAGTGTTCCTGGAAGCAAGATAGATATGATTGACTCTGCAGAAGCTGTGCAAACAAAAATAAATAAGGCTGCATGCGAAGAAGGAAATCCTCAGAATGGAATATTACCTTTCTTGAAGTACATGATAATGGTTTGGAAAACAGACAATAAACAAAAATTTGTTGTTGAAAGACCTGAGAAATTTGGAGGAAATAAGTCTTATTCTACTTATGAAGAAATTGAGGCAGACTTTATTGCAAAGAAATTACATCCTATGGATTTAAAGAAATCTTTTGCAAAGGAGCTAAATTCATTAATTGAACCTGTTAGGTCAAACAAAAAGATACAGCAGCTTTACAAGGAAGCTTATAGTTAATTATTCTACTTTCTCAAATCTTTTTAGCTCTAGAATGACTATTGTCATCAAAGTTACAACTGTTGCTGAAACATAAAATCCAAGGCCTGCTGCCATTCCTATTGTTGCAGCAGTCCAAATTGTTGCTGCGTTAACAAGACCCTTTACTCTATTTTTATCTGCAATAATTGTTCCAGCGCCTATAAAACCAATACCTGTTAATATAGAAGAAGCTAGTCTAAGAGGGTCTTCAGATATTGCTACAAATCCTATTGCAGATACTAGCGCCGAACCAATTGTAACTATTGTGTGAGTTCTTAGACCTGCTAGACCTAGGCTATTTTCTTCTGTTTTCTTTCTTTCTCTTTGTATTCCAAGTGCTAGACCGAGAATAAGTGCAATAACTATTCTAAAAAGAATTGTTGCTTCAATTTCTGTAACTAGAGCCATATATTCTTTAGAAGATGTTGTTTTTTATACATTACTAATTGGTGTGAAATTCAATTACATCTCTATCTTTGAGAACGTGGGAGATTCCAACCTTCTGATTTGGGAATTTTCCGGAAGGACCTGTAACTTTTGATTCTTTGATTCTTTTTGAGAAGCCCTTGAGAATGGATTCTGCAGCATCCTGGATTGTGGATCCTATATCTAAAACTAAAGGTATTTTTGAAGGCTCTTTTCCAGGTTCTTTCATATATATTCTCATCACACCCATTTTACTAAATATTTTTTCTTTTAACTCTTCAATTCCTTCTCCAGTCTGTGCTGAAACTATAACTGCATCAATTTTTTTGCTTTTTATGGTTGCTTCTAGTTTTCTTCTTTCTTCATCACTTTTCAAATCTATTTTATTGTAAACTATTATTCTTTTTCCAATTGCTTTCTGAAGAATGGGATTTAGGTTGTTTAATTCTTGAAGATCGGTTATAACTACAAGAACGCAATCTGCAGTGTTTACAAGGCCTATATCAAATGCTTCCGCTCCAATTGCAGGCATGTCTATTACTTGAGATTTTACTCCCGTAAAATCCATTGTTCCAAGTTCTGGAGCGTATGTTGAGAAAGCATAAGGAGAAATTAGAGGTTTAGCATTTGTTAATTTGGAAAGAAGAGCAGATTTTCCAGAATTTGTAAATCCTGTCAGAACGCACTGAAAACCTTCTTTTCTTATACTTTTTTTAGTGGATTTTCCTGTTTTCTTGCTTTTTTCTTTTTTTTCAATCGTCTTATTTAGTCTTTGTTTTAAATTAGCGACGAAGTTCTCACTGGATTTATGTTTTGGTGCAGCCTTAATCATTTCTTCTAGCGCAGCTATCTTTTCATCTGTTGTTTTAGCAGCAGCATATTTCTTTTCGGCTGCAAAATATTCGTATCCTGCATTTATTGGCATAAAATTACACTGAAAATCTTTATTAATAGCTTTTCGCTTTGATTGTTATGAAACTTTTAAGAAAGAAGCTAAAGAATGGAATGACTGTTTTAATGGAGAAAAGAGAGCTTCCAGTTGTTTCTTTTTGCATTGCTAACAAGATTGGAGGAAGCTATGAGGATTCTAAAACAAAAGGAATTGCTCACTTTATAGAACATTTGCTTTTCACAGGTACAAAAACAAGAAATCATGAAGATATCTCTAGAGAAATAGAAAAGAAAGGTGGAGTAATGAATGCTTTTACAAGTCACGAGGTAACAAGTTTCCACTTTAAGCTCCCAAGTGAACATCTTTTTTCAGGGATGGATATACTCATTGACATGCTAAACAACTCTATTATGGATGAAGAGAAGTTTGAGAAAGAAAAAAAAGTTATTTTAGAAGAAATAAAAATGTATCATGACAGTCCAAGAATGCATGCAAGTAATTTGCTTGAGCAGAATCTATATGCTAAGCCATTTGGAGAACTAGTCATAGGTACTAAAGAGAGCGTTTCAAATTTAAAGAGAGATTTTGTTTACAAGTATTACAAAGAAAGATATTGCCCTTCCAATTATGTTGCAGTTGTTGTTGGAGATGCTGATTTTGAAAAGGTGTGTGATAAACTTGAAAAAGCATTTGAAAAGAAAGAATTTAACTTTAATCCTGTTGAAATAAAGAAGCAAAATAAATCAGTGGTTGAAAAAAGAAAGGGAATAGATCAGGCACACTTTGTTTTTGGAATGCATGCTCCTCTGGATGAAAAAGAATTTGAAGCAATGCAACTTCTTAACATGTATCTTGCAAATGGAATGTCTTCAAGACTGTTTTTGAAAATAAGGGAAGAGAAGGGACTTGCTTATAGTGTGAGAGGAGATGTTAGCAGAGAAAAGAATTATGGTTATTATTACATATATGTTGGTACTAAAAAAGAGGCAGTGGAAGAAGTTAAGAAAATAATCTTAGATGAATTCAAAAAAGTTGATAAAATGACTGAAAAAGACTTAGAAGAAGCTAAAACTAGAATAATTGGACTAAGGAGACTGTCTTCAGAGGAAAGTGGAGATGTAATGAATGAACTATTGTTTACGGAAGCAATGACTGGAAGGGCAGAGGATTATTATGATTTTGAAGAAAGAATAAGAAAAATAAAACTTTCAGATGTAAAAAAGGTTGCAAAGATAAAAGAGTATAGTACCGTGGCAGTGGTGCCTGAGTGAACGCATAATTTATAACTATTAAATATATATTCACGTATGCAAATTAAAGAGACTTTAAAGAATAACAAACTACTTGCAGCAGTCTTTGTTTCACTCTTAATTTCCATTGGGCTAAACTTTTATATTTCTCATTATTATACTGTGAAGTATACTCCTAAGTTTGCACATATTTCTCCAGATATTGCTTGGATGGAAACAGAGGATTTTCTTGAGGTACAAAATCAATATTCTGTTGGATTCCAAGATATGAGAACTGATTTAATTGAATTTATGAATAATTCAAACTTGCAAGGAGAGTATGGGCTATATTTTGAGGATTTGAAGACAGGGGCATGGATTGGACTAAATGAAAAAGAAGAATTCATTTCAGCTAGTTTATTGAAAGTACCAGTAATGGTTGCAATTCTTAAAAGAGTTGAAAAAGGAGAATTAAGTTTAGAGCAAAAAGTCACCTTAACACAGGATGACCTAAACTTTATGTCTGGGACTTTAGCTCAGAAAGGAGCAGGATACACTTTAACAATAAAAGAATTGCTGGAATATTTAATTAAGGAATCTGATAATACTGCTTTAAGAGTTCTTCAAACCAACTTTTTAACTACAGAAGATATTCTTGAAGCAAGACTTGCAATGGGTCTACCTATAGATGGAGACCATATAAGCTACCTAGGGCCTAAACAGTATAGTAATATTTTAAGATCATTATACTACTCAGCATATTTAAGAAGAACTTTCTCTGAACTTGCTTTATCAATAATGTCTGAAACAGATTATAACACTCAACTTCCAGCTGGAGTTCCGAAAGAAGTTCCAGTTTCACATAAAGTAGGATATCTTTATTCAGAGGGGATAAATCATTATCACGATTGTGGAATTATATATCATCCTGTAAAACCATATATCTTATGTATAATGAGTACTGGGGCAGATGAGTTTGAGGCAGATAGAGTAATGTCTAAAATCTCAAGCATAGTTTACAAGAATGTAGATAAGGTTGCTAGCTAATCTATAATTTTCTTGAATTCAAGAGCTTTTTTACCTAAAACTTCTTGTAGCTCTTCTTCTGAAGCTAGAAATATATTTTTCAGGTTTCCAAATTTTTTAAGCAATTTCTCTGAAGTTGCCCTGCCTATACCTGGGAAGCCTTCTAAAACATATTTTGCAATATCTTCTTTTGAACCTGCTTTTTTATTGAATCTATAGGAAAATTCTTTTTGCTTTTTTTCAGTTGAAAATAATTTGATATACTTAGCAGTTTCTTTAGGATTATTTGAAAATATTAAAGGAATATTTGTTTTTACTATAAATAATACAAGCCCATAAAATGCATTTTTATTTAATTTCCATTCTTCTTTATTTTCTATTATTAAAATTGGATTTTTTTGCAATTTCAAAGACTGAATTTGAGAAAATATTCTTTTGGAAATCAGGGATGCTTGCAAATCCTGCATGGTTTTTCTTTCTATAATATATTGACCTGAAATGTAATCTCCAACTTCTAATTGCTTGAAATCAATATGACAATCAAGGTTGACAAGTTCTGAGGGAACAAGAGAGTTCTTCTCTCTGAAATCAACAATTATTTTTGTTTTTTCTGGCTTTTTTTCTATTGCTTTTCTAAATATGTCTAGAGGCACAGTAAATTAAGTATAATCATATTTATTAACATTATTTTTAGAAAAAAGAGATGAGTAGAAATAAAACTGCAGTTTCTTTTTATGATTTAATTGATTCGTGGGTTGGACAAGGAATAGAAGATTTTACAGAAGGAATTTACAATGGAAATCCACTGACTCCTTATTTAGAAGCACAGAGAAATCAACACAATTTTATTTTAGATGAATTACATCTTCCGCAAGAGGGAGGTAGAATTTTGGAAATTGGGTGCGGGAATGGAACCTTGCTTGAGGCTGCTAAAGAAAGAAGAATATCTGGAGTAGGACTTACAATCTCACCAATACAAGTTAAAAGATGCAATAAGAAGGGACTTGTTGTACTCTTACAAGATTATAGAGATGTTACTCCTTTTCATGTTGGTAGTTTTCATGGAGTTATTGCAAATGGTTCTTTAGAACACTTTGTTACTCCGCAGGATGCTGCTGAAGGTAAACAAGATAAAATATATGTAGATTTATTTGATAGAGTTAGTTCATTTTTAGGGAGAGGGCAGAGATTTGTTACAACTGCAATACATTATAACAGAATTCCAGATCCTTTGGTAGTACAACAAAATCCTCTTTCATTACCTTGGAACTCTGATAATATGCATTATGCTTTCGTTTTAGGAAATCTTGGTTGTTATTATCCTAAACAAGGTCAATTAGAAAATTGTGCAAAATCTAAATTTAAGCTTGTCAAAGAAGTTGATGGAACGCAGGACTATAGGATTACTTCAGAACACTGGCTTAGTCATCTTTGGCCTTCTTGTTTAGCAAGCGTTAATTTTTGGAAAAATTTAGCTGAAAAAGGAAAAAGAGATCCTAAACATACTTTATCTTCATTGTTTCAATATGTCTTTACACAGTCTTGGAATTGGCAATTTAGACCTGATAAATATGGAGAAGCTCCAACTAGACTACTTAGACAGACTTGGGAGAAAATCTAGATAAAGAAATAGATTTTTTAGAAATTTCTTGCTTGACTTTTTCTATTATTGAATACATCTTTTTTTCACGGGCAGTTGAAGCATAGTTGTTTGCTTCGTCTTTTGTGTCTTTTGTTATAAGCATCACTATTTTTCCTGGGGCTAGACGGGCTGTACGACCTGCGCGCTGTATTTTTCTTATTGCCGAGGGAATAGGCTCATAGAAAACAACCATATCCACTTCAGGAATATCTAAGCCCTCTTCTCCTATGGAAGTTGCACATAAAACATTTATATCTCCGCTTCTAAACTGGTCTAAAATTTGTTTTTGTTCTTTCTGAGACATTCCCATATCTTTCTTTTTTGTTTGTCCTATGAAAATTTTTGCTTTTACATTCTCTATGGAGTTTAATTGCAGAGATATTTGAGAAGCAGATTCTCTAAACTGGGTGAACACAATTATTTTTCCATTTGCTTTTTCCTTTAAGGTTTCTTTTACAAGCTGGACTATGGCAGTTATTTTAGGATGTTCTTTTTTTTGAGCTAATAAATTATTCACAGAAATATAAGCTCCATTGAATTCAGGCATTTTTACTAAATTTTCTGCAGCCTTTGTTTGTTTATTATTTGCTTGCTCTAATAATCCATCAAGGTATGCTTTTAGTCCTGAGAGAGTTTGGGTTTCTAGTAATTCAACTGCATGACTTATTTTTATTGCTTGGGCAGTTAAAGACATTCCATACATCGCATTTCCATTTTTTTGAGAAGCTTGCATCGCCAAACGCTGCTGAAGCTTAAGCAAAGTAATTTTGTTTGCAGGTCCGAAAAGAAGAGACCTTTCTCGCAGTTGATCTACTTTCATATCATATATTTTTCTAAGGAAGAATCTTAATTCTTCAAACTCTGGAGGAAAGGGAACTTCTATTTTATCGTGTTCTCTTTCTTGTAAATATGGTTTAACATCAAGCGATTCTCTATTTCTTATTTCTATTTCTTCAACATCTAAATGATTGCATATTTCTCTTACATTATCAATATTTGAACCTGGAGAAGCTGTCAAACCCAAAATTCTTTGTGTAGGTGAAGTACTTTTATATCTTTGAACTATTTTAGTGTAATCATAATTTTTCAAACATCTATGTGCTTCGTCTATTATTACCAAACAAACGTCTTCTAGGGTATAAAGATACTTTTCTAAATCATTGGCAATACTTTGAGGAGTTGCAATTATAATATCTGCAGTGTTCCAGGTTTTAGCTCTAAGGGTTGCGTTGGATTCTCCAGTTAATACTTGTACATCTGCAAATAATTCAGGTATTTCTGCTTTGAAGCTTTTAGCATGTTGTTCAACTAAAGGTTTGGTTGGAGCAACAAGAAGTACTTTCTTACCTGGATGTTCTTGAAGACGTTTAACTGAAAGCATTAAAGCAATTAAGGTTTTTCCAAGACCTGTCGGCAATACAACTAGAGTGTTATGATATAGTGCAGTTTCATATATTTTTTTCTGATAATCTCTTGCCTGAACTTTCAACACCATGGGATTAAATTAAAGCTACAGCATATAGTGCAGACATTAATGAGAGTATAGAAAGAATTGTCCAAAGTATCTTAGAACCAAAGAAGATTTGAGTTCCATCAGTGTTTGAAACCGGAATCATATTCCAGAACATATAGAATGCTGCTGCTTTTGCTATTGGTTCAAAGTCTGCTACATAAGTTATTGCTAGAATTATTAACGTCATTACTATTCCTGCTGCTCCAATTAATGCATTGTGCCAATCAGTCATTTCTGCATAGCTATAGTAACCAAATCTTTTTGCAGCTCTTATCTTTTTAGCAGAAGTTTCGTATTCTAGTATGGATCCTATTTTTAATGTTCCAGAGGTAAGAAGTGTTGCTAAAAGAGGTAAAACAACTCCTGTAGGGAAGGGTTTTGATAGCTGTTTTGCTCCAAAATAATTGCTAAACCAAATTCTATGAGAAACATCTGAATCAAGCATGTTTGCCATTATTTTTTTTCCAAAGATATTTGAAACTATTACAACTGCAGCAGAAATAAATGCAGTTCCTAGATAAAGGAAATTTCCAGAAATTATCTTACTAAAAGCTAAAACTATGGTAAAAATAACTATTGCAGACAGAACGTGCACTATTTCCTCTTTATTCATATACTAGACAGTTTTGCTTTTTATATAAAGATTATGTATATTGATTAGCGATAGCATTAAGAGCTTTATTTTACACTTTTTATAATGGAAAATCAAGAAGAAATATGGGATTACGAATATAAGCAAAATAATAGTAAATGGAGAAGGGAAAGGCACTCTATTCCCAAAGTTTTGAAAAATAAGGTAATCTTGGAGATTGGGGTTGGAAATGGAAAGAATTTAGCTGAAATAATCAATCAAAGACCTAAACTTGTTTCTGCCATAGATTCATCAAAACAAGCAATATTAATCTGCAAAAGAAAATTCAATCAAAGAAATATTAAATTTGTCCAAAGAAATATAATCAATTCAGGATTTGCTGATGAAGCTTTTGATGTTATTCTTTGCTATTATGTTTTAAACAACTTACTTGAGAAAGATAGAAAATTAGCTGTAAAGGAAATGCACAGAATTCTTCGCAAGGGAGGAGTATTGATATTTGAAGATTTTATGAGAGGAGATTTAAGGCAGGAAAAATCTGGGGGAAATATTATTGAGAAAAACACTATTATGAAAAAGAACGGGATTATTTGCCATTTCTTTTCCAAGGCGGAAGTGAGAAAATTATTTAAAAAATTTAAAGTCCAGAAGCTGTCTGAAAAAAGATTTAAAGTGGTTTTAAAGCAACCTAAACTTAAGAGAAAACTTGTTTTTATGCAGGCAAAAAAGTGAACTAATGCTAAATAATATCAAATAAATAATATTCACCAGACAAGCATAAAGTATAAATACTGAATTTAACAGATTTTGACATGCTGAAGATAAAAAAGATTAGTGAAATACTAGGAAAACAGGTATATACCTCTGATGGAGATTACTTTGGAACAATTGAAGATGTTAACCTTTCTGATAATAAGGTAGATGGATGGAAAGTAAGAATAAATGGAAGCTTTATGACAATGCTTGGTGGAGCAAGAGGAGCAGTTATTCCACACCAGTTTGTTAAGGCAATTGGAGATGTGGTAGTAGTTAACAGAGCTTCATTACCAAATAGAGATGATTCTGATGCAGGTATGGAAGAAGCTGAAGAGCCTGCAATTTAGATAATTTACAATGGCTAGTCCAACATACGGCGGTTTTACAATCCTATCAAGTCCTTTCTTTGTTGAAGGAGTTTTACCTTTCATTCTTGTTTTCTCACTTGTTTATGCAGTTTTACAAAAATCAAAGGTTCTAGGAGAAGGAAAAAATCAACTTGATGCATTAGTTTCATTTTCTGTTGCACTTTTGACAATTGCATTTGCTAACGCAGTTAGTGTTATTGTTCAACTTGTTCCTGTGTTGGCTGTAGGTCTTGTTGTTTTACTTGTATTTATGGTAATGTGGGGAATGGCATATGAGCCTGGAAAGTTTGAAATGCACAAATATGTTAAATATGCTATAGGAATCTTGGCAGCAATAGTTACTGCAGGAGCAGTTCTTTATTACACTGGAAGTATAGATACAATATCAGATTATTTTGATACAAGTAGTGATGGACTTTGGAGCAACATATTATTTGTTGTTTTGGTGGCTGGCGCTATTGCAGTTGTGATGGCTTTCAGCGGAAAATCTGGCGGAAGCGAAGAAGGAAAGAAGTAAGGTTAATAGAACTAATTTTCTAACGAAATATATATAAACGACACAGAGGTATATGATTTATGGTATTTAGTTTTGTTAACGTTATAGCTGATTGGGAAGCATATGGAGTATTTGATTATGTATTGCCCTTCTTGATAATTTTTGCAGTAGTTTTTGGAATACTTAGTGCTACAAATGTTCTTGGTTCAAACAAAGGAGTTACATTAACAGTTGCCTTGGCAGTTGCTTTGATATCTTTAAGATTTGATTATGTTCCTGTATTTTTCTCTGAGATATTCCCAAGATTTGGAATAGGTCTTTCAGTGCTTGTTGTTTTACTTATAATGTCTGCAATGTTTATACCTGGAGAATGGCTTAAGGGATGGTATGGAACAATGTGGGCAGTTTCTGCAGTTATAGCTGTGACAGTTATTTACAAGGCATTTGACTTCCTTGGTTGGAACTTATCTGACGGAGGAGTTTGGTGGGACCAATATGGTTCTGTTGTAATCATTGGAGGACTTTTACTTGCTTTGATTGTAGTTATTGCAGAACCTTGGAATTGGGAAAGCGCTCCTATAAAAGGCCCAGCTGGAAAGACTCCACCTGGAGTTGTAAGAAGTTAACAATATGGCAGGAATAGATTTAACTTCATTTGGATATTTTGTACCTTTACTAACTTATTTTGTTGTTTTCATTGTAGTTTATGCTGCATCTAAAACAGCAAAGATATTCACTTCTGAATTTATGCATCTTTTCACTTCTTTCATCATTGCTACAGTATTTGTAAGTGCAGCTGGACCTAGAACATATGTTTCAAGTATTATCCCATGGTTTGCAGTACTTCTTGTGAGCTTTTTCCTTATTCTTGCAATGACTAAAGGATTTTTCGACTTTAAAGAATGGGATAAAGCAATGCCTAAAGTATTTGGAATTGTATTGATTGTTTTCTTTGTAGTTTCTGGAGTGGTTGTATTTTCATCTTACTTTAGCCCATACTTGCCTTGGAACTCTCCTGCAGGTGGAGATCCAAACATTTTAGTTGTGACTGATTGGATTTTCTCTCCTCGTGTGTTTGGAGCTATTCTTTTGATTATAATAACTGCAGTTATAAGTTTCATAATTGCTAAACCTGCCATGGACGCAGCAAAGCCTGGAAAGAAATAGTTATAAACTGACTTTTTAGAAGAAAATAATGCATTTACCTATAACTGAAAGAAGAATTGAAATTTCAAGAGTTCATGGACTTAATCCAGATGAATTTGTATTTGATGGAATAACCTTAGCAGAAAGAAGGAATAGAAAAATGGATGAAATGATTGGAGTTCAATGTCTCACTTATTTATTTGAATGGAATCAATTTCCAAAGCCAGTTTACTTTGATGATGTAGTGTTATTTTGTGATGGACATAGAGAAGTTTATGTTCCAGAAGTTGGAGATTTAGCAATTTACATTTCTGGATTGCCAGGAATGAGAGAACAAGCGCACATAGGAAGAATTATGCAGCCAGGTCAGATATTATCTAAGTGGGGATATGGACATGCATACGAACACAGAGTTGAAGATGTTTTAGCGGAATATGGAGATGAAGTTAGATTTTTTAGAATAAATTAAAGATTACTGAAAATCAAATTTTTACATTCCTTTTTTATCAACTAGTGCTTTGAAGGTTTTTTGAGTTTCTTGCATTTCTTGTTTTATTTCTTCCACGTTTGAAACATATTCTCCCACGCGCTGCAGAACAGAAAGTTGAAGTCTATCTATTATTTTTTCAATTCTTTTTAGCCTTTCATCAAGGTATCTCAGCTGTGCTTCGGTATTTGATTTCATATCAAGTATTTTATCCATTGCACCTAGAATTGGAGAAAGTTTTTCTGCTACAACTTGATCTGCAATCTCTGTTATGACTTCTGCTCCAATATTTCCAGAAGCGTATTGTTGTTGGTCGTAGCTTCCTGTTTGGGCATATGATTGATATTCAGGATAAGCAGATTGTTGTTCTACAGCTGCTTCCTGCTGCGGCTGTTCTTCTACAGGAGCTGATTGATACTGTGCTCCAGGAGACATAAGAGAAGGAGACATTTGCTCTTCACCATATTCTTGAGTATGTGCTTCTTCTGCGGAAGGGGCTGCAACGGCTTCTTTTATTTTTGTTTGGGATATTGCCGAAGTTATTTCTTGTTCAGGTAAACCTTTCTTTCTTAGATTTGAAGCTATTTCTGCATCTGATCTTCCTTCTCTTTTCATGAAAGCTACTTCTTCAACTGTTCCCATTCTTTACTCCTCTTAATATGTTAAGTTGTCTTAACACCATTTGAAGTTCTTCTTTATTTGAGGTGTTATTTAATTTTTCAGACATTAGCTGCATAGTTTCTTTAAGTTGTGCATTTTCTTGTTGCAATATTGTAACTGCTTTTCTTAATTCTCTTAATTCCAAAGAAGCTTTTTCTTTTATGTCTACCACTCCACGTCCAATTAAAAATGTCCTATCTTTTAAGAGTCTTTGTCTTTCTTCAAGTTCTCTTATTCTAGTGTTCAGGTCCATAAAGACCTGGCTACCATCCTCTTCCATTTAGACATGAACCTTTTAGACTTTATAAACCGTGCTATCGATAACATGAGCAAGATATTTAATCTGTTCTCTCTCTGTATTTGAGATGATGTTTAAAGAAGGGGCCGAGCTATACTCTGTTGAGGTAGAAAGAAGACAGGGAGAAGAAGTTTTGTATGTCAACTATCTTAATGCTCCATTTGTTCCTTCACTAGCTGATATGCCTTCTGTTTTTGCAAGAACAATAGATGTTTTGCAGGAACACCCTTCAATTTCTAGAATAGTTTTTGTTCAACAAAGAAATTATCACCATGGTTTTGAGCAGGTGAAACTACTTTTGGATATATCAAGACTTTATTCTTTTTTAACAAAACAAGAAAATATACTTTCAACTGAAAGACTTTCTCTTTTTGGAAATGTTCCAGAGGTTCACGCTGACCTTTCTTACCTTCTTTCTCTTCTTAAGCAGGATCCACTAGCTTGTTACTCTGAACTAAAAAGTAGAATTTCAGCACTTAGAAACCAATTAAGCTCTGGGGAAGTAATGAATGCTTCTGGATTACTTCAATACATAAGATTCTTGGAAAAATTTGCTTTAATGCTGCAAAACACTAATTTTATGAAATCTTTCCAGAGTTCAATGACAAGATACTCATATGGAAGTAGGGAATTGTACAAGGCAGCATTCAGACCAGACATATTACCTAATTTCACATTCACAAGACTTGTTGCTCAGCTTCCAAATGATGCAGAGCTTGTTGACCAATATACTCTTTCGTATGAAGGAGACACAATTCCAGTTACAATACTTAAGAAAATAGATGACCCTAAATTTATTTATCATATTCTTCCTCCTGAATATTCTTTAACTGAAGAACATCATTTACTCTTGGGACTGGCAAGAAATGTTTTGACTGAACATAGACCAAAGGCAGAGGAATTTACAGACCCTGAAAGAACAAGGCAGGTTTTCTTTAATGTTTCAAGAGATTTACTTTCAGAGCTTTCAAGAACAAGAAATGTTTCTCTCTCACATAAGGAACTTATAAGACTTTCAAATATTCTTGTAAGATATACTATAGGATTTGGATTACTTGAAATACTTCTTCTTGATGATAAGATACAAGATATTTCAATAAACGCTCCAATTGCACAGAATCCAATATTCATAAGACATCAAAGTTATGAAGAATGTATAACAAACATCATTCCAAGTTATGAAGATGGAGATTCATGGGCTGCGAAATTAAGATTGCAATCCGGTCGCCCTTTAGACGAAGCAAATCCTATTCTTGACACTGATATGGTATTTGGAGAAATAAGAGCAAGAGTTGCAGCAATAAAAGAGCCTCTTTCTCCATCAGGACTTGCTTATTCAATTAGAAGACACAGAGACAAACCTTGGACATTACCTTTATTTGTAAAACATAAAATGCTTACTCCATTTGCAGCAGGACTTCTTTCATTTTTGATTGATGGAAATAGAACATTGCTTGTTGCTGGAACAAGAAGCAGCGGAAAAACTTCACTGCTCGGAAGCTTGCTCCTTGAAATAATGCCTAAGTTTAGAACAATAGTTATTGAAGATACTTTAGAACTTCCAATTGATGCTCTTAGGAAAATAGGTTATGATGTACTCCGAATGAAAGTGCGTTCTGCTCTTGTTGAAGGAAGCAGCGAAGTTGAAGCAAGCGAGGGAATAAGAACAAGCCTTAGACTTGGAGACAGCGCTTTAATTGTTGGAGAAGTAAGAAGTACTGAAGCTAAGGCACTATATGAAGCAATGAGAGTTGGAGCACTCGCAAACGTTGTTGCTGGAACAATACACGGAGATAGTCCCTACGGAGTATTTGATAGAGTTGTAAACGACCTTGGAGTGCCTGCAACTTCTTTCAAAGCTACTGATTTGATTATAGTTGCAAATCCAGTTAAAACTGCAGATGGAATGCATGCAATAAAAAGAGTTATGCAGGTTACTGAAGTAAGAAAGCACTGGGACAACGATCCTGCGAGAGAGGGAGGATTTGTAGACCTTCTAAGATATAATGTTGAGAAAGATGAGCTAGAGCCAACTCCTGAACTTATGAATGGAGATAGTGAAATACTAAAAAGCATTGCAGGAAATGTAAAAGGATGGGCTGGAAACTGGGATGCTGTATATGATAACATTAACCTTAGGGCAATGATAAAAGAAGAAATTGTTAAAGCTGCTGAAACGCTGGGAAGAGATGATATTCTAGAGGCTGAGTTCATAGTTAAGTCAAACACTGCTTTCCACAGACTTTCAGACGAAGCAAGAGAAAAGTACGGCCTTCCTTTGAGTGAACATGTTTTCCCTGAGTGGAAGAAATGGTTTTACAAGCAGATTGGGATGAAATAGGTTTAAATAGAAGTATTAATTTGATTAATAATGCCTTTAGAAAGCAATAAAGTTAATTCTGGTTGGAGAATTACTGCAATAATTTTTATAATTTTATTTTTGCTTGAAACTTCAATTTTTATTATTGGTGGAGTTTCAATTGCTCATGAAGAAAGAATGGACAATTATTGTAGTTATGAAGTTTGCGAAGATAACTCTGCCTTAACAACTTATTGGGAAGATACAAAATGGGGTTTCTACGACCCAGATTCTGAAGTCTGTGTTTGTAAGAAGGGCAACGATGTTCTAAAATCAGTTTATGTTGGTGATGTTGAAAATTAGTTGAAGACAGATTTAAATAAAATAAGTTATATAGCTTAGCATGGGTTTCTTAGAATGGTGTAGGAAAGGAGATGAAATGCATAATAAAAAATATATTAAATCACAACAAAATCTCCAAAAATTAGATCCGATATCAAATAAGATTTATCTTTATTTAGCAATTATATATACCTTCATACTGCTCTTAATCTGGAGTATTCAAGGGTTTGACGCTTATTTTTTAGGATATATTAGTCCCTACATGTTTCTTATTTGGTTAGTGTATCTTTATTTTGAATTTGTTCATCCACGAATATTTAGTTGTGTTGTCTAGTTGGTGAAAAGGCTTAAATTAATAGGCTGCTGTTAATTAAAATGTCAAATATGCAAAATGTCTTAAATAAAAAAGATTTAAAAAATTTTAAAGAGATTCGTTTTTATTTTTGTGATAAAGACGGAGATGCAATCGTTGAAGGATATGCTACTCATGTTAATATAAAAAATCTTAAGTTTATTAATAATTATGTTGGAGGCTATTGGGCTTTTACGGATGGTGGTTTTTCTATGCTAAAAAATGATTTAGAGAGAGAATTTCGCCAAATAGGTGCAATCTTGGGTTTTGTTGAAGATAGATTGGGTATTATGAAATATGGTTCAGAATTAGATAATATTACCTTAGAAGGTTTTAAATATAAAATCGTGAAGTATAAAAAATCTAATTAACAGAAGAGAAAATTTTCTATCTTTATTTTCCATCTCACAGGCTTCCCAACGCTATTGTAGATAATAATGTCAGAGCAATGGTTGACACTGCTGCTGTTAAGATGTAAAGGGTGAGGCCGCGCTTTATATTCTGGGCAATGTCGAACTTCTCACGCAGAGGATCACGGCCTGCATCAATTGTTACAAGGGCCATTGTTAATATGAAGATTATTTCAACAATGTAAATACCAATACTCATTTGAAGGAAATAAGGTGGAACCATTTCTGATACATTGAACAATTGAGGAATTGAACCAAATGCTCCAAGGCCAGACGCGCCAGAACCAACGGTTGTTTGATAGGATTGAAGTTTGTTAAGTATGGAAGTTATCATCACTGAAAGACCGACAACAATTCCTGCTAGAAGAGGAGCAAGGAAAGTCATATTTGAACGCATGTCTGAAACTATTTCTGCTAGCAAGTCTTTGAGACGTTGATTTATTTTATCTATGTTTTTTACATATTCAGATATTGACATTAAAGAACGGGCTGCAACTTGTAATCCTTTCTTAACTGATTCAACAAGAATTCTCATTGCGGTGGCAATTAAAGCAGAAGGATAGTATATTATTGCTCCTTGTCTTTGGTCAAATATTGCTTTTTCAACTGACATTCCACCTTGTTGTATATTTTTGTTTACAACGGAGAAGAAATTGTGAGTCATTTGTCCTTGTGTGCTTTCAGCAACTTTAGCGAAAGCAATTTCTGCTGGAACTCCATCTCCAAGTCTGTTTCCTAACTGGAAAAGAGAGTTTGTGAATTCTTCTTCAAGAGTTTTTGTTTGCTCACGAGCTTTGATTAACTTTTTAGTTTTTTGACTATAGGCAACTGCAAAGAAAGTTCCTAGAGCAATAGGAATACAAAGAGAAAGGAGAACAGAACCTGGACCAAATGGGCCTACTCTCACTCCGGCAATTGTTTTGAAGTCAAAAAGGAATTCTCCAAACATTCCTAGTCCAAGAGACTCTAAAGAAATATCTGACTGTAAAATAAATGGCAAGAATCCTATTATCAAAAGAGGAATTGCAATTATTGAAGCTAGAATCCAAGGAGTTTTTGAAGCATATGAAGAATACTCTGGGTTTTTTTCAAGCAGTGAAGTTTCTCCATAACCTCCAGGACGACGCAATAAAACTTCAGAAGACATGTAAAATACAAGGAAAGGAACAATTATGTTGAAAAGAAGGAAGACATGAGTCCATTTTATCACTCCTCCCATAAGAGCTGAAGCAAGAGGAAGAAGAGCGAGACCAAGAGTTGGAAGAATTATTCCAAGCATGTATACGTTTGTAAGTGGGGAACGAATACTTCTAGAATATTTGAGCATTTTTTCATAAACTCCATCAAGAATTACTTGCAGAGACTTTTCAAGGATTTGTACTCTTCTTGACTCTGAAGGTTCGTAGAGAGAGGATTCAATTAAGTGGAAAGATTCAATGAATTCTGGAGCGTAATCTCTCCATTGCTCTAAATACAAATCAAGAGATTGTTTTACTGTGGAATACTTTCCTATTTCTACATTGTAAAGTAATTTTTTGAAATCAAGTGCTAAAGGACCCTCAAGATGTTGTGAAGCAAATTCAATTGCTCTTTCTAGGTTTGAAGTATGTTTCATATAAACCACAAGGTAAAGAATTGCAGGAACCATTTGTGAGCTTGCTTGAAGTCTCCACTCGTTTGCTAATCTTTTAGGCATGCTGTATGCATAGTAGAAAGCAAAGAAGCTTATCATTAAACCTAGCACTCCAAAAAGAATTGGAGCAGTTCCAGTTATAAGATATATTGAAACACTTGCTGCAACAGTTAGGAAAAATAAGGTAAGAAGAGAAAACATTGCAAGAGCAATTGCTTGGGAAGCAGTAACGCTTGCGTGTGCTGCATCAAGTTCTCTTTGAATTTTTACTTTATCTTTTTCTGCTACGTTTATTTTAATTAAATTTCCAAGAGAAAGGGCAAATTTCTCATATCTTGATACCTGCGGAATCATTTCTCCTTTGAAAGCTTGATATTCTGTTGAAGAAGAAACGACAGAATCTGAAAGTTGAGATTCAATTCTTTTCTTGTATTTACTAATAATTTCGTCTGTATTTCCCATCTTTTTTACCATTCAAACAAGGGAAAAATATGTTATAAACCTTTACTGCACGGCGCTGCAAAGAACAGCTAATTTACATATATTCCTAATTTTCTTCCAAAGTGTTCTATCATTACTTGCAGAACATGCTTGTAAACTGCCAAAAATCCATATTTGGCTGCATGAATATGAAGACCTTTCCTAAGGCCTTTCTTAAGACTTTTCTTGAATTTATTTGGGCTGGAAAAAGAAAGATCTTTTATTTCATACCATGAAGTGAACATTTCATTGAGGAAGTGGGAATCTGAATCAGATACTGTTGGAATTCCTGTTTTTTTACTGAACTCTCTTATTTTATGCCAATCTTCTGGAAAATAAGAGTTTAATTCAACTGCATCAAAATCTTTTTTGTGTTTTTTAATGTCTTCTGAAGTTAAACTTATGTCTGAATGAAGTCCAAAGATTTTCTTAACAAAAAAATAGGAAGTGCTCGGAGTGTGAAGAGGATGATTTGCTATAATTATACAATGTTGTTTGTGTGCTGCCTTTAGAATATCATGAAGATTATGATTATGGATGCTTTTTGTATATCCTACTATTAAGATATGTCCTTTTTCAGTGTTTATTTCATCTGATTTGACAAAATGAATACTCTTATTTTGATATTTTACTGAGAAGAAACATTCTTTGTGGTCTGTATTTACTTTATATTCTTTTGAAAGAAGAGAAGTTGCCTTGAGGAGAAGGCCATATCTATCATCATTGAAGTTTGAAACGCCCAGAACAATGTTTCCATGTTTTTTTGTCAATTTTCTTATTAACTCTTCAAGATATTCTTTTTTGTTGGGACTGAAAGCTAGAAAATGAGCGAAATTAGAGGTATGCGAATGAAGACTTAGTTTGTATGAAACCATAATGTGAACAATAAAGTGTCTTTTGACTTATAACTTTTATGCATAGACGATAAACTTAATAACTAAATCTCTTTCGGAAAAGAATGAATAATAAAAGAGGGCAAGTATGGGAAACATTAGTTCCATGGATTATAGGAATTGGAGTTTTGATACTTATGATTATTCTTTATATGACTTTAAGTGGAAAAGGAAACGGAGCAATAGACTACATTAAAAATATGCTGAGGGCAGGATAAGAAAATGAAAAATAAAGCACAGATAAATTGGGTTTTTCTTTCAGCTATTATTGCAGTTGTTTTACTTTTGATCATATTTCTTGGGCCTATGAAAGGGTTTGATAAAATACAGAATTATTTTGATAATACTCCCGGATTCAATGATACTTCAAAGGAGCCTATGAAGATAGGAATTGTAAGATACGATATTGAAATGGACAAGGTTCAACTTTATGATGGAGAAAGATGGAATGATTTAACCACAAACACAAAGTTTGATGGCCTAAAGAAAGAAACAACAGAATCTGAAATGAATCAGATATTCGAGGATTATTATTTTGATAAGTCTAAGAGGAACTCTGCTGAAATATTTAACAATGGAGAATATAATGTTAAGGTAACTGAGATTGCAAAATCAAAGAGTTTAGAACCTGAAAAACCTTCTTGGTATAATGTTGGAGGATGGATAGGTTATGGAATTGGACAATGGACCTTAAACACTGCTCCAGTATATTCAAGGGGAACAGTTATTGCTTTTGTTTCAAAAGGAAAATCTGAGTATGGAATATTATTCTTTAATGGAAATAATAATGGAGAATTTTATGGAGTGGTTCAATCTTCATCTGATAGTGCCCCTGTAAATCCATTTAACGAGGTCCAATCTATAGTTATAAACCAAAATGCAACAATTTGGAGAGATAGCGTGTTTAAGAACCCGGCAATAACTGTCCAGGGCACTCAATTTTGTTTGAAGAAGGTTGGAACAAGTTACTTAAGCGAAGGAAGATACTTGCTTGTTGATTTAAACAAGGCAGGAGAGAAGTGCAATGCATAGAAAGGGACAGCTTTTAGGAGACAATTTGGTTACAATACTTCTTTGGATAGTATTTTTGATTATAGGCTTTGGCGTTGGAATATACATCTTCAGTAAGCTAACCTAAGCTAGTAATAGTTATAAAGAGAATTTGCATTGAGAATTTATGATTAAAAGAGGAGAATTGACGTCAACACAGATAATAATGATTGTTTTGGCAATACTTGGATTTTTGATACTGCTTGCTTTCTATATGCAACTTAAAACAGACAATTATACTTCTGATGAGGTTTGTAAGCTTTCAGTTGTAAGTAGAGCTACTGCAGCAGAAGTCAAACAGGGAACACAGTCACTTGTTCCACTACAATGTACCACATCAAAGATATGTCTTGTTGAGACTAGCGCTGGAGACTGTAAACAATTTGTTGGAGAGAAGAATGTTGTAAAGATTGTGTTGCCCAAGAATAAAGCTAAAGATGCTGCCGGAGAAGAAGAGCAGGCAAGAGAAATAGAAAAACAAATGGCGAATTCAATGCTCAACTGTTGGAATATGATGGGACAGGGAAAACTTGATTTGTTTGGAACTCTAAAGGAAGGATATGGATTCGAACAATCAAAATCAAGATGTGTTGTTTGCACAAGAGTTGCAATAGGAAATGATGTTTCTGCTAGCGTATTGGGTAAGGTAGACGTAAACAGATACATGGAAAAATATACTACTCCAGGAAGTTCTTTGACTTATGTTCAAGCAATGACTGATGGGGCAACAAGCAGCTATTCAACATTCAAGGGAGAAGGAAAAGGAGAAGTTAAACAAGACAATTCAGTTAAAATAGAAGACAGTGCGGCAAACGAAACTGCTTTCATATTTATGCAAATTAAAGCTAAAACAATACCTGAAGTTTTAGAAAATCAACTTACAGCTGCAGGAGTTATTGGAGGAGGAGCGTTCATAGCTAAACCTGTTGCTGCTGTAAGTGCTACAAGATTAGTATTTTCAAATCCCTATACTGCAGGAGCAGTTGCATTGGCTGCAGTAGGAATTGCAGGTTATGGATCTTACAATTCATGGCAAAGTCAAATTGCAGCTACTGGATATTGCGGAACATTTGTTTCAGATAATAAGGAAGCAAATAAAGGATGTTCTTTGCTTCAGGCATTTCCATACAGTGTAGATAATATTAGAAATCTTTGTGGAACTCTTGAGGGGAATATATGAATAAACAAAGAAAAGGAGAAGTAACATTAAATGAAGTTATTTCAATTTTAATTGCAGTTTTAATAATTGCGGGGATAGTATATGGAATAATTAAAGTGGCTAGCGTTTTCATGGACTCAGAAAACAGAAATGCCAAAAATACTCTTGATTTATTTGTTGAGAAGCTTAAATTTGCAGAGAAAGGAAATGTTTCTTTTATTGTTCAAGGATTCCCTAATTCTAGAAATTGGTTTGTGGCAGCTTGGAGTGCTGGGCAGGAAGGTAGACCCGATAAGTGTTATTTTGATAGCTGTATATGCGTTTGTCCTTTGGCTGCTTCTGGAAATGTGGCAGAAAAATGCCAAAGCAAGGGAGTTTGTCAGAAGTTAGATTATCAAAGAGTTGATGTTGAATATGCTGGAGATTCTTCTATGGAACAGGAAAAATATGTTTTGCCTGAAAGCGTTGGAAGTTGTGAGATGAGTTTAATAACCAACAGTGATAAAACTGTTTTTGCTAAAATAAAATTAGACAGTAATAAAGTAAAGACGGGATAAAATGAACAAAAAAGCAAATGTACTAACTGAAAATATAATGTATTTGATTTTATTAGCTTTTTTTGTTTTACTTATATGGGGATTTTTATTTAATAGAGCAAACAGTAGCGCACTGTGGGAAGATTTCTATGCCAAGGAGCTTGCAAGAGTTGTTGATTCATCTCAGGCTGGAGATGTGCTAAGACTTGAAGTTCAAAAGGCAACGAGCATAGCTAAAAGAAATGGGATAGATATTCAGGAAGCTGGAAATATGTTTTTGTTTGATGCTAAGAATAGAAGAATTTGTGTTCAACTCAGCGTTAGTGGAGGGAAATGCTATCCTTACTTTAATGATGTTATTGTAACGCAAACAAGCATGGAACTTGGAGTTCCTCAAAATTTCTTGAACTTTAAAATAGAAAAGAGAACGGAGAATGAAAATGAATAAAAAAGCAGAATCTGGAGACCAAATATTTTTAGTTTACTTCTTATTTATACTACTTATAATACTTGGAGGTATAGTTGTTGGAGATCTTCTTATTTCTGGAAAGCCGTATGATATAAGAGTGTCAGAATCTGAAGTGTTGTCTGGAAAAATAATTGATTGTTTGAAGAATGTTGAAGTGTTAAAGAAAGAAGACATTTCTAATTTATTTTTAACTTGTAATTTTGATGAAAAATTATTTGAAAAAGGATTTATTGTTTCTATAAATTCCCAAACAGAATCTTTCTTTAGGTATGGAAATACCGTGGCTTGCGGACTGCAAGATAAGGGAGAACAATATCCTAGATGTATAAAGACTGAAGTTAATCTGAAGATAGATGGAAAAGATACTGAAGTTTATGTTTTAACTGGAAATAATGTTGAGTCGGAGGTGAAGAAATGAACAGAAGAGGAGTTTTAGATAAAGGAATTGAAGCAATGCCTATCTTTATTGCAGTATTTCTTATAATGATTGTTTATGCACTAATAATGGCAGGAGTTTTTGGAACTCACTCATTGTCAAGCAAGGAAGCTGCTTTTGGAACAACTTACTTGCCAGTTGTTTTTGAAAAAATAAATGTTGAAAACAGTTCTGGGCAGTTTGAAAATATGACTTTTATTGAAGGAGTTAGAAAACATGGACTTGATGAAGAAATGAGGTCTGGATTAAAGGAAATTGCTCCTTTAAATGGATGTTTATATCTATATTATAAAATAACATTTGGACCTAAAAATGATAAGCAAGAAGCAGTTGTTTTTGTAAATGGAACAGAAAAAGAATATTCATTTTTCCAAGACTTTGTGGCAAATCCTCGAGAAGGTTACATGGGAAGTTCACAAATTAGAAATTATACTTTCTCTTTCCTAAATCCAGAGGAAAAATATTATGTTGAATCTTATTTGGGAAGGTGTATAGATGAATAACAAAGGAAATATTGCATTTGCTTTCTTGCCTCTTATTGCTTTGATAGCTTGCACTTTTGCAGCATTATCTTATCTTAATTTAGATGATAACTACGCTGCAGCTTCTATGAATATTTCAAAGATGTCAACAGATGTAAATGTTATGCAGCAATACATTGAAAGCTCTTCTTCTTTAATTATTGAAGATTTCATAAAACAAGGGTTTACTCCTGATGTTTTGAGGCAATCTGCAGAAAAAAGAGACTTGCACTTAGAAGGACAGGGTAATTTCTTCTCAAAAATAGAGAATGGAGAGTTCAAAATAACAAGAAATGGAAATAAGGTAATATTAGAGGTTGAAGGAGTGTTTGTACAATCAAGGGCGGGAGAAAGCATATGGAAGAGAGAGTGGAATTTGAACACTGAAGCTACAATTAACGGCGAGTTCACAAGGTTTATAAATAAATGAAACTCAATCTAACTAATGGCTATGGACAATAAAAGGGGACAGGAGGGAGTAACTCTTACAACTATTTTACTTATGATCTTAGGAATTGTAGTTGTTGTTCTTGTAATATTATTCGCAACTGGATTCTTTGATAAGGTTAACAATGCTACTGACTCGGCTGGATCTAAACTAGATGTAGCTGCAAAGGCTTGTGAAATTGCGGGAAGTCAGGAACTTAAGGCAGATTACTGTCAAAAATTCAGAGAAATTGAAGTTAATGGACAAAGCATATATGCTACATGCGAATATTCTGCTATACAGAATGTTATGGATAAAACAGTATCAAGCACTTTCTCAACATTATGTTCTGGAGTTACACCTTCCAGTGCAAAAGAATATTGTACTAATGAGAAATTGTCTGGAAAGCAATTGATTGCTGTTGGAAATTCTGAACCTGCAGCTTGTTCTACATTCGTTACATCTGCTTAATTTTCTAAAAGCTAAAATGGATTACGCCACACCTGACAGAAGAAAATCAAAGAACGATAAAAGAGCTAAGGCAAGATTCAATAGATTTAAGCGTGGCGGAGCTATGAGGACAGCTAATCTTTCTTCACGCCAACAGCCTGCTCAAGAATCTTAATTGTATATGCTAGTACAATTGGACCTATAATAAATCCAAATATTCCAAATATTGGAACTCCTCCCAGGATTCCTATTAACAGTATTAAAGGATGAATTGAAGCTTTGTGTCCTATTATTTTACTTAGAAGGAATGTTTCTATCAAAACACTAATTGTAAGACCTGTTGCTAATATTATTATTGCTTGAAGGTAATCCCCAGATAAAACGCTCAAAATAAATGTTGGAATCCAAACAATTCCTGGGCCAAGGCCCGGAATGAATGCAAGCATTGAAATTAATGAAGCAAATATGAGATAATTGTTTATTCCAGCAGCGTAAAAACCAACTCCTGCTACTATAAATTCAAGAAATGCCACAAGGAAATATCCATACATAATGTGCCTTGTTGCAGAAGCTATTTCAGAGGTTAATTTATCTTTATTTGAGAATGGGATAAATTCTTTTACAACTTTAACCATAGAATCTCTCTTAAGAAGCATGTAATATGTGGCTAAAATGGTTATAACCACAGAGATAATCATTGAAGGAATTTCTTTCAAGGTTTTTCCTATGGAATTTATTATAGCTTCAAGAATATTTTCTTTAAGTTTTTCTAGATTTATATGTAATTTATTAAATATTTCAAGAGATTTAACTTTTTGAGTTAAAGATTCAATGTCTGATGCTGATATGGCTGATTGAGCTTGAGAAGTTAAAGAGCTAAGCATCAAAGCTACTGGAATAATAACAATTCCAATTAGAAGTACTATGGTTAGTATTGCGGCAATATGCTGATTTGAAGATTTCTTTATCTTTTCATATATTGGCATTGCGAGATAGCTTAAAACAAAGGCTGAAACTATAGGGATTATAAACGGTTTTAATATAAAAAACGATAAAACTACTAAAGTTGCAAGGACTATCCAAAAAAGAGAAGCTCTAAATTTAATGTTTTGATTATCCTCTTTCATTTTCATTTTAGGCAAATAAGATTAATAAACGTTAGGTAATATAGGTATTCATGATTATATGGATTTTTCTTTCAATAATTGTAGGAATATGGCTTGTTTTTGGAGCAGTTCAGGATTTGAGAAGCAAAGAGGTTGCAAACTGGGTTACACTCTCACTTATAGGTATAGGTTTCTTTGCTAGGCTATTTTATGGTATTGAAACTAAAGATTGGAATGTATTGTTTATGGGAGTTTTATCTTTTGCAGTTTTATTTGTTTTATCTTTAGCTTTTTATTATGGAAAGGTTTTTGCTGGAGGGGACACAAAGTTGCTTAGGGGGCTTTCATTATTTATACCTGGAACAACAATTAACCAAGTTCTAACAAATATTTTTATCTTTATATTAGCTTTACTTGTTTTAGGTGCAATTTACAGCTTTTTATTTAGCATAAGGATTGCTTTTGTAAATAAAAAAAGTTTTATTAAAGAATTTGAGAAAAAAATTAAACTATATTATCTTTCAGCTCCGATAGTTTTCGTATTAGCTTTTATGTCATTTAAGTTAAATGATGCAGTTATTTCTTGCTTGTCTGCAATAATCTCATTCACTCTTTTATGTTATCCTTACTTTGTTTCTGTGGACAAATGTATGAACAAACTGTACTCTCCAAAAAAATTAACTGCTGGAGATTGGTTACAACAAGACGTTAGAATAGGAAATAAAACAATAAAAGCAACAGTTCATGGGTTGTCTGAAAAGGAAATAGATTTACTTATTAAGGCAAATAAAAAAGTTTTGATAAAAGAAGGAATTCCATTTGTGCCAGTCTTCTTGCTTACCTATCTATTTATGGTATTCTTCTTTTTATTTGGACAGCATTGGTTGGTTGCACTGACTTAGATACTTTTATTTTTTCTATTCTTTGTTTTTTTGCAGGTGCTCTTATAAGAGATGAAACTGATTCAAGCTCTTCAGTTTTTGCTTTGGATCTTTCTGAAGAAAGATCTAAAACTTTTTCAGTGTATGACGGAATTACATGTATAACCGATTCTCCGAATTTATTTTCAGTTTGAATTAGATTTGATTTTGAGTTTAGTTTCTTTGATATTCGCAGTGCAATTTTCTTAGCAAGTGAAAATGTTGCAACTGGTAGTTGCTTGGCATCTTGTACAGGTTTGATTGGAATTATTAGGACGTGGCCCTTTGATATTGGAGTTATATCCATTACTGCCTTTGCTATTTTGTTTTCTTCAACAACTATGCTTGAGACATCATTATCTACTATCGAACGAAATATTGTTTTTTTAGGACCTTTATTTTTTTCTCTTTGTTGTGAGAGCATCATTTCAAGTGCTTCTGGAGAAAGTTCTTGTATTTGTTGTTCTGCTTCTGCTTTTTGCTCTGCAGGTAAATGCTGAACTTGACTTAGAAGTTGGTTTTTTAATTCAGTTATTTGCTCTTGTGTTAATGCCATGGATTATAGAGAAAGAAGGGATTTATAGTTTTTATGATGAACCTTCAATTATTGCCTTAAGAGATTGTATATTCGAATAGGAAGGGGTTTGAGATATAGATTCAATAACTGTAAGGTAATCTTTTTCTAATCTTCCAAGGAATTCTTTGTCCGGTTCTGTAATTTGACTAACTTTCATTTCAGGTAGGTTTTGTGCAATTCTGACAGTTGATATTCCTTGGGTTATTTGAGCTGCTACTAAATCTAAACTAGCTTCTTCCCCATAGACATGAAGTCTATTATCTGCAATCAGAAATATTTCTTTTCCAATGGCTCCAATGTAAACGGGATTTCTTTCATCTTTATGATGGATTGTGTAAATAAGATTTTTTTCTGAAACTAAAGCAGATTTTATTGCATCAAAGTCAAAAAAAGAAGGGCTTTTGTAATTAAGTCTCCAGGATTTTCTAGAACAGGAGGGAAGTGCTTCTAGCATATAATCCTCTCTTATTTTAACTATATAATGATTATTGCTTTTTAATCTGTATATCAAAAATTAAAGACTTATCCGAATGCTCTTCTATAGTCTTCTATAGTTACTGAGGAAACATTAGGTATTTTTCCTAGAACTTCTTCAATTAAATCTGTTCCTTTGCTTTCATCCATGTCTGTTTTTACGTATAATGCTTTAAGTCCAAATGCAATTGGTTTCTCTTCAATGCTTATGTTCTTTCCACCTTCTTTTTCTAGAGCAAGAGTTGCAGCTTTTTTCATTGCAGCCATGTCTACTGAAGGAGATTCAGGCATTAATTTTGTTATTACTATTACTGTAGCCATAATTTATTATGAAATACATGGTTTATAAAGTTTCACAACAATTCTTTTAAACTGTCGTTTTCTGAAGGTTTAATGGATAATTATGAGAGGTTAATTGAACGTGTTTCACAACAGGCAGGAATTACTAAAGATGAAGTATCTAGAAAGGTTGAAGCTAAAAGAGCCAAGCTTTCAGGACTTGTTTCTAAAGAAGGAGCTGCACAGATAGTTGCAGCAGAACTTGGAATTAATTTTGAAGAAGAAAAAATGAAAGTTGCTGAATTAATTGAAGGAATGAAAAAAGCAAGTGTTATAGGAAAAATTGTTGCACTTTATCCTGTTAGAAGTTACGAGAAAAATGGAAGAAGTGGAAAGGTGGCAAATATGATTTTAGGTGATGAATCTGGAACTGTCAAAACAGTTTTCTGGGATGTTAATCACATTGCTTTAATAGAACAGAATAAAATAAAGCAGGGAGATGTTTTAGAAGTATCCAGGGCAAGTGTTAGAAATGGAGAGCTACATCTTTCTTCATTTTCTGATGTAAAGTTAAGTAAAAATACAATTGATCAGGTGGTTACAACAAAGCCGACAACACAGCAGAAGGAGCTAAAGGATGCTAAACAGGGAGATAGAATAAGAACAAGAGCAGTTATTGTACAGGTTTTTGATCCAAGATATTTTGAAGTTTGCCCAGAATGCAGAAAAAAGGCAATAGATGGAGAGTGTGCAGTTCATGGAAAAATACAACCGGTTAGAAGAGCCTTGCTAAATATAGTGATTGATGATGGAACTGAAACCACAAGGGCATTGTTGTCTGACAAGGAATTATATGCATTTGGAGTCTCAGAAGCAGAATTATTTTCTCTTGAAGCTTTTCATGTTAAGAAACAGGAATTACTTGGAGAAGAACTTTATTTCTCAGGAACATTAAAAATGAATCAACTTTTCAACAATTTGGAATTTTCAATAGATAGCATTGAACCTGTAAACCTTGACAGCTTACTGAAAGAACTTCAAGCTTAATTTTATATTCTTTCTTCCTTTAGAAAATTCATGTTATTCAGAACGCATATAGCTCTAGGAGTTTTGCTGGGGATAATTTGTTTTTTCTCTTTTGATTATAATGTTCTAGTATTTGCAACAACGGTCTTTGCAAGTTTGCTACCTGACATAGATAGTACTAAATCTTTTATTGGAAACAGATTTTTTCTAAGGCCTTTACAATGGATAATAAAACATAGAGGTGTTTTTCATAGTTTAACTTTATGTTTTGTTTTAAGCTACTTTATTTCAGCAGTATATCCTTTTTTGGCTTTTGCTTTTTTCATAGGATATACTTCTCATTTATTGCTTGACAGCATAACTGTTGAAGGAATAGTACCTTTTTGGCCACTAGGGTATAAAACTGAAGGAGTAATTACGACGGGGAGTTTTACAGAAAAAATGACTTTCTGGGGAATATGTATTTTTGCAGTGATTTTTTTGTTTTTAAAACTCTTTTAGCAAATGTATAGTTGAGTGTTATAATCTTTATATAGCAAACACAACGATTATTTGAATGGTCAGAAAATCTTCCGAGGAGAAAGAGGAGAAAATTGAAGATTCTAAGGAAAAAGAACCTTCTTTGACAGACATTCCTGGAATTGGTCCAGGAATTGCTGCAAAATTAGAAGCTGCTGGAGTTTATGATTTAATGGGAATGGCAGTTATGTCTCCTGCTGCTCTTTCAGATATGGCTGGAATAGGAGAAGCTGTTGCAAGAAAAGCAATACAGGCTGCTAGAAATTTGATGAAACTTGGTTTCACAGATGGAATTGAATTCGCTAAAAAAAGAGAAGATGTGGGACATATAACTACAGGAAGCTCAAATTTCAATAATCTTCTGGGTGGAAAGGGAGTAGAAACAAAGGCAATAACTGAATGTTATGGAGCTTTTGGAAGTGGAAAGACACAGTTAGGACTAACATTGGCTGTGAATGTTCAATTGCCTAAAGAGCAAGGCGGGTTGGATGGAAAGGCAGTTTACATAGATACTGAAGGAACATTTAGACCTGAGAGAATAAGACAGATAGCTGAAGGAGTTGGAGCGGTTCCTGAAAAAGTTTTGAAAAACATATTTGTTGCAAGAGCATTTAATTCAGACCATCAAATGCTTTTGGTTGATAAGGTTACTGAACTTATAAAAGATGGACAACCAATAAAACTTGTAATTATAGACTCTTTGACAGCACACTTTAGAGCTGAGTTCGCTGGACGTGGACAACTTGCAGACAGACAGCATAAACTTAACAGATATTTACACCAATTAATGAGACTTGCTGAGCAACACAATATTGCAATATATCTTACAAATCAAGTTATGGCAAACCCTGCAATGATGTTTGGAGATCCAACAACAGCTATTGGTGGAAATATAGTTGGACACGCAAGTACATATAGAATATATCTAAGACGTGGAAAACAGGGAAGCAGAGTTGCAAAATTAATAGATAGTCCAAACTTACCGGACAATGAAACTGTGTTCTATGTTACAACTAAGGGTGTAAAAGACGAAGAAGAGTAAGTTTAAATTATATCTTTTGTATTAACATAAATGAGTTATCAGTATACCTATGCTTACATGGGTCTAATTTTTTTAATTATCTGGCTTATTCTTTATTTGTGGCGTGAAGATACTCGTAAACAAATGATTTCTATATCTTTTATTTTTGGTTTCGCAGGAGTTGGAGCAGATATATTGTATACTCAAGACTGGTGGAGTCCACTGACTTTAACTAATACACGTATAGGTTTCGAAGCTTTTATAGTTGGATTTTGCATTGCTGGAATTGCTACAGTTATCTATGAAGATTTGTTTAAGAAGAGAATTAGAAAGAGAAAAAATGTAAATAAGGAAAAAGTTTTTGCTAAAGAACTTAAGATAACCCTTTTAATGCTTTTTTTATTTTTTGGCACTTTTTATTTTTTTAATTTGAATAGTTTTATTGCAACAATAATTACTCTATCGGTACCAACATTAATTATATATTTAAAACGTAAGGATTTGATAATAGACTCAATCGTTTCCGGGTTCTTGATGCTTTTTATAGCTTTTATTGTTTATAGTTTACTTGAGCTTATAACTCCTGGATGGGTCGAAGAATTTTGGCATTTTACTAATGTTCCTAATTTTATTTTCTTAAATATGCCTTTAGATGATATGATTTGGTATTTTTTAACAGGAATGCTCATTGGGCCGTTATATGAGTTTTGGTATGAAACTAAATTGGTTGAAAATAATTAGTTTGTCTTTCTTTTAAGGAAGCAATATTTAAAACGTCTTTTTTACTATATCTTTAATGTTTGACATATCTAAGCACGATACTAAGAAGCTAAATAAGAAATTTACTGAAGCAAGGCCTTATCCTCATTTAGTTATTGAGAATTTTTTAGATGAGAAAGATGCACAGAGACTTGCCAAGGCAATAAGAAAAGAAGAATTTAAAGAAAAAGATTCGGACTTGTTCCATCTTTGGCAAACTTCAGATTTAGCCCAAACAAAAAATAAGGACTTGAAAGAAATGCACTCTTTTGTTGTTTCAAAAGAATTTGCTGATTTTATGAAAGATGTTTCAGGCCTTAATGTTAAACCTGGAGTACTTGATTTTGCTGGAAGTTTGTATAAAGATACGAATTATCTTCTTTGTCACGATGATAAAGTTGAAGACAGAAAAATTGCATATATTCTTTATTTAAGTGATGATTTCAAAGAAAAAGAAGGGGGAGCATTAGTCATTTTTGATGATGATAATGGAAAACCTGGAAAGCCAGTTAAAAAATATTCTCCTAAATGGAATAGTTTAGCAATGTTTGCTGTAAGCAACAAGAGTTGGCATTCTGTAGATGAAGTTATAGGTAAGAAAGATAGATATGCTATTGGAGGATGGCTAAAATGATAAATTCTCTTTATAGAAATCCAAAGACTATGAAAGAAATGGCCTCTGTTTTCAAAATGCAAGGCGGAATTTTAGTTTTAGGAGACTTTTTAGATAAAACTGCACACAGTCAAATGCTTCATTTTGCAAAAAAGAAAGGAAAAAAATTATTTAGAGCAGATTTATTTTCTTATAAATCCTTAGATGGAGATACTTTCTTATCAAGCAGAGAATTTCAAGAATTTGTTGAGATGATTTCTGGTAAAAAAATTAAGTTAATTGAAAGAGCAAATAGGCTATATGGACACAGAGACTTTACACTGATACATGATGAAGCCAAGCAAAACAAAAGAATAGTTGCTGTTTATCACAGTGCAAAGAAATGGGATTCAAGCTGGGGAGGACAAGCAGTTTTTACAAAGGGAGATGGAAATCCTTTTGTTTTCCCGGTTGGAGATAACTCTCTAATAATAATTTCATGCGATAAGGATGATTTTGAATTTACTAAATACATTAATAACAAAGCAGGGAAAAATGGTTTTCTGCAAGTGAAAAGCGTTTTTGAGTAAGCAAATATTTTTAAGTTCTTTCAGGGTATAAGTTTATGGAAGATTTGCATTCTAAGTATACCCATAGATGGCTAACCTCAAAAGCAAAGGCATATAATTCTTCAATAGAAGGACTTGGAGTTATTGCAATACAAAATATTTCAAAAGGAGAAAATGTAGGTGTTTTGGGAGGAGTTGTTATCTCAGCAAATGATATACAAAAATACTGGAAGATTATGGGGCATGTCGGCATACAATTCGATGAAGATTTTTTTATTGTACCAACATCCAGAAAGGAATTAGAAGAAAAAGGAGTCTTTAATCACTCTTGCGAACCTAATTGTGGTTTTGATGGTTCTATTAAATTGGTTGCAATAAGAGACATAAAAGAAGGTGAGGAACTTACTTTTGATTATGCTTTTTGTGAGTCTTTGATTATCCAAGGCGACCATTTAAATGACTTTGAATGTAATTGTGGAAGTGGAAATTGTAGAAAGTTTGTTAGACCTACTGACTGGAAAATGCCTGAATTACAAAATAAATACAGAAAATACTTTTCTCCTTATTTACAAAAGAAAATAAATAATTAAACGCCCCCACGAGGATTTGAACCTCGGTTAAGACCTCCGCAAGGTCTCGTTCTATCCAGGCTAAACTATGGGGGCTTATTAAAGTCAAGGAAGGGGTGTTTTAAAATTATCCTAAGGTAACTTCTTCTGAGCTAATCAAATCTCTACGAACTAAATAATTGTGAAGAACGCAAAATGCTCCCTTTCCTAAACTTTCAGGAAGCATGTCTTGTTGCTCAGGCCGCGCATAATGTGCGTAAATTCTTGTTAGGTCAGAGTCATTTATTGGCAGAGAATTTAATGGATCTATTCTGATTCTTTCTTGTCTTGCTAAACCTAGTATTTTACTTGCAAGTCCTTTGGCCTGGGGTTTTTGATGAGTTTGTCTTTCAGCTATCTCTAGAAATAACTGATAATTTACTTGTTCATAGGGTTTATTCATAATATAGGAGCAAAAAGTCTTTTTATAAAGCTATTCTATTTTTTAACAGGAACAAAGTCAAATACTGAAAATAACTTCTTTTCTAGTTCTTTAAATTTAGACGAATTTTTTAGTATTATCATCTGCAAGGTTTCTTCTCTTATTATTAGAAAAGCTGTTTCTTCATCTTTAAACAATCTTATTGTGCTATTTTTTAGGTAAGGGCTTTTAGGATTGTAAATTTCCTTTGGAACATCATTATATTCTTCTAAGTAAAATTTGAAGTATTCAGAATTATCAAAATCTGCAATTATTTCATCAAGTTTCCTTAATATCTCTTCACTAACTTTCATACTTACTAAAAGAGTTTTTTTACTGTTTAGTAAACCAGTTATAACTTTTAATTTTTTCATATTAAAATAAGAGAATTCTACTTTAAATAAATTTAGAAGTGTTTGTCTAAGTCTTTCTTGTAGTTGTGTACTTCTGCAGGAGAGAACCAAAGGGAAATTTCTCTTTTTGCGTTGTCTGGAGTGTCTGAAGCGTGAATTAAATTTCTAAGAACTCTTTTCTTTACATCTGCTAGAGCATAGGATTCAAGTGTTGCAAAGTCCCCACGAATTGTTCCGGGAGCTGCCTGACGAGGTTCTGTTGAGCCAACCATTTTTCTTGTGACTTCAACTGCATGTGGTCCTTCGAAGACTAAAGCAATAATTGGACCTGAACGAAGTAAATCCATATTCCAGGATTGAATTGTTTTTCCGAGTTCAAGGTGATCTTTATAGGGCATCTTTTTTCCTTCCTTGTCATATCCTGCTTTTGTTTTGTCGAAAACGTTTTTTGCCCAGGTTTCATCTAGATGATAATGTTTCTTTGCCATATTTTCATCGGCCCAAACCATTTTCATTGCTGCAATCTTAAGTCCGGCATCTTCAAATCTTGTAATTATTTTTCCAATTAAATTTCTTTGAACTGTATCTGGCTTCAAAAGCACGAGTGTTTGTTCTACTACCATAAATTGATTTAGAAAGAAGGTGTTTTAAAGATTGTGTTTCTAGACTTTTTATGAATTGGTTGATTCATATATTGGTTGGTTTGTTGTTTTATAACGGCAAACTTGATTTAACTTGGTTTTTGATTGGAAATATCTTTTTGGACTTCTTTTTTATATTTAGTTTTTTGAAAGTTGCAGGGTTTAAACCTAGAACTTTGAAAGGGATGTTGAAATTTGAATCAAAGGCAATTCAAACTTGGTTTCATCAAATAGGATGGTTTGCACACGGATTTCCGGCAGTAATTCTTTTTGGAATATTGTCTTTTTTTGTAGGTTTTAAGGCAAAGTCATTTCTTTTAGGTTTAATTGCGCATGACTTGGTTGACTTTATAACTCACAAAGATGAGCCGAAGCCTTTATGGCTCCCATTCTCTAAAAAATACAACAATATAGGATTATTCAATGGGGCAATGACAAACCCTAAAGCAGTAGTTTTCACAGTTATAGTATTGCTTGTTTTGTTGTTTTTGAAATATAAGATTTATGGATTTGTAGTATAAGTAATGTTTATTAGTTTCTAATTTTTATTGTTTTAATGGAAGAACTAGATTATATACAGAAAGTTAAACAAACTGAGATTTTTAAAAACTGTAAAAATATTGTTATTGGGAGGGGAAACATAAACTCAAAAATACTTTTTGTTGGAGAAGCTCCTGGAAGAAATGAAGATGAGCAGGGTTTGCCTTTTGTTGGTGCTGCAGGAAAAAACTTAGATAAATTACTTGCAAACGTTGGACTTACTACAAATGATATTTACATTGCTAACATACTCAAATGTAGACCTCCAGAGAATAGGAATCCCACAACTGATGAAATTAAAATGCATACTCCTTGGCTTATACAGCAAATAAGGGAAATGAAGCCTGAAGTGGTTTGTAGCTTAGGGAATTATTCAACAAAATTCTTTTTGTCTGGATTTGAACCTGATAAGATGAATGAGCAACCAGGAATTACAGAATTGCATGGAAAAGTAAGATTTATTGAATTCGAAGGAATGAAAATAAAATTGATTCCTTTATTTCATCCAGCAGCTATAATATACAATAGAAAATTAATTCCTCTCTGGGAAAAAGACATGGAAATAGTTAAGAAAGAAACTAACTTGCATTAGAAGTTGATTTTATTTTAATAAATTTGTAATGTGCGTCAAGGGTTGCTTTTTTTCCTACTTCATTTTTCAGAGTATATTGCTTTTTTCCTTTAGAATCTATAAAGAATTTTAGTTTCATTTTAATTCAAAAATCATTTTCTTTTCTTTAGCTTTCTTTTGTATTTGTTCTACATACTTTTCTACTGTTGCATTTGCTTGTTTGAAGTCTGCGGCAGTGGCTTCAATTGAAAATTTACCTGATCCTAAATAACTTATGTCCACATTTTTTATATCAAGTAATTCTTTTATTTCCATAAGTCCATCGGAGGAATTTGATTTAAGCATAAATGATTTTTTGGCAGATTTTTCTTTCTCTTTCTTTTCTGCAAGTATCTTCTCTAATGAAGCAGAGTCTTCTTTTCCTAGGTACTTGGATATTGAGCTTATGTCGGCTCTGGCCTTGGCAACAAATTCTGAAAGAGACATTTCAGATTTAATTTTGTCTAGTATTTTTTCTGAGCCTTTAAATGCTGCTTTTAGGAGTGCTTCGGCAGTTCTTTCTTTCTTATATTTCTCAAGTAATTCATCTCTTTCCTTACCTGTTACACGGCGAAGGCTTAATTCTAGATGATCTGGAGTTTTTCTAAGTACCTTACACACTATTTTTTTGTTTAAAACAACGTATTCTCTTAAGTTTCTTATTCTTCCAGCAGCTACT
This sequence comes from Candidatus Nanoarchaeia archaeon, assembly GCA_035548435.1. Lineage (GTDB taxonomy): Archaea > Nanobdellota > Nanobdellia > Pacearchaeales > GW2011-AR1 > DAIEOU01. The sequence continues at coordinate 14,990 of DASZSY010000003.1, read as the reverse complement.
TCAGACATGGCAATGCTTCCTTTCTCTCCATTTTCTAATTCAACAAAAACAACTGCCGCATCTATTTGTTTTACTGTACAAAGGACAAAATCATCTTCTTTTACTTCCATAGAACGTCTTTAACCTGAGCTTTAACTTGGGTTTTACCCCCTGTTGGCTTCATAAGTAGGGCATTACAGCTGTGGCATTTGACCATAGTTGTTGCTTTACCAAATACTACGTGGGTGCGCCCGCACTTAGGGCATGCAATGCGTAGGAATCTGCTTGCGCTCATGTTAAAAAGTAGATAGATAGGGGTTTTAAAAGTTCCTATAGAACTTTTAGACCACAAAAATCCTTGATTTTTGATGTTTAAACCTTTAGCAACTCAATGTCCAAAACCCTGCGTAATTCTGATATAAATTTCTCTTCATGGGCTTTACTTATTAGGCAGCCGGCAGCATTTGGGTGTCCTCCGACTTCTCCACCTAACGGAACAACAACTTGAGATAATATTTCGCGTACGTTTTTGCCTTCTCTTCCAGCTATTCTGGCTGAAACTTTTATTTTGTCTTCATTATATGCAAGACCTATAATCATTGTACCCGTTGTATAAACAGGAGAATGTGAAATTATAGAGGTTACAGTTCCAATTATGGTATCTTTTATGTTATCTTTGGCATTAATTATAGCATAGTTTTTTCCAGCTATTTTTTCAGTGCCTTCAACATATCTTAAAGCTGAAACAAGATGTTGTTTATACTCAATGTATATTTTTTCAGCTTGCTCTCTGTATTGTTTGTTGGAAAGACAGAATCCAAGCGCAACATCAGAGCGACCTATTCTACTGCAGGCGTTAATCAACGCAGAAATTTCTCTTGCATCTTCTTTTTTATTAAGAAAATTGATTATATACAGATTACCAATCATTTTTTCCATTGATTTTTCATCTTCTACACGAAGCATTATTGCCGTTACTAGACGAGACATTTCTTCTTCTGTTAGTTCATACAAACTTTTGAACATATTATCTTTCTTTTCAAGTCCTGCGTCTCTTAGAAGCTCTAAAACTCCTTTATATGAACCAGTGACTCCAGGAATATAGAATCCTGAAGCATATTCAAGGGCCCTGTCTAGAGGACGAGTGGAAGGATAAAGTAGAAGACCCTTTCTTACTTCAACTTCTGAATCTTGAATTATTTCACTATATACTTTGTTTATTTCTTTGTCCATCATATCTCCCACCATCCCTATTACTGCTAATTTTGCAAGATCCTTGTTGTTTAGAGATAGCTCTTTTGCAAATAAATAACATAGTCCCGCTCCAGAGATTTGTTCATGGTCGAAAAGAAGGGGGTTTACCATAGTTACATTGCTTGGAATTTTTTGAGCAATTTCGTGATGGTCTAAAATAAAAACTTTATTTGGTTTATTTGCTAGATAGTTAAGACTTCCTGAAGCAAGGTCAGTGAAAAATAATATTTCGTCTTCTGGTAATTTTTGAATATAACTTTCTTCAAGACCTTTTACAATATCTAGAGTGTAAACAATTCCTGCTCTTTGCAACGCTCTGGCCATTATTGCTGCAGAAGTTATTCCATCGGTATCAAAATGACTTATTATTCTAAGTTTTTTTCCAGCAATACTTGAATTAAAATTTATCACCAAATCTTTTATTGCTTGACGCATAAAACAATTATAGATAAGTTGCTTTATAAAAATTATGCACTAAGTTTGTGGACAACCCACATTCTTTTTGCTAGAGAACGCTTTGCAGAAGTATCATGCTTGTGGGCCTTAATGTGATTGTCTAAAGCAGAAATTCTTTTTTCTTGAACGTTCTTTAATGTGTCATAGGTTATTCCAGCTTCTTTTAGAACTTGAGAAATCTTTTTTCCTACTAATTTTGCTTTTGGAATTCCGTGTTTGTCTCTTAGAATAAGTCCAATTTTTTCAGGAGTATTTCCTTGCTTTGCTAAATCTACAATTAATTTTTCAACTTCTTTAGCTGACATTTTCATCCATTCAGGTTTAGCTGTTGTTTCTGCCATAAAACAAACCGGCAAAGAGGCATTAAAAAGCTTTCGGATTTCAAAATTCTGTTAAACAAAACCTTTAAAAACCACTTTTGCAGAGTATTTCTAAGCGTTTACCCTTATTCGGTCGGAGTGAGGTTAGCTTCTTCAATAGACCAGTGGAACATGAAACTACCAAAGGAAACAAAAAGATATTGTCCAACATGTAAAGAACATACAGTTCAATTAGTTACAACAGCAAAGCAAAGATCTCGTTCCGCTACTCACCCATTATCTCGTGGATCAACTTCAAGATTAAAAGCAAGAGGAATGCGTTCTGGATACGGAAACAAAGGAAAGTATTCTAAACCTGCTGTAAAGTCATGGAAGAGAAAAACCAAAGTTACAAAGAGAATCACAGTTATGTACAAGTGTAAAAAGTGTAACAAGATGAAGGGAATCAAAAAAGCTATAAGAAGCTCAAGAATTGAAATAGGGGAGAAAATAGCAAAGTAAAATGGCAACAGCAAAGAAAGGAATAAAGAAAGGATTTTTTGAGGTTAATGCTCCTATAACTTCTGCAAAGCTACATGTTTATGGAACTGATTTAGAAGAGTTTGATGGTAAAACAATCAAACTTGATATGACAAGATCTCTAAGGGGAAAGAGTTTCGAAGTTACATTGAACTTAAAGAAAGAAGGAGATAAGCTAAATGGAGTTCCATCAAGAATGGCTCTTGCAGGCTCTTTCATAAGAAGAAGCATGAGAAAAGGAACAGATTACGTTGAAGATTCATTCTCAACTGATTCAAAGGATGGAACAGTTATAGTAAAACCATTTATGATAACAAGAAACAGAGTTTCAAGAACTGTTAGAGCTTCTCTAAGAGACACAGCAAGAGAATTTTTACAAGGATATGTAAGAATAAGAACTTTGCAAGAAATATTCTCAGATATGATGACAAACAAGCTTCAGAAAGAACTTTCACTAAAACTAAAGAAGATATACCCTTTAGCATTCTGTGAAATAAGAGTTCTTGAATCTGTGAAGGCTCCAGCACAACTTCTTAAGTAAATTTTTAATTAGAAATAAAATGGATTATCAAAATATACGTGACTTTGCTGTTCTTGATTTTCTTTATCAATTTTTATCTAAAGAATATCATGTAATCAGAGGAGATTTGGATGAATTAAGCAGAGATGGATTCGATACTATGTATATGGGTGAGGGATCTGGATTGAGAAAATTTATTAACAATTATAGAAAAACTGGTAAGAAAGCAGAACCTGAAGAGATGGAAGCAGCTTGGAGAAGCATATCGGGAATGGAAGGTACTTTAATTGCACTACTTCAAGACAGAGAGCAATTGGCTAAAGTAGCATAAATATTTTTTTTATACAAATACATTTAGATAAAAGTAAAGTTCATGGAATTGGATTGTTTGCTTCTGAAAATATAAAGAAAGGAACGAAAATATATTGTCCAAATATTAAACTTGATTTATTATTGACTGAAAAGCAGTTCAATGAGTTAAATGAAAGTGAAAAGGAAATTATAAAACACTATGGATACTTTGATAAAAAACTTGGAAAATGGCACTTAGCTCATGATGATATAAGGTATTGTAATCATTCAACTAATCCAAACATTGGTTTGCTTAATGAAAATCTTGTTGCTTTAAGAGATATAAAGAAAGATGAAGAAATATTACAAAATTATTCAGATTTTGAAGAATCTAGGCAAAATATCAAGTAAAACAACATCTCACAAAATTTTATAAGTCTCATTTTTCTGTGTTTTATATGGCAGAACAACCAGATTGTCCAAAATGTCAAGGTAAAAGAAGAATAATGAAAGCAGATGGAACAATAGGTCCTTGCTTTGATTGTTTAATAGCTGGAAGAATGGATCAGCATGATAAAAATCCTAAAGATTCTGGAATAAAGATTTAATCTAATATATTTTCAATTTTTGCTTTATGCGATTTGTAAAAGAAATAACCTACAACTGTGATTGTAACTATTGGAGACAACCATTCTGGAATATGTACTCCAAAAGAGTCAAAAGTCATAATTAAACCTAAGAATAGTATAGAATACATTGCTCCGTTTTTCAAATAAACATATTGTTTTATTTTGTCAACTCCTCTAACAGTCAATTGTTGAACTACTATTGCCCCAATTCCATTACCTAGGAAGATTAGTGGAACTGATAATGTAAATGCAAATGCTCCTAGAACGCTGTCTATTGAAAATGTTGAGTCAATTACAAGAAGGAAGGCAATTTTACTCATATCCGATAGGTGTTTTTTCTTAAGGTCTTTTTCTTTTTCTTCTGCGTTTACTTTGAAACCATGGGTAATAAAGAAAGCGGTTGAACCTATAACTGCACTAAATGCCATCCAAGGGTGAATTTTTACTGCAAGCCAGACTATTATTGCTAATATTAATGAAACTACTGAATAGAACCAAATTGCTTGTCTATGAACAAATCTTTCTCCAACAAGTCCATAGGTTTTTGGTTCAACAAACCACCAATGCATAAACAAAAATATCAAATATACTCCTCCGGCTATTAGAAGCATTGGAGCAGAAGATTCCACAGATTCTTTTATTGCAGGGTCTGCACTAAAACTTGAGATTAAAGCAGTCCAGGGCCCAAGATGAGGGTTGGCTATCCAGACTATTATCCAAGGTAGAAGTCCACGAACAATAAATACACTTACTATAACTCCAAATATAAGAAACAACCTTCTGTTTTTCTTATCCATTGTGGATAGAACATCTGCGTTAATTATTGCGTTGTCAACGCTAGTTATTATTTCGAATAGACAAAGACCAACTACAATAACTAGAAGGGTCAAAAACATGATAAATCAAGATATTTCTCTTTTATAAAAATACCTAATTAAGTTAAAATATAATTCTTACCAATTGCATTCTAAGGCAATTTAGCTTTCAGTTTTGCATTATTTATTATATCTTGAGTAAATGTATTGCTGTTTGGACCAAATAAGTTATATCTATCCAGGTATGCCTAGCAAAGTTAATTGGAAAGGATACTAGGCAGCTGTATATTTTTATTGAATACGCTTTCTTCATTTTATTTCAGATATCTTTTTTATTCTTTTTCCGTCAAATATTATTTTATCGTTATATTTATCTTTCAATATCTTTAAGGTGTCTTTACTTATCTTGCCATGAATGTGAAATCCGATAAAAGAAGGGTTTTTTGTTAAATCGTTATCTTTTCTACTTATCATCTCTGGAGCTTTTTCTTTTGTGTAATTTTCTAAAATATCTTCTTTTGATTTTGGATATTCTATAAAGAATTTCTTATTAGTATCTTTAATCAAAGTCATAATCTTATCTTTGTGAGGATAATTGTTAATATAATCAAATAGTTCTTTTTCTATTTTCCAAAATTCTAGGATGCATCTAAGCTTGCCGTTAAATGGTTCATTATAGTATCTGTTGAAAACGGCCTTTGTTGTTTCATTTTCTTTTTCTAATTTGTCTAAATATTGCTTATCATTATCGTGCCAGTAGTCAACAACTGCTCTTGCTGCTTTAAAATTAAGAGAATTGTTGTAATACTCTATTTCTTTTAATTGGTCTAGGTTGAATATTAGGCTGTATTTCCACCCATATGAAGAAAAGTAAACAAATCCTAAACTATAGTATATACAATTATCAATATCTAAAAATTGCTCAATATATGGTGTTTTTCTGGGAGTGTTGTGATTGCTAGGAATTTTTATTTTTCCTTCTGTAATTATTTTATGGAATATTTTCTTATCATGAATTGAATGGACAATTACTGGGGCATTATATTTCTCTATGAATGGGATAAGTAGTTTTCTTCTACTTTCAAATTGCTTTTTTATAGATATTTCTTGTTTTTTGAAGTGCTTTTTTATCATATTCTATACAGAATTTATTTGCTTTTATATTAATAGCCCTGCCCGGATTCGAACCGGGGTCACGGGCGCCAAAGGCCCGTATACTTGACCACTATACGACAGGGCTATGATAACACAAGGATAAAGATGGTTTAAAAGGTTTTGTCATCCAACCGTGAGTTCTATCTTTTCTTAAGTGCTTTACTAATCATTTCTTTCTCTTCTTCTTTTATTCCAAGCATCATCAATTTTAATATTATGAAGAATAATATGGTTCCAGCAAATGTGAAGAAATAATACTTTGAGGGTTCTATTCCTACATGTTTGCTTGGAGGAAATATGGTTTCTCCTGGATACAAGCTCCAATGGATATCAAAAATATATATTGCCAATAGCGAAATTGAAAATGAAACTATGAGGAAAAAGACATCTGCTAGAATTTCTCTTTTTGTTACTGAAAATCCTCTGAATTTTGTTATTCTTTTTAGCATATCAAATGCAAGTTCGTTGAGTTTTTAATATTGTGCTTTGTATCTTCCGCGTTTTTCTACTATGTCGAATCTTTCTAAAACTTTAACGCTATCTTTTGATTTGTAAGAGTAAAGAATTGACTTGAAGAAAGATTGTGAAATAGCTGGATGTTTTGCATTTAATGCTTCTTTTAAGACGTGAAGGTCAACTGCTTTGTCTTCAATGCTATCAGATTCATAGCCAAGTCCAAAGTCAATGAAATATATTTCTTTACCTGTGTATATCATATTTGAAGTTGTTAAATCTCCATGAATTATTCCTAAATTATGCATTTTTGCTAGAGAAAGGCCAATTTCTTTTGCAATTTTTGATTTATTTGCTAATTTATCAAGACATTCTGATAGTCTTTTGCCTTTTATTTCTTCAAGAGCAATTATATTTTCAGAAAAAGAAATAACTCTTGGAACTTTTATCACGCCCTGTAGTTTTTCAAGTAATTTTATTTCTTTTCTTGTTCTTTGGGTTATGAGCTTCTTGTCTATTTCAGGATGCCTGTATAATTTTGGTATCCTTTGTTTGAGAATTGTATTTTTCTGCTTTATTATTGTTGCTTCAGCGCCTTGGAAGAGTATTTTAGATGTCATTTTCTAAAATTTATATTCAATTCCTTTAACATTTTAGATTTAATTCGATGAATTATATTTTCTAACTTCAATAGTTCTTTTTGTACGTTTTCTTTCTTGTCTTTACTTTTGAGCATAATAAGTAAAAGTGTTTCTTTTGTACTCAATGCAGCATATTCTTTCCAGGAGAATGTGCTGAAAGCAGATAATCTTTTCGAAATATCTTCGTCTAATTCTTTATTCGAGTTGTGAATATAATCTACGTTTTCTTTCTCTATGTTGCTAGAACCATTCCAAATGTCTCTTAATATTTTATTATAAAGATTAATTCTATTATCTAAAGTTTCAGATATAAAATGATAGTTATCTAATCTTATTTTAAAAATAGCTTCTTGTCGAATTAATTCTAAATTTCTCCGATGTTGAAAATAGGGTGTAGTTATCGCACCTATAATTGTGACAATAATTGCTGAAAGAACGGAGATTATTACTGTAATCCAGTCTACCATATTTAGAATTTCATTTTCCTGCCAAATTTCTTGGCCATTTTCATAATTGTTTTTTGGTCCATTTGGCCTGAGCTGCTTAGAGAAGATTGTGATTTAACCATGTCCTGAAGAAGTTTGTATTGTTTTAGTAATGCACGAATTTCAGTGGTTGTTGTGCCGCTGCCTTTGGCAATACGCTGCATTCTTGCTGTTTGTTTTTCAAGGAGTTCTGGATTTTCTCTCTCTGCTTTTGACATTGAATTGTAAATGTTTTTCCAACGTTTGACTTTTGCTTCTTGCTGAGCTAATGCTTCTTTCGGAATCTTGCTTGCTGCGTTACCAAGACCTGGAATGTAGGAAAGAAGTTTATCCATTCCACCCATTGAGGACATTGAATCTAACTGTCCTATAAAATCAGTCATTGTTAATTTTCCTTGCTCTAAATTTCTCTGAGCTTCAGACATTTTATCTTTGTCCATTATTGAATGTATTTTTTCCATCAATGAAGCAAGGTCTCCCATTCCAAGAAGACGAGAAAGGAATGATTCTGGATTGAAAAGTTCAAGATCGGCAGGAGTTTCTCCAGTTCCAATAAATACTACTGGTGCTTTTACTTCGCTGCAGGCTGTTAGAGCACCACCCGCTTTTGCAGTGGAATCCATTTTAGTGATTATTACTCCCGTGATGTTTACTGCTTCTTTGAAAGTTGAAGCTTGTTTCTTTGCTGTTTGTCCTACATCTGCAGACATTACTAAAATTGTTTCAGTAGGTTTTGAGAATTTTGAAACTTCTTTTATTTCTTTTATTAAGTCATCTGAAAGTGCATCACGTCCTGCAGTGTCAACTAAAACAAGATTGTATTCCTCAATTTGAGTTTCATATTTTTTCCATATCTTTTTTACGTCCTTCTCTCCGGGCTGGATAAAGCAAGCAATGTTCAATTTATCACAAAGTTGTTTTAACTGTTCTGAAGCCGCAGGTCTGTGTACGTCAAGTCCAACTGCACAGACTTTGTGTCCACGCTTTGCATAATATAATGCGAGTTTTGATATTGTTGTTGTTTTTCCTTGTCCATATAAACCAAGCATCATAAAGACATTTCTTTTTGGAGAAAGCTTTAGTTCTTTCTTCTCCCCAAGAAGTTTAAGAAGTTCATCATGAAGAAGCTTGATTATATGTTCTTTTTTTTCAAGTCCTGAAATTCTCTCGTCAAGTGCAGTTTGCTTTATTTTCTTGGTTATTTCTAAAACAAGGGCAACATTAACGTCTGCTTCTATTAGGGCGCGCTGGAGATCTTTCACTATCTGGTCTACAAGGTTTTTGTCAAGAAATACAGCATTTGCTATCTTGTCTGTTGTTTTTTTCAATGCTTCTGAAAGCTTTTCTAACATACAAAAATCAGTCTAAATAGCGTTAATAAAGTTGTGGTTGTCTATTAGAAAGGTTGATAAATTATTCGTTAAGTATTTAACTGAATATTAGTTATCTTTTTTATGTTCGGATTAACTTTTAGTAAGAGGTACTCTTCTTTGTTTTTTCTGATATTTATATGCATTTTTTTGACTTACTCTGTTGAAGCAAACACCTATTATGTAGCTACTTGGGGCTCTAATTCTAGTGCAGGTAGTCTAAATGCTCCTTGGAGAGATATCCAATATGCTTTAAACAACATATTGAATGGAGATACGGTTGTTGTTGAAAATGGAACTTACTCTCAAAATCTTTCAATTTCTAAAAACAATACTTTGCTTACTTCAAACTCATCTACCCGCCCGGTTCTTTTAGGTAGTAGTATTTCTATAGATTCTAGAGTCTCGAATGTCACTATAAATTTCTTTGAAATATCTAATTTCTCAGCCAACTCTTCTTTGGTAGGAACAGGAGTACCCGGAGTTATCGCTTATGCCGCAACAAGCGGACCTGGAGGTACTGGTTTTGTTTTTGCCAATTCTACTGTAAAGGATGCAGTGGGATATGGAGACTCAGTTAGTTGCATATATGTAAGAAATACTGCAAGAGTAATAATTGAAAATAACTTTTTATCTAATTGCTCGCAGGCAGGTATAAACATTGCATCGGGATATTCAACAGACAATACTTATTCAAACGGAATTATTATTAGAAACAATACTATAACTAATAATCATGTTGATGGTATTGATATTTTGGGACAATTTTTTACAATAGATAGAAATACAATTTCTAAAAATATAAATCTTGATTGGGCAGCCACGCATCCAGACGGAATTCAATTCATAAAATCTACTGTAGATGGAAGATATAGTGTTCAAAATGTAGTCTTAAGTAATAATGTCATTAACGATCATACACAAAATGTCTTTATTGAAAGTGATAGTAATGGGACCAACATGGTTAATATTTCAGTTTATAACAATATAATTTACAATACTCCTGGAATAATTAACGGAGTAAACATTTCCGAGGTTAATGCTAAAAATATTGCTGCCGGAGGAGTAAACATTTCAATTCATCACAACACTATAGGATATTCCCCAAATGTCGGTATAAATATCGGGGGTGATAATAATTCAATTTATAATAATATCATTATTAATAATTCTGTAGGTGTTTGGTATCATAACACAAGTTTTTGGAACAGTCAAACTGCAGATTACAATTTATTTTATGGCAATGATAGAACTGTTGATTGGGGAGATAATGGGGGAAGTCCTTTAGAGTTCGGCACTACATTATCTGCTTTTCAACTGTCTCATTTGCAGGAAGCACACAGTCTAGAAGTAAATCCCCAAATCTATGATTTTCCTAATCCTTACTTGCTCTACAACTCTCCTGCAATAAATAGGGGAATTAATTTAAGTTTGCTTTTTGCTTTAGACGTAAACGACACTTCAAGACCTCAAGGAAGCGGATGGGACATTGGAGCATATGAATATCTTTTTTCTAGGCCGTTGGTTTATTTAAATTCTCCCTATAATTATGTAAATACTTCCAACTTTACAGTTTTGTTTAATTGTTCAGCAGAAGTTGGAGAGAGTTTATCTAATATTACTTTATATGGAAATTGGAGCGGTACATGGCAAGCAAATCAAACAATTAATTTAACGGGCACTTCTAACAGTACAATTTTTACTAAAAACTTAACTGACGGAATATATTCATGGAGTTGTTTTGTTTATGATAATCATTCAAGTGGTTCTTTTTCAGAATTGAACTATACTTTGAATATTGATTCTAGCAGCCCCAGGGTGACTCTGATTTCACCCTCAAATAATTCTGCTTTTAATAGTTCCTATAATGTTGGTTTTATCTTTAATGTTACTGATACAGGCAATATTAAGAATTGCTCTCTATATCTCGACAGTATTTCTTCAGTTTTCAGTTCAAATATTTCTCTGAATTTAAATCAAACTTTGAACTATTCACTAAACACTAGAAGAAGTTATAATTGGAGTGTTTCATGTTATGATTTTGCTTCTAACTTAGGAACATCTGCAGTTTTTAACTTTTCATTTTCCTATAATGATTCTTCTCCACCATTAGTTAATTTTGTTTACCCTACAAGATCTAATGGATCCATTACAGCAATTGATTTGATAGAGTCAAATGTTTCGGCAATTGAATATTCTAATTATTCTTTGTTCGTAGATTTCAATAGATCTTTAAGACTCTGGTTGCCCTTTGATAAATTAAATTCAAGTAATAATCCTACAGATATTTCATCTTATTCTCTTAACGCCTCTTCTTCTGTAATTACAACTTCTGCGTCTGCAAGAGGTGTTGGCGTGAAACTTAACGGAGTCAGCGATTATGTAGTAGTTCCAACAAGCCAACAACTAAACTTAACCTCAAAGACAATATCTGCATGGATTAATGTTACAGGCTTCAAAACTTATAATATGCTTTATGAAGATACGGACACAGATTATTTTGGTTTTAATTCTCAAGACATAAGATTGCTTTGGATTAACTCCACAGGATCTCAGAAATCTACTTCTCCAATTGGATTTTTATCTACTAATCAAATTCTTTTTATTACAATAGTTTACAATGTTACTGGTAATAATGTTAACATAAGCATATACAAAAATGGATTTATATTTTCTTCAGTAAGTAATACCGAAGGGCTTATACCTTCCCCTATTAAATCAATAGGATCGAGAACTGATGGAAGTCATGTATTTAACGGAACTATTGATGAGTTCATGATTTTTGATAGAGTTTTAGGAGCTTCAGAAATCCAAGCAATATATAGTGGTCCATCCGTTTCTCTTTATAGTGTATTCACTAATTTATCTAATAACACATATCAGATTAAACCTTTAGCTATTGATTTTCTAGGAAATATAAATGACTCGGCTAATTATCTATTTATTACAGTTAATACGAGTGCAGACATTAACTACCCAATATTTAGCTCATTTATGGACAACAATGCTTCTCTGATAAACCAAGGTTTAGCCTCTTTTAACGTGAGTGTTTCAAATACAAATGGGACTGTTTTCTTAGAGTTAAACAACATCAACTATTCTGCTTCTAATTTGTCATTGAGCAACTATAACGCAACTATTAATCTATCAAACGGCACTTACAATTATAAATGGATTAGTTTTGGAAACGGATCTCAATCTAATTTGAATGCATCTTCTATTTTTAGTTACACAATTAATAACACTCTTCAAGATTCAATTGCACCAAACGTTACAATTTCATATCCATCAAACACTACATACAACACAAACGTTTCAACTTTGAATTATACTTGTTCAGATGGAGTTTACGCATTATATTCAAGAGATAATTTTGCAACAAATTCTTCTATTGTAGCATGCGGAACAAACTTTACAAATGTTATTTCAATACAGGGAAGCAATACTTGGAAGATAGCTGTGAATGATAGTTTAGGAAATGTAAATATAACAAATGTAACTTTCTTTGTTGATACGACCCATCCTCAGTTTACGAATTACTTTGACAATTCTGGAGGATTAACTGATTCTGGAACTGCCAGATTTAACGTCACTTTAGCAAATACAAATGGAACTGTTAAATTTTATTTCAATGGAGTTAACTATACTGCTCCCAATGTAACCTCTACTGTTTACTTTATGAACTTGACAATTTCATCTTCTGGAGATTATACTTATTACTGGATAAGCTGGAGCAATTCAAGCTTGAAGAATATGAATATCTCGGTTACAAGAACTTATTCTGTGCTTGCTTCAAGTTCTGATGATGATTCTTCAAGTTCTAGCGGAGGTGGAGGAGCAAGCAAGAGCGATGAACCTCTTGTTTACACTGCAGCAGATGATAAGATTCAAACTGGATATACAAAGTTGTTTAAGGCAAACTCCAAGATTAAATTCAAGTTTGAGGATGAATCACATGAGGTTCTGGTTGATGATGTCCAAGAGGATTTTGTTGAGGTGGTAGTAAGTTCTACTCCACAAAGAGCTACGATATATAATGGACAGGAAAAATTGTTTAATTTGGATGGGGATGATTACTTTGATTTGATTGTAAAAGTTGGTTCAATATCTGGAAAATTGGTTAACATGACTATTAAGCAAACTCATGAGCTTATTCCTAAATCTGCAACACAGCAGGCGAAGGTGAATTCAACTACTACTCAAAATTCTTCAGCAAATCCTGAACAAAAAAATGAAGAGTCTTCTATGCTCAGATATTGGTGGATTATTTTAGTCGTTATTGCAGCTTTAGCTGCAAGTTATCTTTTAATTAAGGAAGTAAGAAAAAGAAAATATAATTAAAATTTTAACTTAATCCAAGATTTTTTAGGACAGTCTGCTTTGTGAAGGGTTCAAGGTCTTTGTAGTTTTGTCCAGTTCCTAGAAAATAGATAGGTTTTCCAGTTACCTGGGAGACTGAGAGAATAGTGCCTGCTTTTTCGTCTATATCTGCTTTTGTTAATATTATTCCATCTATTCCTATTGAATCATTGAAAGTTCTTGTTTGTTCCGTGGCATCGTTTCCAGTTATTGATTCTCCAACAAATAATTTCAAATCAGGTTTCGAAACGCGAACTATTTTGTGCATTTCACGAAGAAGATTATCTTTCGTATACATTCTTCCAGCAGTATCTATTAGTACACATTTTATATTATGTTTTTTTGCATATTGAATTGCATCGAAGGCCACTGCTGCAGGATCTGCACCGTAATTTCCTGCAATTATAGGTACTTGAATTTTTTCTGAATGTGTCTTTAATTGCTCTATTGCTGCTGCTCTAAATGTGTCTGCTGCAGCCATCACTGATGAAATATTATTATCTTTTAGGTACGATGCTATCTTTGCAACTGAAGTTGTTTTTCCGGTTCCATTTATTCCAAAGAATAGAATAACAAAGGGTTCTTTTTTCTCTTTTATTGCTTCTAATAGATTTGACGGCTCTTTTATTACCGAAAGAATTGCATTTTTCAAACTTTCAAGAATAGTGTTTTCTATTTCCTTTGGTTTTATTTCTTTGTCAACAAGTTGTTGTTCTAAACTCATTTTTATTGCATCTACTGCTTCGAGTGCAACATTATTCTCGAGCAATATAATTTCAAGTTCTTCAAATGCTTCTTCAAATTGTTTTTTTGTTAATTTACTTTGAGTTAGGTATGATTTGATTTTTGAGAAAAATCCGAAGCTTGATTTTTCTTCCTGGATTTCTTCTCCAGTTTCTAAAATATTTTCTTCTTCTTTAATTTCTATTATTTCCTGCTTTGCTACCAGTTCATGTTTTTCTTCTTTCAATTCTTCTACTTGTTCTATAACTTTATCTTTTACTTTTTTTGCTTCTTTCTTACTCTTTTTTTCTTTTTTTACCGACTTTTCTTTTTTTTGTTTCTTTTCCGGAACTGTTTTAACTGCTTTTTTTACTTCTTTTACAGTTTTTTTCACTATTGCTGAGAATTTCTTTCTTAGTATATCAAACATAAATTTTAGAGGAAGATGAAGGTTTAAAGGTTTTTGTTATTGCAAATTTAAAGCTCGTAGGTAAACACTGCATCATATGGTATAAACCATTTGACTGCTTCTTTTTCACTTGCTTTTTCCATTATTTTTCTAAAAAGACGAATTGAGTTTCCATGGGCAGAAATTGCTACATTGCATTTTTCTTTTTTTACAAATATCTTTAGGTCTTTTATAAAAGCAGCTACTCTGCGCTCCACGTCGGAAAAAGACTCTCCCTTTGGAGGGCGAACTGTGAAACTTCTATGCCAAGCATCATATTTTTCAGGACCATATTTCTTTACTATTTCCCAATGGGTTTTACCTTGTATTTTTCCATATATTCTTTCTATTATTCTGTCATCAACTATTACTGCCTGACATTCAGGGTGAGATTTTAGAGTTTCGTTTAGAGTATCTCTTGAGCGAGAGAGAGAACTGCAAAAGGCAAACTTGAATTTCTTATCTTTTAGTCTCTCGGCAACTATTTTTGCATCTTCTTTTCCAGTTTCAGTTAATTTAGCGTCGAAATTTCCAGTAAATTTGTTATTTCTGTTAAATTCTGTCTGTCCGTGT
>DASZSY010000002.1:0-19845 GCA_035548435.1 Candidatus Nanoarchaeia archaeon | reverse complement strand
TAATGCACAGAACGCGGACATAAAAGTTTACACAAATGAGCCTTCAAGCTGTAGAATAAGTACGACTGATATGCTTTATGATAATATGCAAAGTGATATGCTTTGTTCCAACGATGCCACAGAACAAGGATTATTCGGATACGGTTGCACAACTCAACAGGCCTTAACTGCAAACATTACAACCTTCTACGTACGTTGCGCAGACCAACCTTGGCTCAATGAAACAGATATTGCAAATGGAAAGAAAAGAAATGTTAACGGACAAAGTTTGATAATCAGTTTGAAAAAGAGTTTAACACAATTAAAAATAGATTATCTTGAACCTAGCAACAAAACAATAACTTCAAATGTTTATCCTGCAACTGTGGAACTTCTCGCAGGAACTTCTGGAGGAGTCAATGGAAACGCAATATGTGCATTGAATATAAGTGGAAACATGGTGAACTTCTTGAACACTGGATTTAGAACACATAGCTGGAGTTTGAATCAAATGACTCCTGGAAATAAGACTGCACAGGTTGTTTGTACTGATGATGCTGGAAACAGTGCAACTAAAACAAGCACATTCTCTGTTGTTATAGATGACCAGATTCCTATAATTACGAGAGTTTATGGAAAACAAAATAGTCTTTACGTTGTAACTGATGAGGCTAGCTACTGTAGTTACTCAACAAAACAATGTGACTTTGATTTTGACACAGGAAATGTATTTTCAGGAATAGATAAAGTGCACACAACATACCTGGATAGAAACAAGGATTACTTTATTGCATGTAAAGATAGACTTGGAAATAAGGCAGGACAGTGTACAATTGTTGTTAGAAAAGGGGAGCTAAATGCATAACCCTTATAAACAAAATCAAGCTATGAGAAATATGTTTAATGAAAACAAAAGAGGGCAGGTTGCTTTATTTGTAATAATTGCACTGGTTATTGTGGGAGTTTTACTTTTGATATTTTTATTTCCTAAATCAAAGATTGGGGCAGATATAGATGAAAATCCTACCGGATATTTAAGAAGTTGTATAGAGCCTGGAATAAAACCTGAGATAGCAAGAATAACTTCACAAGGTGGATTCTCAAACCCTGAAGGATTTATTTTATACAATGGAGTTAAAGTAAAATATCTTTGTTACACTTCTGAAAACTACAAAACATGTGTAAACCAAGCTCCAATGATTGTTGGACAAGTTGAAAACGAAATATCTAGAATAATAGAAACAAACACTCAAAAATGTTTAGACCAAATGAAAACAGACTACCAGAAAAGAGGAATATCTGTTTCAACGGGAAGCGTTAAAACAAATACAAGTATCAACACCAATGGAATAAACATCTTAATAGAAAGTCCAATTACAATAACAAAGGAAAACACTCAGACATACAGAAACTTTGAAGTTGTAATTCCAAGTGAGCTTTACACAATATTGATGGCTTCAACAAGTATTGTTGAATTTGAATCAACCTATGGAGATGCTGAGACCACATTATACCTACAATACTATCCAAATCTTAAAATAAGGAAAAACTTACTATCTGATGGGACTACAATATACAATGTTGAAGATTATATTACAAATGAGAATTTCACCTTCGCCTCAAGAAGTGTCGTATGGCCTTCAGGATATGGAATAGAATGAAAAAAACAATAATGTTATTTTTTGCAGCTTTACTTATATTTTCAAGTTTACAAATTTACACTGTGAGTGCAGCAGAACCAACAGTATGTTGTGAGCAAACAACAAATGGATTTTATTGTCAAAACGTCCCTGCAAGCCAATGTGCTGCAAGCTCAAAGCAAGCACCTTCATCATGTAATTCAGTTTCATTTTGTAAACCTGGTTTTTGCTATGATTCAAAAGAAGGAATTTGTTCAGACAGCACTCCACAGGTAGCATGTAATGCTCAGGGAGGAGTTTGGAGCGCTGAGCAGCCTCCACAATGCCAACTTGGATGCTGTTCTCTTGGAGATCAGGCAGCTTTTGTTTCTTTAGTACGCTGTAAAAAATTATCTGCAGAACTTGGGCTTAAAACAGATTATGATTCAAGCATAACAAATGAGGTGCAATGTGTACTAAAAGCTAAGGGAAATGATAAGGGAGCATGTGTTTATGATTTTGAGTTTGAAAAAACATGTAAACTAACTACAAGAGCAGAATGTTCTTCTGGAGTTAACAATACTGGAACTACAGGACAATTTTATCCTGGTAAATTATGTTCTGCTGAAGAACTTGGAACAAAGTGTGGACCAACTGAAAAAACAACATGCGTTTTAGGAAAAGATGGAGTTTATTTTGTTGATTCATGTGGAAATCCTGCTAACATATATGATGCAACAAAAGTAAAAGACAAAGAATATTGGAGCAACATAAAAGATGTTTCACAATCATGTAATCCTAACGGAGATAATGCATTGTCTAAGGGATGTGGAAACTGTAATTATTTACTTGGAACTTTCTGTAGACAATCTCAAGCTGCTGGAGTTAAGCCAACTGTTGGAAACTTTATTTGTGCAGACTTAAACTGTAAATCAACAAGCAATGGAAATTCATACAAACATGGAGAAAGCTGGTGCGTTAACTCTGATAAAACTACAAACAATGAAGGAAGCAATTCAGTTGGAAGCAGATTTTACAAACATATTTGTGTTAATGGAGAAGAACTTGTAGAACAATGTGCAGATTACAGACAGGAAGAGTGTTTACAAGATACAATAAATACAAGTTCAGGAAGTTTCTCACAGGCAGCATGTAGAGTAAACAGATGGCAAGATTGTTCTGCACAGACAGAAAAAATAGATTGTGAAAATACTGATAGAAGAGATTGTCTATGGAAGGAAGGGCCTTCTTTTGGAAATTCAACAAACGATGATGATATAACTGGAGCATGCATTCCTAAGAACAGCCCTGGACTTGCATTCTGGAACAGCGAGGAAGCTAAGAATATATGTGCTCAGGGAAACGCTCAATGTATTGTAAAGTTTGAGAAAGGACTTCTTGGAGGAACTGAGTGTAAAGAAAACTGTGATTGCTTAACACCTGAATGGGAAAAACAAAGAGCAGCACTATGTTCTTCTCTTGGAGACTGTGGACCTAAGACAAACTGGGTTGGAGATAAAGGATACAAGACCGGATATAACGTGACAAGCAAAGACATTTAATTTTGTTACTTTAATTTATAACATACCGACTATAAAACTTAAATAGTGGAAGCTCATATGAATTATATGAGTTTAATTGATAGACTTGGAAATAAGTCTAGGATTGCAATTGCTTCTTTAGGTATTATGAGTTTTGCTGGATGTGCTAGCAATTTTGAACATTTTGGAGAAATTACTCCAGGATCACCTGCAGATGCGCTTAGAAGATTAGTTACAACACCTCAAGGACAGGGATTGATTGGTGCAGCAGTTTTAAGACAGCAGGCACAACAGCAGGCAGCAGCAGGAAATGTAATGCAAGCTAGAAGACTAGAAGCTGGAAGCGAGGTAGTTTATGCAAATGCACAGCAAGAGGCAGCCATTGCTGCAGCGCGGGCTGGAAGAAGTGAAACTAATGTTTATGTGAATGGTGGACAACAAATTACAACATTACAAGCAATAAATCAAGCAAGAACTGTGGCTCTGGCAAGCAGAGGACAAGACTCATATTTAGTGCATATGATTCCATTTGACCCAGATTCTGCTGGAATAAGAATATTCAGAAATGCTCAAAGGATAGACACTGGGCAAGGAGTTAGAGTTTACATGGAAGGTGAAAATTATACTTTTGATAGAGGAGAAGTTATGCAAGTAGTAATACATTATCCTGAAAATAGACCTGGCGTTAAAAAATATGGAGTATATTGTTTATCGACTCAACGCGCAGGAGAGCAATATGAAGTAAGCAATTTTCAATCGGTACCTTTAATGTTCACTAGAAATATAGTGCCTGTAGATACTAGTAGGCTTCAAGGAGAATATAGAATACTTGTTGCTGGCGGATACTCTAAAGAAGAAACAACAATTGAAGCGATTGTAAATGTAACTATAAGATAAACTATGACGAAATATCTCCTCACCGAGAATATTTATAAACGTGTTTTCTCTCTTTAGTTAATGCAAAAAAGAGCATTTTCTAGGTCGATAAAGGCAATTTCTGGCTTTCAAATTATTCTTTTAATTTCAATGACTTTTGCTTTCTCTTTTTTACTTTCTGGAGAATTTAAAATTGTAAGTGCAGCTACTGCTCCATCTAACGGTTGGGCTGTGGGAATGAAACCTGGAAGCACAATTGCTGAAGCACATGAGGTTGTACAGGGGCAGGTTATAGAAAAAGGATTTACATTTAGTGCAACTAGAGAAGGTACACAACAAACATTAGATGCTTTGCGTGTAGGACTTGGACAGCTTACTCCATCTGTAGCAAATATGCCTGTAAGTATTGTCAGAACTACTGGAGGACTTACCGCTCAGACATTAAAAGCAGCCGATTTTTCTGTGACTACAAAAGTTGGAGAAAGCACATTAAAGCTAGCAAAGATGGATGGAATCGCAACTCAAAATGGACAAGTAGTTGCTAACACTTATGTTGACCAGGGAGGAAATGTTTACAAGCTTGCAGCTGACGGAACAACATATACTCAGATATCTGGAGCAGGATATGCTGGAGGAGACCTTAGTTTAATGGGATTCAAATTAACTTCATCACAAAACTTCTTTGTTGGAAATATGTACACTGGAATAAGTCATGCTTTGGTTGCTGTTAGTGTTATAGCAATGATTGCAAGTCTTGCTGGAGCAAATGGACAACAAACAAAAGCACTTAGTGTTTCAGCAGCTGCAGGATTACTTAGCTATAGATTAATTGTGGGAACAATAGGAAATGGTGGAGGAGTTGCAGGAAATCAAGGAGTTTGGCAACAGTGGGTTTCAAACAAAGCTGCAGGATTTATTGCTGCGGGAATTGCACTGGCAGTATTTCTTATAATGTACAAAAATGAAACTGAAAAACAAGTTACATTCCAATGTTTACCTTGGGAACCTCAACTTGGAGGAAGCAAGTGTGAAGAATGTAATAAAGATCCAATGAAACCATGTTCTGAGTATAGATGTAAATCGCTAGGACAGGCATGTGAATTACTTAACAAGGGAAGCGATAAAGCTCAATGTGCATGGGTAAGTAAGGGAGATGTTCAAAGCCCAACAATACAAGAATGGCCACAGGCATTAAGTCCAACAAACTTACAATACACTCCTGCAAACGCAATAAGACCTGGAGCAAGAGGAGTTACAATTGTTTCTCCAGACACAGAAGATGGATGCCTACCTGCATACACTCCACTTGAATTTGGAGTATTAACAAATGAACCTGCACAATGTAAAATAGATTACAACAGAAGCATTGGATTTGATGAAATGCAATATTACTTTGGAGAAAGCAACTTCTATGAATATAATCACACTCAAAAGATGAGACTTCCTGGAAGCGACGCAATAAATGCAAACTCTCCACTATTACAAAACGATGGAACTTTTGCACTAAGTGTAAGATGCAGAGACGCAAATGGAAACTTGAATGAAGACGAATACACAATAAACTTCTGTGTTTCGCAGGGACCAGATACAACTCCTCCAATCGTTGAAGGAACAAGTATTGAAAGTGGAAGCCCTGTTCAGTTTGGAGCAGATAGTGTTCCAATGGAAGTTTATACAAATGAACCTTCTACATGTAAGTGGAGCTTACAAGACAAAGACTATCTTGAGATGGAAAATACAATGACTTGCGCAAACAACGCTGCACAGGTAAATGCTGACTTGCAATACACTTGCGCTGGAAACTTTACTGGAATTGCAAATCAAGAAACTCAAAAGTTCTTTGTGCGTTGTCAAGATCAACCTACTGCAGCTGAGAATGAAAGAAATACAATGAGCGAAAGCTATATTGTAAGTTTGAGAGGGACAATAGAATTATCTTTGCTTTCAGCAGGACCAAACTCAACAACAATATCTGCAAGTACATCTACCGTACCTGTAGAATTATTTGCTCAAACAGATGACGGAGCAGATCAAGGAAAAGCAGTATGTTACTTCTCTCCATCTGGAAATGCTGGAAGTTATCTTGAGTTTTATGAAACTGGAGATATTTCACACAAGCAAACATTACAACTTAGTTCTGGAAACTACACCTATGCCATAAGATGTATTGACGCTGGAGGAAACAATGTTGAAACATCAGTTAACTTTAATGTTGCAATGGATAATAGGGCTCCGGAAGTAACTAGAGTTTACAAGCGTGGAGATGATGCATTGCAGATAGTAACAAATGAAGATGCTCAGTGCGTTTACTCAAAGACAAGTTGTAATTATGAAATTGAAGATGGACTTGCCATGACTTATCCAAGCGCAGAACAGCAGAGAGTACATTTAACACAATGGAAAGCTAAGTCTGCATTTTACATAAAGTGTAAAGACGCATACGGAAACATGCCTAGCCCTAACAGCTGTAGCATTGTTGTAAGTGGAAGCGACATATCTGCAAAAGCAATAGTACAATAAAATTATTTTAATTTTCTTGAGTTTCTGGTTCAAAAAATTGACTGAATCTCTTTGCATTTTCTAGAGCCCATTTCAATGAAACAACCCAGTTTTTTCCTGAATCACGCAGTTGATCTGGAGTTAAAAAAAGCCAACCTTGTCTATTGAATCGAACTGCAATTGCAGGAGCTAGGCCAGTCATGCTTGCGAAAAGAACAAAATCTTCTATTTGACTTTTAGTTATGTATATGTTTGGGCTTTTAGAAGATTTTGCTTCTATTACATATCCTCTTCTTCCCAGTTTTCCTATAATCATGTCTGCAGGACTATCATCATTTACTCCGCTGCCAGCAACTCTAGCAGCTCTCCATCCACGCTCAGTACATATTTTTAGAAGTTCTCTTTCGGCATTGCTTCCTTTAGATTTATTTGACATATTAGAAATTAAAGATCTCTAGCCTGCAACGTTCTGCGCCCATTAAGTTTTGCCCGCTTTGAAGCTTCATCAAGTATTGCAAGAACTTTCTTGTTAAGTTCATCAGCAACTTCAGCTGCAACAGCTAAGTCTGGAACTGCTGCTTTTATTTTACTTTTAACTATTAAATCCACCATCTATTTTATTTTAAGTTAATTATTTCTTAACTTCCTTTTTTGTTTCCTTTTTTTCAGGACGCATCAAAGGGAATATTGTTGTTTCTCTTATTGGCTTTCCTTCAAGGAAAGAGAATAATCTTTCAGATACTCCAAATCCAGTTGTTGGAGGCATTCCATACTTTAGAGCTTCAACAAAGTCATCGTCTTTCATTTGTGCTTCTTCATCTCCCTGCTCTCTTAATTTCTGTTGATCTTCAAATCTTCCAAGTTGATCTATTGGATCATTAAGTTCTGTAAATCCTTTTCCCAGTTCTGAACCTGCCAAAATTATTTGATATCTTTCAACTAATTGAGTTTTATCTTCCATTCTTTTTGCCAGAGGTTCCATAAACACTGGGACATTAATCAAAAATCCAGGTCCTGCAATCTTTCTTCTGCAATACTTCCAAAGATTGTCTACTCCTCTGTTTAAATTGAAACCGTGCCTATCGTAATCCACTTCCAAATTCTTTAATTTGCTTTCAACTTCTTCTAGTGTTGTGTCTAAAACATCTATGCCCGTCATTTTCTTTATTGTCTGGACAAAATCATATATTTCCCATTTCTTTCCTAGGTCAACATCAAAGTCCTTTATTTTGAATTTCAAAGTTCCGAATGTTTCCTTTGCAATATGCTTGTACATATCTTCAACTAATTTCATTCCATCATTGTAATCTGCATAGGCCCAATAGAATTCCATCTGAGTGTAATCTTGGAGGTGTTCAGCATCCATTCCTTCATTTCTGAATATTCTTCCAATCTCGAAAACCTTAGGATATCCTGCAACCATTAATCTCTTAAGCCAAAGTTCAGGAGAAATTCTAAGATACATATCTATGTCAAGAGCATTATGATGAGTTGTAAATGGTCTTGCTTCAGCTCCTCCAGTTGTGCTTTCTAAAACTGGAGTTTCAACTTCCATAAATCCATTCTCAAGTAAGAAGGAACGCATTGTTTGCCAGAATTTGCTTTTTCTTTCAAACATTGCTCTCATCTCAGTATTCATTGCAATGTCAAGATATCTTTTTCTGTATCTTTCTTCTTCATCCTGTATCCCGTGCCACTTCTCAGGCAATGGATATATTGATTTTGTAAGAAGCTTTATTTCTTTTACAACAACTGAAAGCTCTCCTCTCTTTGTTCTTAAAATAGTTCCATGTGCTTGGATGAAATCTCCAGAATCAACATATTTTTTTACAAATTCAAAAACTGCCTTAGGTGTTTCTCCATCTTGCAACAATAATTGTATTTTTCCTTTTCCGTCATCTAATGTTCCAAATGCAATCTTTCCTAAATCTCTTAAACCAAGCAATCTTCCGCTGACTGAAACGTCATCTTTTTTTGATTCTTCTGGCTTTAGAGATTTGTATTTTTCTTGAAGCTGAGAAGTTATATCTTTAGAATCAGACTTATGCGCATAGGGATTTATTTTGTTTTCTCTAAGTTCTTTTATTTTCCTTAGTCTTTCTTGAACAATCTCATCTTGTCTTCCCATGTAAATTAGTGATAAATATAGTTTATAAGACTTATTAGGATTAAATGGTCATAATCTTGAAGTCTTTGAAACCTTGATGTCTTTCTTCTTTTTCTTCCACACTTCTTATTATTGCATGCTTTGGTCCCTGTTTGCAGACCTCTACCATAGCCCTAACATTATCAACATCTCCTTCAATGAATATTTCCATTCTTCCATCATCCATTGCCCTTAGAAATCCTTTGACGTCGTTTTCTTCAGCTTTGTTCTTAATGAATTGTTTCATAAATAAGCTTTGAACTGAACCCGTTAAATACAATCTAACTGACTTTTTCATACTAATATCAAAGAAAGATGATTAAAATAGTTTGTGATTACTGGCTTTGGGGAGTTTCTTCTGAACTGTATTCTTTTGTGGCTGCATCAAGTGCAAGTTTCTTTTGTGTTTCTTCAACAATCTTTAGGAAAACAAGTCCCTTGCCATCTTTTGATACAAGCTTTGAAGCTTCCTTATCTGCATCAAGTGCTTTTCCAGCAATTAAAAATCCTTTTTGTGAAGCGTCAATAAGAGCAAAATCAGGCATCTTACAAAGAGAAATGTCGTTTACTGAATAGGCAATAGGCCATTGTCTTATTTTATTTTTATTTTTGGAAAAGAAACCTTTGTACTTCTTTGAAGAGAATGCACCAACCATGTTTGAAATGGCAGTTATTGCTCCAAGTTCTCTGTCTTCTGACAATGGAGGTAATGAAATAACATATCCTTCTTTCAATATCTTAGGGAAATGAACTTCTTCAAATTTTGTGAAGTAAGGTGAACGAGTTTCTTCAAGCTCTGAATTGTTTAAGTCTACAACTCCAATATTGTATCTTTCTGCTAGCTTTTTGTAGCCTAGCTCTGAAAAGAACTCTAGAGTGTCAATTCCATCTGAACCTTCTGCAATTATAACTTTTGCATCTGGGCTCTTATTTTCAAGACAGAATCTTAAAACCTGTTCAAGGAAAGCAGGAGAAGTTGTTGGAGAAAGCTTATCTCTTGCAAATGGCTTTAGAACTATAAGATTGTGGTTTTTTATTTCCTGATCGAACTTTATCACTTTAAGTAATCTAGGAATAGTATCTGAGTATGAAGTAAACTTTGCGGATACACCTTTTGCCATGCTGAAATATTATGAGAGTGGCTTTTTAACTATTGTTATTGTTGACTTACTAGCTTTTTGCGTCTTCTCTTCTGTCTAATTCGTTGTTTACAACAGCTACAGTATGAGAAGCAAAGTAAACTCGTTTACCTATGGACACTGGAGTACACATTTCCTTAAGTCTTTTGTATTCTTTTCCAGGCAAACCTAAATGATCTCCTAAAATAAATACAGGATTCTTTCCTATCTTAACAGTTCTAATATCTTCTCCATCTCCGTCCAAGATATAAAGATCCTTTCCTTGTTTTTCCAAGTCTTTAACAACTTCTAGAAATCCTTTTTTTTCAATCCAGTAGCCTGGAAACACTTCGTGCTTCTTTCCTTCTCTGTATTTGTAAAGCATTTTCTTTATTACCGACGAAACATCACTCTTTGAAAGATATATTTTGTCTACTCCTGTTTCTCCCTCTGTAACTGGCTGCAATTCAAGATGTTTTTGAGGGTCAGGTTGACCTGCAAATACTAGGTGAAGTTTAACATCATTTCTAAATGCGTGGCTTAAAAAGAAAGCTGCAATAACAGTATGAATTGCTATATCTAAACGCCCTGCTTTCTGAAGGTCATCTCCAATCATACTTCCTGCAGTTGGAGCTGTTCTTGAATAGTAAAGGAATTCTCTCATAAATAAATGGAGTTATTGGGACTTTAAAAATATGCACTGAGCATTAACTCTTTAAAGCTAGAAGAATAATATAGCTAAAGATGGATGATAGAAAAAAAGTAGGTCTTGCTTTAAGCGGGGGAGGAATAAGAGGATTGGCACACATAGGAGTTTTAAGAGCTCTAGAAAAATATAACATTCCAATTGATTTTATTTCTGGAACAAGCATGGGTGCAGTGGTTGGAGCCTTATATTCTGCAGAACCTAATGCTAAAAAGCTTGAAAAAGAAATTCTAAAGGAAGACATATCTGACTTATTTGATTATACATTGTCCAAGGCCGGTTTTGTTAAAGGAGACAAAATAGAGAGGTATCTTAAAAGCAAATTAGGCAGTGTTAATTTTGAAGATCTTAAAATAAAACTATTTGTGACTTCCTATGACATAAAGCATAACAGAGAAGTAATATTCTCTAAGGGAGACATAGTGAAAGCTACAAGAGCAAGCATATCTTTCCCAGGACTGTTTATACCTGTAAAAAACAAAAATGAGATTCTTGTTGATGGAGGAGTTATTGATCCATTGCCTACAGAGATATTGAAAAAAGCAGGCGCAGACATAATAATTGCAGTTAATGTTAACTTTGTAAAAGAAAATAAAACAAAATATGGAGAAAGCGCTTCTTCTAAAAATAGTAATCAAGAACTTCCAAGCATAATACAAGTTTTCTTGAAATCAGAAGAAGTGATAAATGCTAGAGCAGCTGAGTCTGATTTGGAAGGAGACAAAGCAGATATGATAATTAATATTCCTCTAGGAGATATAGGGCTGTTAGATTATACAAAAAAGAAGAAAGCTATTGAAGCTGGAAAAAGATATTCTCAAAGATATCTTAAGGAAATAAAGAGTTTACACAAACATAGCGGATTTATTGACTTTATTGAAAACATACAAAGTAAAGTAAACATTCCAAATATAAAAAAGGAAGTTAAGAAAGTTGAAAAGGCTGTAAAGAAAACTATTGAAGGCAAGAAAAATTAATTGTAAATAAATCCAGGTCTTGCAACTATTTCATCTTCTGCTTTTACGTTGTAACATCCAATAAACATACCTTCACAAACTCCTACAAATATGTCTCCTTCTTCTAAATCAAACTTCCCAATAATGTCTTTCTTGAACAGAGGTTTTCCAGTTTTTATTTGCTTTAAACTAAGTTTATTTAATTCAACAACTGGATATAGTGTAGAGATTATTTCTGCAGGAACAAGCATGTCTCTTATTGTTTTCTCATTTCCAGACTTTAAATCTTCGATTGCCTTATCTAAATCATATAGAGTGTAGCAAGGCTCTTTGAATAAACCTGCTTCGGTTCTACGTAATTCTAACATATGAGCACCACCAAGATTTTTTCCTATATCATCACAAAGTTTTCTTATGTATGTTCCTGCCTGAACCTTACTTGAAAACAAAACATCAGTTCCATCTATTTCAAGAATATCAAATGTTTTTACTTCTCTTTCTCTTATCTCTCTTTTTACTCTGCTTCTTACTGGAGGAAGTTGATTTATTTTTCCTATGAATTTTTCTATCTCTGTTCTCAAATCTTTTTCAGAAACTTCTTTATGAAGGCGCATTATTCCAACATAAACCTTATCGCGATGCATAAAATAATCACTAAGTCTGCAAGCCCTTCCAAGTCCTACTGGTAGAACTCCTGTAACCATAGGGTCAAGAGTTCCAAAATGACTTGTTTTTGATAAATCCAAAGCATGTCTTATATAATCTGAAACTGAGAAAGAAGTTGGGCCTGTAGGCTTGTCTATATTTAATATTGAAAAGTTAAGTAGGTCTTGAATTGGCTTTTCTTTTCTTATTTTTTCTATGTCCATAGAAGTATAGGTTTACTTTGCCTTTTAAAATCTAACATCCGGCAGCAGAAGCATAAGCTGGAAAGATATATCTCCTAGGGTTTAGAAGTCCAACATTTCTTGAATCTTCTTCAACTTTTCTGCTGACTTCCTGTTTGCTCTCATAATAAACTGCAACGTTTTGGTGAGGATTAAGTCTAGCTCCAGCATATGAATGTCTTTTTATTTCTGTAAGAGTTATGCCTCGATATCCTTGAGCTTCAAGTTCTTCTGTAAGCTCGCGCCTTGTTGGAATTGGGGGCTTTGCACTTGCGCTGAAATCAATAATAAAACCTAGATGTTTCATTTTTCTTCTTGCTCTCAAGTCTCTCGTGCTTGCAACAACATAATTATCTAAGAAATGAAGTTTTGAAGCAATTCTTTCAGATCGCCTCTTATGTCTAGACATAATCTAAACAATAGATATTAGTTTAAAAGATTAATTGTTGAAAAAAATAGATATTAAAAATTATTTCTTAGGAATCTTTGTTTCTTGCTTGTCGTGCTTGTCTACTTTTGTTGTGTGCTTCTTTGCCTTAGCATCTGCTTTTGCTTCTTTTTGTGCGCTTTCTGCAACAGCCGCTTCCTTTTCTTTCTCTTCTTTCTTTTCAGAATTTGATGCTTCAGGTTTAGCTACTTCAGCTACTGGAGATTGCTTTTCAGCTCCTCTGTGGAAACGAGCATTCTTTTCCTTGTTGAATTTAACTCTTGCAGGCATCTCAACGAATGTAACTTTTACTATTTCTCCTTCTTTTGTTGCCTTAACAGTAACTTTTGTTGGAGGGTTTGTTTTTCCTCTAAGCCATACTTCATTGTTGAAATCAACATCAAGTTTTACCTTGTCAACATCTCTGTCAGCAACTTTCATGTGCTTTGCAATGAATTGCTTTATTGCTTTAACAGCTCTTCCAGATCTTCTGTAGGCTGGTACTTTCATTATCTGTCTTCTCAAAGGAATTGTGTACTGTCTCTCAAAGTTATTTTCTGCCATTTTCAAATTATCCTAGATGACTCTTAGGTGACCTTCTTGGGGTTACCTTTAATTTAGTTCTTCTCCAGTGTCTTCTGTGAGCAGTCATTTGTGAAGGGTGTACTCTCTTTCCTTTTCCATGTTTTCTCAAAACAGCCCAGAATGGAGCCCACTTTGTTCTTCTTGTGTGAACGCCTAATTTGATTTTCTTTTGATATGTTCCTTTCATTTTGCCAAACTCTCCATAAATTGTTTACCTTTAGCAGTCAACTGTCTTCCCTTGTGCTTTCCTGTTGCTTTCTCTGTTAAACCTGAAGCGTCAAGTTGTTGCAATATCTTTCTTATTATACTTCCACCTGCTGGTGCGAATGTTGCTGGTTGCATTCCTCTATCTTTTCTTCCACCATATCTTGTTCTTAATCTCTCTACTCCAACTATTTTTCTAACATAAATTTGTCTCATTATTCCAGCAGCTCTCTTGTACCAGAAATCAGAATCTGCTGTAGGACGTTGTTTGTTAAGTCCAGTTTTAACGAAATCAACCCACTCAGGTTTTGTTACAAGGCCTTCGCTCTTCAAAGCAGCTGCTAAAGCTGAATTGTACTTTGCTGGATTTATTGTTCTTATGTCTGCCATTTGAATTTATCAGGTCTCGCTTTTCAGCGATAGATCGTCTCTAGGACGCTTAACCTAAATTTGAGTGAATTTGATGGTTTATAAACATTACTTATCTTGTTTTCCTTGTGGGAGTTGAAAATATCATTTTAATCAGTCCTTTTGCTATAACTGGATCAGTTACTTTTACAGCTTCGAAACCATTATCTCTACTGTTTGGATGACTTGAAGCTACTTTAGGTTTGGAAGGATCACGAGGAACTATCTCAAAAACTGTATGCGACTCTGAAGCTACAAGATAAGTTTTTGTTCCCTCTGGACCTTTTATTTGATATTGGTCTAACCTATCTTTTGAATTTAAACCAGTATAAGGTTG
The DNA here is from genome assembly GCA_035548435.1 of Candidatus Nanoarchaeia archaeon. GTDB lineage: Archaea > Nanobdellota > Nanobdellia > Pacearchaeales > GW2011-AR1 > DAIEOU01. The sequence continues at coordinate 5,557 of DASZSY010000002.1, read as the reverse complement.
ATCTGATGTCATAAAATTTGTTAAAAAAGTAGTTATTTAAATCTTGTCTGCTGACTTTCTAACGCTTGCATTGGATTGTTTCTTCATGATTATGGTAAAACCTAGAATTCTATATGCATAGTTGCCTTTCAATCTTGAAACTATATCATCGGCCATCTTTACTATTGAATCCTTGTCACGTCCTGAAGATTGAAGTGCAGAGAGTCTTATTGTATAGTGTGTTTTGAATGCATTTTCTAAAGTCTGAATAAAATTATCACTAACTCCTGCTTTACCTATTTGCATTGATAGTTGTTTTGCTTTGTTTATCATTTTCTCTCCAAGGTTATTCCACCAGCAGGCAAAGCAGCTAAAACTTCTTCTCCTGCTAAAGGTTCACCATACTCTATTTCCATTTTAGCAAGTAAGTCTTGCTTTTCAATGTTTCCAGGCTTGATAATGAGCTTTGTTTTTCTGTTTGAAACTATAGGTACAGCTCTTAGAATTCCTTTTTGTTTTAAGACGCAGAGCTTTAATTCTGAAATAATATACTCTTCAACCTTTCCCTTTAGTCCCCAGGTTCCAGACTTCATTGACTTATTTTTATGTAATTGGGAAAGCATAAAAGAGTGTACTCCAACATTTCTTGCTTTTGATTTCCAAGCCTGACTAAAACATGCAGTGAACTGTGCACATTCTACCTTATCTTCTTGAGTTACTTTCTTTGGATCCTTGAAAATACAAGTAAATGGACTTCCAGGAGCAGAAGTGTGCATCATAACATAATCTTTGTCTTGTTTCTTTAAAGTAGAAATAAGCAAATCATTCTGTGCTGCGCTCTTTCCGCCTACAACTAGAGCATTAGATGAAGTGAAAAACCACTTATATTTCTTATAATCTTCCATATGAAAAACAGCTATAATGGCTTTTTAAGGTTATTTAATAAAATTAGTTTCCAACAATCTTAACAATGAAAAAGTCTGTGCTATATGGAGCTCCAGCATTCTTTACATTTATGTCATAGAATATTGTACATAGAGGGGCATTGTCAGGTATACTTACTTGAACAACCTGAACTGCAGGGTCGCTTCCAGGCATTAGGTTTATTCCTGATTTTGACTTTCCATTAACTAAGTAATTTGAAGCTGCTCCGGTTGTAAGTTGACATCCTGTCTCAACGCTTGAAGCCACAACATCATAGCTGAAAGCTGAGGCGCCAGATTCTCCTTGAATAGTATTCTTTATTGCAAAACCTACAAATGCATCAGTGTTCTTTTTTATTTCAATTTGGTTGTTTGGAAGGTTTATTGCTAGTTTCTTGCTTTCATCTGAGAATAATTTGTCAAGTTCTTTTCCTGTTGCTGAACGTACTTTTTCAACGCTATCATTTGCTGTGCTAAATATGTTCTTAACTAAAACGAGTCCAAGAATAAGCATAGACATTGCTAAAACTAAAACAACTATTGTTCCGATTGACATCTCTATTGCTGCTTTCTTGTTTTGAATCATCCTGCAACTCCTATGCTTGCGGCTGAAGTACCTGAAACTCCTGAAAGTTGATCTAGTGCTCCAGATTGAGCTAACTGTTCACCTAGTGCAGAAAGAAATGCAAATACCCAGAAGAATAATGCAACGTTAAGAATAATTCCAATTATTGCCAAAGTGAATGCTGGCTTTCTCCAGCTTGAGGATTTGTAAGCGAAAATTAGAGCTAAAATTGAAAGAATAAATCCTACAATGCTTCCAAAGAATATACCTAGAGGAAAGTTAGCTAATGGAAGAGCTATTGACATAACTCCTAGGACTGTAGAGAAAACTCCAAGACTTTCAGAAGCACCTTCTTTTTTCATTCTCTATTAAACGTTATGGCTTTTATAAAGCTTATGATGAGATTCGTCGCTGGGATAAAATAAGGTGAGAATGAGTAGGGGGCATGAGCCCCCTAGATTTTTTGCTGGGTTGTATCTGTTTTACTTTTTTGGCACCTCCCAATGCTTAAGATATTGAAAGAAATTGATTATTAAGCAGTTGTTAAAAACAAATAGTTAAAATGAATATAGACTGATTATTCATAAGCTTTAAAAGATAAAACCCGTGTTCTATATATGAGCTATGCATATCTAGTTCCCCAATGGTTCTTTGGAGCAAGTATATTTCTTGAGATTCTCTTCTCTTTAGCAGCATTGTTTGTTGCAATATATGCATACAGAGTTTCAAGAATATATAATCAAAAAAGTATAATCCTTATGACTCTAGGATTTAGTTTCATAGCAGTTTCATATCTTTCCAAGGCACTGATAAACATATTTTTACTTAAACAAATACAATCAGGAGTTCTAGCTTTGAGCATTGGAGAATTAAATAGAGTTGCGGCATTTGGACTTCAACTATACATCGGACTTTATCTAATAGGAGCATTGCTTTTGTTGTACATGACTTTCAAGAGCGATAGCACTGATTTATTCTTGGTATTGCTTGCACTGTCTTCACTTGGAATATGGTTTAGCCCAGACAACTTGTTTGCTTTCAATGTAATAGTATCGCTACTTTTCTGTGCAATCTCACTATACTATGGAAAAGAATATCTTAAAAATAAAAACAAGAGAACAATGCTCATTTTCCTTGGATTCTTGGGCCTGCTTTTAAGCGGAATTGGATTTACATTCGCGACAGGATATTACATGAACTATGTTATAGCTCACGTTCTTGAACTTGCATCCTACGGGCTTATTTTAGCAAGTATATTCTCTTTGATAGTAAATAAAAAATAAAATGACAAAAAAAAGAACAAGACTTGAAGTGATTAAGGACATACTGGAAGTTATAAAAGCTAAAAACGGAAAAATAAAACCTACACACATATTATACAAATCAAACCTTTCATATCAAATGATGGAAGATTATTTAGATGAATTAAAAGAAAAGGAACTAATAAGAGAACAGAAGTTAAAACAGGGAAGAACATACATGTTAACTGACAAAGGATTTTCTTTCTTGGCAGAGTATGGAAGAATACAGGCATTCACAAACTCATTTGGATTTGAATAGAAATGGAGATGGAGGGAATCGAACCCCCGACACCACGAGCTTCAGTCGTGTGCTCTCCCACTGAGCTACATCTCCAGTAAAGCAACATAGAAATGACTTTTAAAAGTTACTATATGTAACTTTTAAGCCAAAAAATCTGTGATTTTTATGTTTAAATGTTATTGCGAAGAAATTTTAAGAGTTATCGAATACACTATAATGTAACACAGGATATGTGGGATCTATTGAGTTAACTGCTTGATCAAACCTTTTCACTTTGTAAAAATACCTTGCAATCATCATTGGAGGAATAAACTTCCTTAGTTTGCCTAAATTTTTCAAAAGATAATCTTGGTAAACTGAATGTTCTTCAATCATTTCCCAAAGACAATCTTCATTGGTAACTGGAGAGCAATCATCGTCTCTAAATATTGATTTCTCAAATTCAGACATTCCTTCTAAACTTGTTTTGTCTTGCTGCAGCATTTCAGTATCTGATTCAAGAGAAAGAATTGCATTTCTTAGCTTTCTTGATTCTCTAAGAGATTTGTAAAAAAAGTATCTTGGAATTGTTTTAACAACCACGAATAAATATAGAGTTTTAGAAGTTAAAAATATAATGTGAGTTGGGAATAGGCCAGATTCTGTTGGATTCTGTTTCCTTTGCAGGACAGACAATCCATACCAACATCCGACTGCAGAAAACCTTGCGATTTTCTGAATATCAAACATTTGCATGCTTGACATAAGCGAGCGGCTAATGGCTCTTGCATCAGTGAAGGCGCCCGTTTCAGCCTAACTTAATAGGGTCGTTTCTGTTGCGGAGCTATACATTGCTGCATCCTGTCTTTCAACAGGTCACTTTTTCGTCCTAAAATCAAGGACGGATGTCCGGACCTTCCTCAGCATCCAGCTTCTTTTACAAGCTTATCCATTTAAGGACAGGATACCGACAGTTGGTTACCCAACTCACTATAAAATGCACAGAATTGAGCTTTTAAAAGTTGCTATATGCAACTTTTAAGCCACAAAAATTTAATAGAAATTTTTGATGTTTAAAGTTATTGAAAAGAATGTTCTAACTCTGAAGGCATTCCTCTTGAACTGAACTGTTCAGGGGTTAAAGCAAGCCCATAGTTAGTTTCACCTTCTTTTCCAGAATAAATTGCAGTTATTATTTTCCATCCTACACCTAAAGGTTCATCAGGTGAAACAGAAGAGATTCTTGTTTGCAAATGTTCTTTATATTGAACAACAATTTTTGTTAATTTTAAAAGTACCTTACTTGAATCCATCTTCTAAATTTAATTGCATAAATTATATTTAAAGATATATTGAATTGAAAATAGATATTGAACTTATTTAGGAGGAGTTTGATGAAGAATTTCCCAGACGTTTAAATCTCCACCTGATTCTAACTTTCTTTTTCCTTCCACAGCTTCTAAAATTAAATCTGCAACACTAGAAGCAGGAACTCCTTCAAAGTCAGTCATTCTTGTTGCAGTCATGGAAGGGTTAACTGAGAATAAAAATAAATCTTTATTTTCTAATGCAACGCTCTTTGTGAAGCCTCTAACTCCCCACTTGGAAGCTGCATAAACTGAACAATTGTGAGAAACTGTTAAACCAAGTCTACTTGCAAGATTGGCAATTGTACTTTTTACTATAGGTAAGAAAACAGATGTAACTTTAACAGTTCCTTCAAGATTTACTCGCAATTCTTTTTCTATATCTTTGAAAGTATATTTATTGAAAGGCTTCCAAATAACTATTCCTGCATTGTTAACTAAAACATCTATTTTTCCATACTTCTTTTTTATTTTATTGAATGCAGATTTTATTGAAGAGTCCTTTGTAACATCAAGTTGCACAAGCATAACTGACTGTGCTCCCAACTTTTCACACTCTTGTTTTACAGATTTTCCTTGTTTTGCCGACGATAAATATGTTACAATAACGTTCCAACCCTTTTTAGAAAATGCTTTGGCAGTTTCCATTCCTATTCCACTTGAAGAGCCAGTGATGAACACCACTTTTGACATATTAGAAATAAGAAAAAGGAGTTTAAGAATTTATAGAAATGCAGGATTGAACAAAAATAAATTTTGGAATAAAAATTTTAGGCCTATGAAGAATGAAGCGCATCTCTTTTATTATGTAATATTACTAATGGCAATTCTGCTCTAATTTCTAAAGAGCTTGAACGTAAATCGGTTGTGCCCATATTAACCACTGTTTTGACATCATAATAGCTTGTAGTTTCTCCTGTTTTCAACCTATAACATTCACCTACTCTTGGAATAGCCTCTGCATTTACAACTTTTTGTTGGAAACTAGCAGATTTTTCTGCATCCATTGGAACTGATAACAAATAATTCATATCTCTCAATTATTTTATCATATATAAATTTGATAGATAAATTTTCACTACAAATAGATAGATAATATAGTAAAAAAAGAAAAAAGAGAAATACACGTACTTGAAAAAATCAAGTGCACGCAGGATTGAGCAAAGTTATTTTGATAACGCGTTTATGATCTTATACATATG
>DASZSY010000001.1:0-33891 GCA_035548435.1 Candidatus Nanoarchaeia archaeon | reverse complement strand
CACAAAAGTAACTTTACTTTCTATACTTGCACTAATTTTTCTTTACTTATCATATAGAATTAGTTTTTGGTTTCTATTGCCCATAGCAATAATAATTTTTATCAATCAAAAAGAACTAATGAAATAAATTAGCGTCTGTATTTTCCCTTGTCTCTTCTTGTACGCATTCTTCTTGAGTTTGTTGCAGCACCTAATAGAGAGCTAAGATAAAATATTTCTCCAGAGTTAAGTTCGTGTGCGGAGTCATCTTGTTTTTTTGGAACAGAGTAATGAAATTGAAATCCTGTAATTTGAGTTTTTTCATATTGCGCATCAAAAATCTCAAGGGCTAGAAAAGCAGCAAGTCCGTCTAGGCTATTGCTTGAAACAGTTCTTCTTGATTGCGGAGTTCCATTGTGCTGATATAATAGAAACTGGTAGCCATTTTTTCTTCTTACATTTAATTGAGGAAGCTTTCTCTTAAACAAATAAACTTCATTTCTCACCTCAGTCATATTGGTTTTATTCTCTTTGGCTTTTTAACTATTATTGTAAAAAATAGCATTGTAAAGACTTAAAAAGCATATTTTTTGATGAAAGATATGAAAACAAGAAAAGTAAGCGACTTTGGACTTGCAATAAAATTTTCTATCTCTCTTGGAAGAAGTCTTCAACAAACTAATCCAGAGATCGCAGACAGATTTCAAAATGAAAGCGCTAGAGATATAGCTAGAACTCTTTTATCGAGTGAGTTAAGCTACAACGGTTCTGGAAAAGTTACAAGCTTAAATGTACTTGAACATGCAGTTAGATATCACTTGCGTGGCAACGATTCTTCTTTAAGAGGAGAAGTCTACGAAGGTTCTTTAGATCCTGAAGAATATAGAAAGCTTACAAAAAAACACAAAGAAGATTATGGAAGAAATAGAGGAATAGATTGTAAAATAAAGAAGACTGGAATATATGGACTAAAACATGATGATTTGGTAGGTAATGCCATTAAGGGAGCAATATCTAGAGGAGAATTACCTTGGAGTGATAGGGAAAGACTTGTAGCTCTCGGATATATGGTAAATAATTCTATTAGCGAAACTGCAAACTACATTAATGAAATATTTCACGAGGGAAATACTGTTAGAACTAAAGATGCAGTTCATGAAATGAAAAGAAGATTTAAAAGACAGTTATCTAGAAAATAAAGAAACTTTTAAATAATTCAAACACATAAATTAAGCTATGGCAAACGAAGAAGAAGATATGGATAAGATGGATGCAATAGAAGAAGACGACGAAGAGGAAGAAGAGCAGTGGGACGAAGAAGACTAAATCTTGACTAATTAACTATAAAAACCCTAAACTTTACTTTTAATTATGCAGTCATAGTTTAGTGGTAGAACGACTGGTTGCCAATCAGTAAGTCCGGGTCCGATTCCCGGTGACTGCATTTCTTAAAAATGGGTAGAAAAAAAACAACAATAAAGGTTCCTAAGGTAGTTACTATCACTTGCCCTAATTGCTTAACAAAACAAAGATCTTTAGTAAACCCTGAAAGCACAATATCTTCTTTTACATGTAAAGAGTGTAAACAATTGATAAGAACCCCAATAACACAATGTTGTATTGTTTGTGCATTTTCAGGTAAGAAATGCCCCTATTCAATAAAAATGCAAGCACACTCTAAGGGTCTTGAGTTAAGATAAATTCAATTCGGAAATAAAAGATTCTATTTCCTTAAGTGAAACTTCATTTATTCTTTTTGTATTTACTTTAACTTTCTTGTTCCAGGGCCTATTTATTAGGATAGAGGGAATTTCGTGTTTCAAACAGTCATGAATATGCTTTACATTATCATCTATGTGAAGAATGGCTTTTTCTTTCTTACAAATCTTTGATTTCTTTTTATTCCCAGATTTACTCTTCTTGAATATTATCTTATCAAATTTACCTGGAAAATGTTTTTTTATCCATGCTCTGCCCGAAGGTTGCAAAATAGGGTCGCGGGCAGATATTGTTATAAGACGATATTTCTTTGAAAGTGCATCAACTGCTGCTTTCACTGCAGGCTTTGGTTTTATCTCCATCGTTTCTTTATTCTCAAGAAATTTCACCCAAAGAGCATTTTCCTGCTCATCTGTAAGTCCTTGGAATATTCTGTCTGAATCTTGCAGATTCTTGAAATCTAAATTTGTTTTCCAATTTTTGTTGCTGTACTTGATGAAAAGTTCCACAACATCAAACAAAGTATCATCAAGATCAAAGGAAATTGTTTTCTTCATAGTCCCCAACTCCATTTTGGTTTTTCACATTTTGCATAACATATTGCTATAACAAGGAAGACTGAAAGGATTATTGAACCAAAAAATAAACCTAAATCAAATTCTGAAGGGTTTCCATTAGATATTACCTTATTTTCAAAGTATAATCCATTTATAATTAAAACAGATATAAACAATATAATCACAATCCATCCTTGCCAAGTTACTGGAGTCCATCCCCAGCCATATATTTTTCTTTTAAACCAATATCCTTGAGGATTGTCTTTTAGATATTCTATATATTTACTAGCAAAACTTTCACCTTTACCTTTTTTCATAGACTAAATAATATTTGATAGTATAAAAACATAGTCTTGCTTTAAATCGTATTTTCTATTCTAAATTTAACAATTCTTTCTATGAGATCATAGGGAATTGGCTTGTCCAGCGGAAATTGTATTGTTCCTTTCGATATTTTATAACCTTTAAGCTCATCTTTTAACAGTTCTATAGGTGCTGAAGTTGGAAATAAACTTATATGATTCTTGAATGCTGCAAAATGCACTATGTGTTTACCTTCTAAATCAAATGTTGGAATTCCATAACTAATTTTTTCTTCAGCTTCTGGAATTAAAGATTTAATCAACTTTTTAATTTTCTTCAAGATGCGTTGAACTTCTGAAGGATATCTACCAATGTATTCATCTATAACTGACTTTGAAACCATCAGTTAATTAGCTTTTTGGAATATAAAAAGAATGGCCCCAGAGAGAATCGAACTCCCGACTACTCGGTGTAAACGATTCTATCCTTTAAGTTACTTTTAGCGATAGTCTTATTTAAACCATGTGTTTTGGCTTGAATCCTACATCATAGAGCATAAACTAGATACTAATGTCTTTAGGAAGCTCTGGGAAGAACTTTAAACCATAACCTAACATCAAACCATCACTCTTTCTTGCTCTTATATTTGACTTTATCTTGTTAAACCAAACATCAATTTTACGATTAAATTTAGCAAACATGGCAGAAGAAATCATATCCACTATTTGTAGCATATTAGTATCGTCATCATTCAGAAATAGTAGATTTTCACACACTCTGGTTATTTTTCTCCTTTCGTAATCTTTGAAACTAAATTCATTACCGCCTACTTTCAACGTTAAGTCTTTTCTTTTAGTTGGCACACCTTCTCTCAGAAACCTCTTATGTTTATCATATAATTCATTAATTTCTTTACTAGCCTCTGCACTATCCATTATAATAATACCTTGAGAGTCATTTTCATCTAAAAAATACTCAAACCTTTGCAAAATAAAGCTGTAAGAAAGGTAAAATTGTAACTCTTTGGACTTGTCTTCCATACCCTCTTTATTGATAATTCCTGCTAGTATTGTATAATCCTTTCTTGATATGATTTCATAAAATTCTTTATTGAATTCTTCTTTCTGTTCTGAAGTTAGAGAGTTCCAATACTGATTCTCATCATACTTATTTCTTCTAATATCTTTAAGATTCATATATTCATTCTTGAAATATTTTTCCTTCAAGTCTTTTATCTCTTTGTTAAGAACACTCCACTTTGTCAAAGGAATTATGAAACCTGCCATAATTGAACAATTAGAACTTTTCTCATAACACTCGTCCACGTACATAATATAACTCATGAGATGGCCCCAGAGAGAATCGAACTCCCGACTACTCGGTGTAAACGAGTCGTTTTGCCACTAGACTATGAGGCCTTGTTTTTCTTAACAAATAATATGTTTTAAACCTTGTTCTTGTCAAAAGTTACCTAAAAATGCCTCAAAATAAGCCTTTATTGCTGTCGCAAATGAGCTATTTTACGACTACCAATGATGTTTAACATGTGCATTTTATTGCTGTCAATTGACGGAATAACTATAGATTATACAATATCTAAGTTTATATAACATAAATGAATACAAATTATAATAAAAACTGGTGAATAAGGTGAAACAAGAAAGAAAACCAACGGTAGTCGACTTATTTTGTGGTGCTGGAGGGCTTAGCACTGGTTTCAAAATGGCTGGGTTTGATGTTCTTCTTGGAGTAGACCATATACCTGTATTTTGTCAAACATTTGAAAAAAACGACCATAAATCTATTTGCAAAGATATTACAAAAGTTAGTGTAGACGAAATAAAAGAAGCAATTGGTAATAAAGAAGTAGATATAGTCGCGGGAGGACCACCTTGTCAAGGATTTAGTATGGCTGGTAGAAGAGATACGAAAGACCCAAGAAATTCTTTATTCATGGAATTTGTCAGAATTGTAAATGGTCTAAAGCCTAAATTCTTTGTTATGGAAAATGTTCCAGGCATATTAACAATGAAAACTGCAAATGGTGAACTTGTTCACAAAATAATTTTAGCAGAGTTCAAGAAAATTGGATATGAAGTGGAGTATAGAAAGCTTCATGCTGCAGAGTATGGTGTTCCTCAAAAAAGAAAAAGAGTAGTATTTATAGGAACAAAAACAAATAAGCAAATAAAGTTTCCAGAACCGACCCACACTAATAGTTATGTCCCAGTGTCATCTGTTTTGATTCCAAAAGATAAAGTTGATAAAAAATTCTTTCATACTCCAAAAATGATTGATGGATTCAATCGTAGAAAGAAAATTAACGCAGAAAACGGAAAAGGATTTGGTGCACAATACCTGAAACTAAATGAGCCTTCGTATACCATATCTGCAAGATATTGGAAGGATGGTGCTGATGCTCTTGTGAAATATGCAGAAGACGAAGTTAGAATGCTTACTCCAGAAGAAGCAGCGGCAATTCAAACATTTCCAATCGATTATAAATGGGTTGGCTCAAAAAAAGAGATTTATATGCAGATAGGAAACGCAGTTCCATGTCTTCTTGCTAAAGCCGTTGCAGAAGAAATTAAAAAGAATCTTTAAAATTCTTTAAAGACTAAATATGGTGCAATGGTTGTTGACCCAGCTGATGGACCCATTCCAACACCACCAGTAATAGCAGAACTATAATTAATTGAGCGACAAAGCTCCATTAGTTCACATCTTTTCCAAGCCACGGGTTTTCTTTCTTTCTGATTATTTATTTCAAGAATTGCACTATAACAATTAATGTCAGTTGTTTTGATTAAATAAAGATACCATAGCATTCTTAGAGTATCCCAACCAAAGAACCATTCAGATTTAGGTAATTTATCCTTCAAAGTTGGCCCTGGGTCTTTCTCCTTTGTTTCAACGACATAATACTTTCCTTTTTCAACTATAATTCCGTCAAAGTCCATGCCATAACTCAAATCTCTGCCTTTCATCAAATAGTCTACAATAAACCTTGTGCAATATAGTTCATCCAAAGCAGTGTCAGAAAATTCATTAAGATAATCAAGTAGACTTGCATCTTTGGTATCAATTCTATAAAACAACGCAGGTTTTATTGTAGGAAAGAATTCCAAAAAGCTTGTTATATTAGATTTAACAAACTTATTTTGCACAAATTCATATACCTCAAAGCTAGGTTCGGGTAAAGAAAGTTCGTCATGATTATTCGCCTTTATCTTTATAGATTTCCATTGTTTTCGAGGGTTAATCTTAAAGAAAAACATTTTTTTGATAAGTGGACAAACAGATAGCTTTTCGTAAAATTCAGCATATTTATCAGGATTATCAAACGTAGTGGTTGTATAAACTGCTTGTTTTTGTTCAGCTAGTCTTCCTCCCTTAAAGAACATCCAGCCACCATCCAAGTATCTGATTTTATCACTCACACATTTTTCTTTGAATTTCAACTCACTGATGAAACCTCTTGCTCTTCTAAGGAATGAATGGGGTATTCTAATAGAAGACGCGAGTAGTTTATGTAGGTCTTGTAAAGTTTGGCCTTTCATGTTCATTCAAACCACCAAGAAATAATGCAATATTAACCTTTCGGTCTCTTTAAGCCACATATTTTAAATATTGGTTTCACCCCCTAAATTAATGGAAGATGACCCAGTAAAGATTGTTTTTGGTGTTCTAGGTTTTGGTGTTATCTGCATTGTAATGGTTGGAGCTTTCTCAATTATGGCTGCTACGCTTTCTGAAACTCAGTGTAGACCCTATATGGATACAATATCACAAAAAGACATAACAATAAGCACTCTAAATGCAAGTTTGAATCAAACTACGTCAATGCTTATTCAATGTAACAATAATTATAATCGCTTAGTAAATGAAAACATCACGAAACAAGACTTTGTAGAAATAAAAGGATACTATAATCTAACACAGATACAAATAACTTCTTTGGACCAGAAGTTTGAGCAGATAGTCAATAACTATAACAAAATTTACAACAAGATAACAAACAGATACACGATATCTATTGGTCTCAACATTGCTTTTGGAATTGAGATTTTGAGCTTCTTGTTCTTTAAAGGCGAAATAATATTATTAATAATAAATTTAATCAGAGGAAAAAAGGAGAAAGAACAAAAGCCTGAACATACAGAACATCATGGATAAAGAATTTGAAAAGTGGTTGTTAGATTTCAACAAGGGCAGAGAAGCAATTAAGTCAGGTCCAGCTTGGGGACACGTTGGAAGTTACAATGAAAATGAGAAAGATTTGCTTCTTTGGTATCTTCAATACGAGAGTAGTAAAAAAACAAATTCACTTGTAAAGGCTACATGGATTCTTGCTGGTTCAACAATAATATTAGCAATAGCCACAATTGCTTTGGTATTCGTAGCATAGCAAAAAAAATAGAGCCAAAAGAAGATGGAAACTTATAGATATAGTAAAACACCAAATCCTGCAATTATTCCAATCACCACAGATACAATTTCTTTATATTGATACTTTCTTAGAGCAATATAATTCATTAAATTGAAAATCCCAAAAAATACTAAGAAAAAGATGATAATATAAGGAATTTTTAAGCCAGAGAACTCTCCGAATTTTACAAGCTTCGTAATTGAAGAAACACCTTTATTTATAATTCCATCAGCTTCAATAGTAACCAAAATTTGCTTTTTTATTCCAAATTGGTCAGTAGCATATATTGTAAATTCTTGACTATCTTCAGAAATACCTGTTAATTTTATTTCAAATGCTGTTCTAATACTATTTTGAGTTGAATTAAGTGTCAACTTTTTTGTTTGAAATTGACATTCTCACACATAAACCCATCACACGAAAGAGTGATTTGCTTTGTCTCATTATCAAGATGAGTTATTAACAGCTCTTTCTCAACTTTCTTATTAGACAACCCATCTATTTGATAATATTTCAAATTCTTATCAGTCATAAATTCCCATCCGTTTTGTCTATTCACCATAAAAGTTTGTAAAGTTGAACTAGTAGACGAACTTGATGATGAGCCACCACCACTTTGAGTTGATGGAATAACTAACATTTGCAAAGTAAAGTTTTGGCTTATATATTGAGCATCTCCGACTGAATCATTGACCAATAAATTAATAGCGTAAGTGCCGTCCTGTGGCAAAGTAAGACTAACACTATCACAACTAGGAACTAAGACATTCGAGAAATCAATTACTGAACCTCGCGAGATATTAATCATGCAATAAGACGCTGAACTTTCAGTATGTAATTGAATATTAATATTTTGATTTGTGACAATTCCGTTTGGTGAAATTATTGTTGCATTTGGTGGCGTTGTTGAGTTGTAAAAGATAACATATTGACCAACACCAATTGTGCAGTTCATATTTCCACTATTATCAGTCTTAGATGTAAATCCACACTTAGTATTGTTTGAATAATAAGTAGAAGACGAATTTAGGCCATAGAAGCTAATGTATGCTGGATAACTTGCGTTAATGTTACTAAAGATAGAACCATTTGTGGTTAGATTATGTATATTCGTTCTATTATTGGTTACTTCAAGTTGAGCGAGAGTAGTATTCTGTTCAAATCTAATAGTTGAGTTTGTCAAAGATGAGTAAGTTCTTGTTTGATTTTCAATAGACAGAGCAAATGCGTTAGATATCAAAAAAAGGAAAATACTAAGTGCTATAATTATTAATAATATTTTCCAAATGCTCTTACGTTTTTTATCTTTAGTATAGAGCATTCCATGTTGTGCCATTGCATCCGTAGTGTTTTGAGAGAGTTCCATCATAATAGATATAACCAGCTTGTGATGTTCCGCAAGTTATAGCAGTTCTATTCGCTAATAACTGCATTACACCTTCACTTGTTACAACGAATCTTTGGCTACCTCCGTTTCTTAAATCCAGCAAGTGCCCAGTAGTATTTCCTGTTGTAGTATCAATGAATATTCCTTTTGAAGCTGTAGTTGCTCCCTGCAAATCTATTGAAATTGCGGCGGCATTAGCATCAGAACTTGATGGTTGAAGATGAACTATTTTTACAACTCCTTTTCCAGTTGTCTGTCCGTTTACTCCAAGTGGGCTATCTAATTCATTGTAACTAACAACATTTAGAGCTTGACCTGAACTATCGTTGTTTACATAAGAAACTTCTGCGGCGTTAGCTGTTCCGTCATAATCTATATGAAATGCGGCTTGATTGAAAGAAGAATTATCAGCTCTAATATTTAGCAACCTACCAGAAGCACTAGCTCCATTATTTGAATAAATAAGAAGACCAGCACCATCGCTACCAGTCATGTCCAATCTTAAAGCACCACCAGTAGATGTAGATGTTCCACCATTTGCATTTTGGTCAATGAACAAAGCGTTTGTAGCATATGGATTTGTTAAAGATATTGTGCTTGAGCTTAAAGTGAGATTGCTATCATAATTAACGTTACCATTAAAAGTTGAAGTCGTATCACTTATAGTGGTTGCATAGGCAATTGACATAAACAAAAATATTCCAAGAAAGAACATAATGAAATTTTTATTTCTTCCAATAAAATTACCAACTTCCTTTTTTACTTTTTTATAAACTGGTTCATTTCCATATTTGTTATGACAACGAGGGCATTTCTTAGGTTCTTTTTCAACATACTGCTTGTGTCCGCAATAGTTACACACAAGAAGAATCTGTTTGTGTTTTGTTATAGACATATTAAATAAGCCAAACTCTTCTTTATATATTTTGACCAAAAATCAAAGTTTCTGTCACCAAGTTTTACTGGGTGAGAGCTTCATAAACAAAATTTGCACATCTTATGAATTCATGGCCCTTTGTAGTCACGCCGGTTTCATCTATCAGGCCTTTAGCTCGAGCAATTTTCAAGTAAAGTTGAAGGTCTGGATAATTCGTTCTTAGTCTTTGACAAAGTCTAGTTAGAGGAATTCTAGGATTATAGTTTCTAAGAAAATCTCTCAATGCTTCAAATCTTCTAACGTATCTCTTCATTTTTAAGATAGTTTAATTAAATTAAACTAATATCCTCCGTTTCCATTAAATGATTCCAAAGAAAGAGGATTGGTAATCTGGTAATCTTTGGCAATCTTTTGGCTATTACTATATATTATATTGTTTTGTTTATCATTTAATTGTCCACAAGGGTTTAGATTACCAAGATTACCAAGATTACCATTTTTGTTTGTTATTTTTTCAAATTTATATTTTTGTCGTGCTGTTCTTGTGTTTCCATCACTATCTAAACGTATATCAGACAAAATTCTTCCTTGAAACCTTACTATTTTGCTTCCAAATTTCACTTGGTCAGCTCTATTTGCGAAATCAATATTACTAAACATTGAACTGCCTTCGTTCATTTGGGCATTTATAATTACATTCTTAATGTCATTTTTGTCAATCCAGATGTTTGGATGTTCATTATAGCATCGTTCAAATAATTCTTTCATATCTCCTGTTTCGATATCTCCACCAATTGCCAGAACCTGTTCATGAACCTTACATGGATTTTCGTATTCAGCAGTTTCCATGATTCCACCAACAATCTTTGCCCATTCTGGATAACTCGCAAAAGGAACGCTACCATTCGGTCTGTCTTTTTCAATCCAATTCCTAATAAAGGCATATAATGCACTCAATACCTTGTTTCTGTTTTCTAAAACCCATCCGTGTAAGTTGGGATTTTCAAAATTTCTTGCATTTGCATTTTCAATGTCTAAAAAGAGATTAACAAACAAACTCCTATTCATTAAGTCGGGAGTGAATCCAATTCCAACATTTCCAGAAGCAGAGTAATCTATAAGGTTATCTAACGCAACTTCAACGTTCTTTCCAAGTAGTCTATCTGAAACTTTTGGAGCTGTCAATACCATTTCAAGAGCGGCATTATTGAGATATCCCTTATTATTTGCAAAGTGTAATCTTTTTCTGCCTGAAAGTAGCGCCGATACAATTTTTTTTCTTAATTCCTCTGAATTGCTGTTGCTTTCCCCCGTGCTTATTGGCGTCTCTTGAATTGCATACCCTTCATAGACTATTCCAGTGATATCTGCACAATAGTCTTTTCCAACACGTTCTCTGTTCCCCATATAAAACCAAAACGGAGTTCTTACAGAAAAGCTACTCATAAGCCCTCTTGTGTATGGTGTAAGTAATCCTGCAATAGCATTAATCAAATCTTGTTGTGTTTTAAATGCAAATTCTTTATAGATATAATTGATTATTTCTTTTGCTTCTTTCAAACTCATATTTGGATTTGATATATCTGGTGAATCTTCAGAAAGCCATGAAGAGAATCTTTCATCATATCCTTTCTTTACAAAAGTAAGTTCTCCATTGAACCAAATTGGAATAGGGATTGTAAATATCTGCTTTATTGGTCTTAATCCGTTCATCAAGATATCACTTTGTAATAAAGTGCTTGATAGTTCACGAGTCATAGATTTTCTTTTCTCTATTATTGCGTCTTTCTCTACGAGAACATCATTCTCCATAACCTTCACTTTCTTTTTTTCATGAATAACAGGAGTAATATAGTTCTCGACAATAGTAATAAATTCACCAGCAGTAACTATATGAAATTCTTTATTTCTTATCTGAACTATTGATTTAACTTGGGTGTTGTAAAACAATTCGTTTCCGTCTCTCAAAAAAGGTAGAATCTCTTTTGCGAAATCAGATATTAGTTTGCTCTGAGGTAATTGAACTTTTGGTCTTATTTCGAGCAACTTAGCCTTACCCATCAACTTTTCTTTTGCTTCTTCTGGTGTTATCTTATCCAATCTTGAAACAAGGTCAATTATGTTTCCACTAGCTTGACATCCAAAGCAATGAAAAAATCCTTTTTCATCATTTAAGTCTAATGATGGGTTTTTATCCTTATGAAAAGGACACAGAAATTGATTCTTCTGTGTTGTAGATTGTTTTAATCCATGTTCTTTTGCAATATCTGTGATTTTTATTGCTGAAACTATTTTCTTTGTAAGCCCAGTAGAGACAGAAATCGTTGTCATATCGCTATCAGAAGTAATTTTTGGAGGAATATCTTTGTCTCTAATTGGATGCTCTCCATATTCATGTAATAACTTCTTCATTTCTCCTGTTCTCCAATGTTTTGAAAATGGAACATTGATTAAATGAGCATTAGTGAACAGACTTGTGTCAAGGAATGGTTCGGCTTCAGCTTTTACAAAAGATTTGGCCACTCTTTCTTTTTCGCCCTGTGTTAAGTCTCTTTCAGAAAAGATATGAATATGCTGACATTTTCCTTTGTGGTCAAATACATAATACTTTATGTTGAAAGTATCCAGCATATTCATTGTGTGATATATCCAATTTGTTCTCTCTGCGATTGTTGATACCTTATCACTTCCGTCTTTGGCTGTTTCATCAAACTCTATAACAATTTCATTATCAGCTATCTCAATCTGATTGATGTCTTCAGAGTATTTGGAATCTTGATAATCCAATTCCCACTTAGTAGAACCAATGTTTTCTTTTGTAGCTCCTCTTTTGAAACGTTTTCCCACATGTCGGCTCAAGTAGTCCTTGTGGTCCATAATTAGTTCGGAGCCTCCTTTCTAGAATAGTTAATGAAGGCGATATCTGCTTTTCTTATCTTCATAGGCTGAATGGTTTTATCATCTTTGAACATAATGTAGTCTTGTTCCATGGTCCATTCAGAGATGGTTCCATTAACATGCATTACTTTGTCAGGATTATTAGGCCAACGATTCTTTATTTGGATATATACTCTGTCATCTGTTTCAAAATATGTTTTTAGAGTCATTTCTTGTTCAAAGCCCCATTGAGCGCTTTCTTTCCCGTTCTTATCATAATCTTTAACAGATTTTTGACTTGTTTCTTTACAATACTTATTCCAGTCTCTCTTTCCAAATAGTCTTATCCAATCTGCCTTAGCTTTCTCTCTCATTGCTGACACTTCTTCTTGTGTCATCTTTTTAGCTTCCCATAAGTCACTCATAGAATTTTGTTTCTCAAATCAGTTCAAATCAAATGATTATAACTAAGGATTTGTGGAAATATTGCCTCCTTTCACTTGATTCGACTGACTATACTTTGTAACTAACTCTTGCACTGCTCTTTTGATTAGTGCATTCCTAGATATCTTTTCTCCAAGAATGGATTGTAATCTTGCGTTGCTCTTTAAATTTTCTAGGCCATCAGTATATATCTTAGGCATTCTTATTACAAATCTAACATCTTTGATTTTTGGCTGTTCAATTGTTGGTGAAATCAGCTGTGGTGTTGAGGTGGTAGTATCTTGTTCCATGATATACTAAACCTATACTAGTATTTAAATATTGTCTATTCAGTAGTCATAACTATAATATAGTGATAGAAAACTAGACGTTTATGCATATATGTGTTATTTTTTTACTAGATACGGAATTTTATTTTAGTTTGGTTGTCCTATTCTATATCTAAAGAGATATTGTTTTCCATATCATTAAGTCTATCAAAGAACCATTAAATACTTGCACTGATATAATATTATATGATAGACGAAAATTATTATTTCAAAGTAATGAAGATAAAAAGCATTAGAACAAAGAACAAAATATATGCTCTTTTCGGCTTTGACAATGGCCAAGAACGAAAGGTCGAATGTATTTGCTTTGGACTTGTTAGAAAGACTTTCTTAAGACCCACTATACTATCTAAGCAAGAAATGGAATTCTTTGACCCAGCAGAGCTATCAGTTTGGGAACCAGTCATACTCCATAAAGGTGTTATTACTTCTCCTAGAGATTTCTTTTCTTTCAAAGGATATTCTGTTGAATAAGTCTTAAGATATATTACCAAAAGTCATTGCCCGATGGATTTTTATTTTCTTTGATATCGACTAAGTTTGATTCGTGCTTTTGTTCTGCATCGTTTATTGTGAGATGCTCATTCCAAACATCATAAGTTGGAATGTTAGAACGAAGATAAGGATTACAACCTGATTTGCTTTCATCTTCTTCATATTGTTCTTGTAGCTCATTGGTTTCTTCATTTAACTTCATTCCAACAAACTTTAGTTTAGGCTTCTTTTTCTTTCTCATGAAGCCTGAAGCATTACAAATGAATTTCATAAATAAATATAATCCTCTTCTTCCCTTTCTGAAAGCTGATATCATATATTCTCCATCACCATATCTTTGATGAATAAGATATATTAGTTCAGAATCCCACTCTATCTTTCCATGTCCGAAGCATTTTAAATTTGATTCAGTCCAAGCATTATCTAGCTTCTCAACAAGCTTCCAATCACTTCTGTATTGGTGCTTTATCTGTCGCTTTGTTGGGACTAGCGTTTTCTTATATATGATAAGTGTAAGTGCTTGTTGCATTAGAATTAATTATTAATGTAAGGAGTTATCTCATTCGCAATCTTTCTTTCAACAGCTTCTCTTGTTGTTGCGTTGTCTGTGTTCTCTTTGACAAAGTTGTAGATGAAACTTCTTATTGCTATTGAAATAACATTTGAAGATGTTCTCTTTCCTCTGAACTTTCGTAAAGCTAAATTGTAGAATTCGAGCCAGATTAATCTATTTCTTTGTGGAAAATAGAAAGCTTTATGCTGATAGATTGTTCTTTCGTCATCTGAAAGAGTAGGTCTTCCAATATTGTGCATTCCTTTCTTGCCAGTCATAATTAATTATCCAAACACTAGTATTTATTCTTCATCTATATTATAACATCTATAAAGAATGTAATTTTACCACAAAACACTAAGGAATGTTATTCATAACTGCATTTTAACTTTTAAATAAAGGTTAAAATAGATTTTAATTTATCGTCGATAAAACGACCAAAATTTAAATACATTGTATCGTTACTATAATCAATATTAAAATGGAAGAACAACAGCACACTAGAAAGAAAGGAAAAGTGAAAGAAAGAAAATTACAAGAACACTTGACTGAAGAAGAAGTAAATAAAATGTTTAGCCTCGTAGAATCTCCAAGAGATGAGATGATTCTAAAGTTTCTTTATTATACTGGAATGAGAGTTAATGAAGCCATCAACATAAAAAAGAAAGATATTAATTTCAAAGCCAAGACAATCAGAATCAGAGCAGAGATAACAAAAACCAGAATGGAAGCAGACCAACCAATTCCTACTTCATTATTCAAGTTCTTAGAAGAATGGTGTAACTATAAACAAGATGATGAACATATTATTCCTTTAACAAAACAAAGAGTGTGGCAGATTGTCAAATACTATGCGAAGAAAGCTGAAATAAAAAAGAATGTTCATCCACACACATTTAGACATTCATATGGAACTATTATTTGGGATAAGACAGGAGACCTAGGAAAAGTCCAAGAACTTCTAAGACATAAATCATTAGCATCAACTGGAATATACAAACATATGGGAGTAGAAAACAAAAAGAAGACTGTAAATGACGTATTCAATTAAAATAAGTGTTAAGTCTTCTGCAATTCCGTTTTCGAAGTTAAGCAAAACAAAAAGAGAGTTAGCAGAATATAAGTCTATAAAGTGTGCAACTGAGATTCAAGAACTCCTAGAGAAAAGAGGATATTCTGTTGTTGGTTGGAAAGACCATTCAAGGGGAAGCACTATTAGGTTTAGACAAAACTAAGGGAACTTTATTATCTTCTTTCAGATTCATTGCTGAATACTCTTCTATCTTTGAAATTAATCGCTCTACCTTAAGCTTTATTAGCTCTTTTCTCTTTTCAATACTGAATTGATTGTCCATAGTACTACATTGTGTATTTGTCTATTCAGTAGTCACTTATATTTAAACTTATGCTACTGAGTATATAATACTATTTTATAACATATAATCTAAACATTTATATAACCAAATCAATATCATATGTCATGGTTCAAAGAGAGAAAGGCGTAAGAAGTAAAACCTACATCAACGGATTAGATTTGGTTATTCTTAAGACTATAGATAACAAAAAAGATGTTGGAGTTATGTGGCTAAAAGACCATTTAGAAATGGGAGCTTTGAATACAAGAATACACTTATCAAGACTTATAGAACTTGAACTTATAACAAGAAGCAAAGTTCCAAAGACTAACAGAGCCGTATTGAAGACTACTCTTAGAGGAAAAGAAGTTCTAAAGCTATTTGAAAATTATTAATAACAATATTATTTTAACACAATTTTACAATAAACCTTTTTATCTGTTGGCTTAATGTCTATCTTGGTAATAGAATCTTCATATGCCTTTCCTATTACACTTATCAATTGCTTTGTTGCGTCAAATGCTATTTTCTTTTGCTTCTCAGTCATCTTCTTTCCATTATAACTTAGTGTAATATCTATTTTCATATTAGAGATATAATTCATCCACCTCTTGAACAATTCCCTTAAGCTCCACTTTTGCATTAGCCATGAATAGTCTAAATGATTCTTTGAGTTGGTCTTGCTCTCTCTTTAGTGACTCAAATCTTAAAGCTGAAAGCTTATTCATTTCTTTATGTCTTTCCAATTCAATTTCTAATTTATGTATGTTTCCTTCATAGACTATTTTCTTTGGTTTTGTTTTATCTAAGGCTAAATAATTGATGTATCTATCAATTATTCTGGAAGAAGGACGATGTCCTAACCTAGCATTAACTTCGTCTCTACTCCATCCTTTCTTTAATAAATCACAAGCCATACTACTTCTCAAGTCTTTCCAAGTTACTCTTTGTCCTGCTGGTAAACATCTTATTCCTGCCAGTTCTACTGCTCTCTTTAGAAACTTTTCTGCTGATTTGAAAGCAAACTTGAATAATTTATCATCTTCATGGACCTGTGAAAGATGGGTGCTGGACATAAACTTGTTAGCTGTTCTTTTGTGCGCTGGTTTTAGATTTGCTAAAACAATATCTAAGTATCTTGCTGTCTCTTTGTAATTAGTTAGTTCGCTTCTTGGTGTTCTGCTTCTTTTCAGTATGTCTTTACTAAGAATAACAAGATATTCTGGTTCATTGGTGGTTGTATTAATTTGTTTTCTTATATCTGCCTTTGTAATTGCTAACAAAGAATTAATATTTTCTCCAACATCAAAAGCCAACCATAACAAACATTTCTGTTCTGGAGTTATAGCACAATCAACAATCTTTCTAAATGATTCTTCATCAATGTATCTTACCTCATTCCCAAACTCTCTGCCTCTTATAGAGAACTCCTCAATTATCTCTCTTGCAATGTGACTTTTCCCAACTAAACTAAACAATTTCCCCTGAAGCATTTGGTAGTATAAACTTCGGTCCATGTATCTTTTACCATATTGATTAATAATTTTTCCATCTTCTAAATCATCTATAAGCTTCTTGATGTCCTCAATAGTTAGTTCAGCCCAAGGCTTATTGTTAAACCAACGATTCAGGGTTCTAAGTCTGCCAGAATATCCATACAGAGTTTTGTAAGACCTTTCATCTACCTCTGTTAATCCTTGCTTTCTCTTTAGCTTATACTCTTCAAAGGTTAGAAACTTGTTGATTACTTCAAGATTAATAGGATTAATACTTAGGTCTGATAATAGTGCTTGTTTACGTTTTATATATCTCTCTTTATACATGTATATATTATAGTCTATTAGTATAAAAACATTGCTATTTCTTAAGATAACTTATAGGATACACTATGTGTAAACGAGTCGTTTTGCCACTAGACTATGAGGCCTTGTAAATCAGAGCTAAAACGGGTTTTTAAATGTTTAAGGTGGCTTATAGAAGCCCTACCCCGGTTGTAGGAGGCACTATATCAGACTTTCCATTCTTTTTCTCGGGAGCTTCATATCTTCCTTCAGCCATGAGTCTTAAATCTAAATCTGAAATTCCATCTATTCTTGATTGCACTGTTCCGATTGTTCCATTTTCATATCTTCTTTGTGTATCTCTTAAAACTACTTCCACCTTAGCTCTTAAAACACCGCCATATCTCTTTCCTAAAAATGACTTTCTTGTTCCCGCATCATAAAGAGAAATGAAATCTGATCTTCCTGCAGAAGTTATTTCAGCATCATATAAACCAGAAGAACCGTTTGAATCAAGACGTTGTCTTAGATTGTCTCTAACCTGAGTGAGAGTAAAACTCATTATTTTTATTGGAAGGCTCTCTTTAAAACCACTTAGGTTATCTAAAATATATATTAAAAATAGTTAGTGATTGGGAGTATAATTAGGACCTTGATATTTTCTACCTTGGCTTGCATCGTAGAATTCTTTTATCGGTTTTGCTAAAGAAGAAGGTAATTTGTTTGCTAGAATACCTGTTAACCTTAAACCTGCTAGAGAACTGAAGGTTAAAGCTCCTCCAAGACTAGAATGTGAATGTTGTACAGACAAACTTCTTCTATTTGCTTGCTCTATTCCATATTTTAATGCATCTACAACTTTTTCACTTGAATCCATTTCAGTGTAATAAACTGGCATAGGCAGGTCCATATTTGAAGAACCAATCTCCCAAAATGAGTGACCATCTGAAGTTACTATTGTATGCAGAGAAGGGAAAGTATCTCTTAATCCTCCAATTCTATTGAACTCATCAAACGCTTTTTCATTTGCATAGCTTGGAGCAATCTTAGGTAGAGAAAAGTTTGCTGCTCCATTGTATATTTCGTATCCGAAAACAAGTTCTTTCATTTCTTGTCTTGATAATCTATGATTTATTCCTGCAGGAGAATCTGTATGGAATATTCCTCCCCTGTAGAAAGGATGATCTATTACTGCAATTGCTCCTGCTTGTTTTGCTGCTTTTAGCACGTCTACCAATTTTCTTTCTTTGAATGGAACATTATGCATAAGATATGTGTCTCTCTGGACTCCAATAAGCAAAACGTGTCCTTGTGGAGTTTGAATTTCTTGTCCTTTCACAACCATGAAGCTATTCATTTCTGGAAGATAAACTGCATTTGCGCCTAAAGAATGAATTAAAGTTTTTCCTCTCTTCTTTGCTTTTTCTACTGTTTCTTCAAATCTTGCATCTTCACAATTAACTAAACATGTAACTCCACCAATACCTAATTTATCAGCTTTTGTGGCATGAACTGCAGCTCTTTCAAGGTCAGTGTCTTTGACTCCGCTGCCAACTCTGAAATGATTTTGTAGATCTGCTCTGACTATTCTTGATCTATTATAGTAAAGGTCTGCATCTAGAAGTTTTCTATTGAATGTCATAAAAACACTGCAAAGAAGCGATATTTAAGACTATCTATAAATTAGTGATTAAGAAGACTCTCTATGTAATATCCTGCTCCAAAAGCAAACGCAGCAGCGATACTTCCTATTATCAAAGTTTCTATTGCCGACTGGAACCAATGTTTTCTTACAACAAATCCCTTTATTGCTCCTATTGAAAGAAAAGCTAGGGCTGTAAAGAATATGGAATAATAAAATCCGCTTGCATTTGAACCGTCAAGAACTGCATTTATTATAAAAGGAAGAAGAGGAATTAAACCTAGAAGAATAAATGAAATATATGTTGCACTTGCAGCTTTCATAGGGTGTTTGAACTCCTGGGCAATAGCTCCAGGCATTTTCTTGCTCCTTGAAAGATCTTTCATGGATTTTACTGAAAGATAGTTTGCAACTGCCATTGAAAAACCATCGGCAACAAGATTGGCAACTCCCATTATTATTACAACTGAACTTGAGAGTGATGCTCCCAAAGCTCCTGAAACAACTGCAAAAGTAGTAATTGTTCCATCAATACCTCCATAAACAAATTCAGGAAGATATCCTCTTTGAAAATCTCTAAACATAATAGCTTTACATTTTTCCTTTATATAAAACCTTTCAAGATAGTTTTATATATCCCTTTCCTTAAATAACGATATGGGGAAGAAACAAGATAGAAATTCTAAAGAAAACAAAACACAAGCTCCTACCGCTCCAATTGCCCCAATGGCTCAATCAAATCCTATGATGAACATTCCTCAAATGCCTCACATGACAATGTCTAACATGCCTCACATGCCTATGCCTGTACAAAAACCTACAGCTCCACAAATTGATGTTGAAAAACTCAAATCAAATCTTGAAGGTTTCAAAAAGGCTGTTGTAAAGAAATACTCATTTACTATTGCACTTTCAATAGCTCCTCCTTCTGCACTTGGACTTTTTGAAGAAGAAGATAATATTCCAAAAGAAGTTGCTCAAACAAACCCAATAATATTAACAATGGTTATTCCAGAAGAAGAATACAAAAATATACCTAAGATAAAACCTGAAGTTGTTAAACTAGCTAAAGAAACTGGAGAAAATGTTTGGATAGTAATTAGAACACCGGTTGATCTTTGGAATTATGGACTTGACAGCAGATTTGAAATGCTTGATGCTGTTTCTGCTTCATTGCCTCTTTATGATAAAGGATTTTTAGGAGCACTTAGAGTTGCAAACATACACAAGTCTTTAGTTTTAAGAAAGTTCGATAAATATGTTGCAAGTTATGTTATTGCAGGAAGTCTTGTAAGAGGAACTGCAGATAAAGATTCTGATGTTGACGTTTTTGTTGTAATTGATGATACTGATGTAAAGAGAATGAATAGAATTGACTTGCTTGAGAAATTAAGAGGAATGATTCTTGATTACATAAGAGAAGCAAACGCTTTGGCTGGAGTTACAAACATACTAAACGTTCAAGTATATCTTCTTACAGACTTCTGGCAATCTGTAAAGGATGCGCACCCAGTTCACTTCACTTTCATAAGAGATGGAATTCCGTTATATGATAGAGGAACATTCATTCCTTGGAAACTTCTTCTTAAGATGGGTAAGATAAAGCCAAGCCCAGAAGCAATTGAACTTTATATGAAACAGGGAGAGCAAACCGATGACTTTGTTAAAAGAAGATTGCTTGATGCCATGGTAGACATATATTGGGGAGTTGTAACGCCAACACAGGCTTTAATGATGTTAGCTGGAGAAGCTCCACCAGTTCCTAAAGTAATTGTTGCTGAAGTAAAGAAGGTTCTTGTTGAACAGGAAAAAGTAATGAGTGCTGATTTGCTAAAGATTCTTGATAAAACAGTTTCACTTTACAAAGATTATGAACATGGAAAACTCAAGTCTTTCCCAGGAAAAGAAGTTGATGAACTGCTTGGACAAGCTAAAAAGTATAATATTGCATTAAAAGAAATACAAAAGAAACTGGAAAAGAAAATGTCTGAAAAAAGCGCTGAAGAAATATATGGAAATGTTTTCACCTTGCTTAAAACATTCTTTGGAAACCAGTCTCAATCTCAACTAATGACTTCTTTCCAAACAAAGATGATAAAGAAAGGAAAGATACAGCCAAGATTCGCTGGAGTTCTAAAAGAGCTTCTTGCAATGAAGAATAAAGTTAAATCTGGAAAACTATCTCCTAAGGAAGTTGACAGAGTAAAGAGAGATGCTCTTGAATTAATACAGGCACTAGTTGAATATGGACAAAGAGCAGATTTGATAAAGGGAGAGAAAACAAACTTGCAAATAACTTATTCTGGAAATAGAAAAGCTGAACTTGTTATTCTTGGAGATGTTAACTACATAATTGAAAATCAATCAATAAGAGAAATCACTGAGAGAGAACTAAAAACAACAACAAAAGAAGCATTTGAGAAAGCACTAACAGAGCAAAAAGGAAAACTACAAACAACAATATCAGCAAAACTATTTGAAACACTCAAGAAACACCTTGGGGAATTTGAACTAAGCTTCTAATAAGATTTATTAAAATTAATCACCTATAGTTTAAGTGTATAAAATATATACTGCAAGCCCTAAAGTTGAAAGAAAACTTAATGCTTATTTAGTATTGAGAAACGATGTTAAATATAAACTAGACAAATTAAGAGAAGATCCTAGGAGAAATTGTGGAGCTCACCCATTAAAGGGAGAACTATCTGGAAGATGGGCTTGTTGGCTTGGATCAAATATTAGAATGATATATCGAATAGATGATTTAAATAAAATTATTGAAGTTTTGGTTGTGGGGACCCATAAAGTATACTGAATTAATACTTAAATTCCTTGCCTTTGCCTTTCTTAAAATTCTTTTCACTTTCTTTCAATTGTTTCATCAACTCTTTGTTGCCTAAAATCTCTTTCTCTTCCAGTTCACTTATCTTATCTCTTATTGATTCTCTAATAAATTCAGTTTTAGTTGTATAATTATGTGCTTTCATAACTTTCTCAATTGCTTTTAGAAAATTCTCTTCTAATTTCAGACTTATGCTCTCCATATTACCTAGTAATACTTAGTAGTATTTAAATCTTTTTTACTTTAGGACCTTGAGGAGTATCACTTACTTCATAACCTAGAGAAGTTATTTTCTTTCTTGCCCCGTCTGCTCCAGCCCAATCTTTTGACTTTCTGAATTCTTCTCTTTGCTTTACAAGAACTTCAACTTCTTTAGGAACTTGAGAATTAGAAGAGATTGAATCTATGCCTAAAGCAAGAACTTTGTCAAATTCTTTTACTAGACCATATTTCTCGCTATCTTCAAGTTTAGTATCTCTAAGCATTGTCCACATTGAAGCTAGAGCATTTGGAGTGTTTAAATCATCGAATATGGCTGCCTTGAATTCCTTAAGATATGACTTTCCTTTTGAAGACAAATCTTCTATATTTGCTGGAGAAACATTTTGATCTTTAAATGAAGAAATCTTTTCTACAAATCTGTTATATGCTTTAACTGCACTGTCTAGTATCTTCTCATCAAATAAAAGTCTTTTTCTATAGTGAGAATTCAAACACAGATATCTGTAGGCCAAAGGATTTATCTTTTTTTCTTCTAGTGTTCCAAGATTTATTACATTTCCAAGAGATTTGCTCATTTTTTCTTTGTCAGTCATTACAAGAAAATCTGAATGAAGCCAATAGTTAACAAAATGTTTTCCAGTTGCACATTCTGATTGGGCAATCTCATTGGTATGGTGTATTGGAATATGGTCTATTCCTCCGGTGTGAATATCGAATGTGTCTCCAAGATATTTCATGGACATTGCACTACATTCAATGTGCCATCCTGGAAATCCTTTGCCCCAGGGAGAATCCCATTCCATATCTCTCTTTTCTCCAGCAGTTGAAAATTTCCAGAGAGCGAAGTCAGTTTTGTTTTGCTTATCTCCCATTCCAATTCTACTTCCTGCTTGTAGTCCCTTTATGTCAAGCTTTGCCAAATCTCCATAATGAGAGAATTTTGAAGTGTTGAAATATATTCCATCTGCAGTTTTATAGACATAGCCTTTTGCCTCAAGTTTTTTTATTAACTCAATCTGCTCTTTTATGTGATCTGTAGCTTTACATATTACCTTAGGTTTCTTTATGTTTAACTTAGATTCATCTTCAAAAAATTGAACTGTATATCTTTCTGCAACCTGCCAGGCAGTGGCTCTTTCTTTTCTTGCGGCTGCAGCCATTTTATCTTCTCCTTCATCAGCATCTGAAGTTAAATGACCTACATCAGTTATATTCATTACATGATTTACTTCATAGCCTGCATATTCTAAAGTTCTTCTTAGTATGTCTGCAAAAATATATGCCCTCATATTTCCTATGTGTGCTCTGCTGTAAACTGTAGGCCCACATGTGTAAAGTCCAACTTTCCCGGGTTTAATTGAAACAAAATTTTCCTTCTTTCTTGTTGCAGTATTTGTTAACTTAACCTTTTCAAATTCCATTTTCATAATTACCTTTGTTTTCTTATTTTTATATATGTTGGTAAGCTAATAATAACCTTTATATTCGCATTTGTCGAATATAACTCATGTCAAAGAGGGGACTTTCTGATGTGGTTGTGGCAATTTTGATAATACTCGTGGTTATGGCTGCTGTGGCAATAATATGGAAATATGTTTTGCCTCTTGTACAAAAAGCATCGGTGCTTGATTCACAGGCATATACCACAAAGCTTTCAGTTAGAGCAGATAGCGTTGCATATGATCCTAACACTGACTCTGTTTCTCTTAATGTGGCAAGAGATGCAGGAGAAGGAGATTTGGTTGGATTTATGGTGGGACTTACTGACCAGGAAGGAAATGTTAAAACATTCAGACAAAACTTTAGTCTTGGAGAATATGAAGCAAGAAAAGTTCAACTTAATTTTACAGACCCTTTAATTTATGATGTGTATTTTATAACAATAACTCCGATATTTAGACAAAATGGAACAACTACAGACTTATACGGAATACCTATAGAACAGCCAATTGCAAATAAAACTCCATACCAATTTCCTTCAAGTATTATAGCTCACTGGAAATTTGATGACTCACTTTGCATAGATTATGTCAGTGGCCTTAATTGCACTCCTAATGGAAATGTAGTATATGATTCAAACCTAAAGAAAGTTGGGGCTGGATCTACAAGATTGGGGGGAACTACATCAGATTATTATGAAGCTGTAAACGATGCAGCATTCACTACAAACTTATTTACAATAGTTGCATGGGTTAATCCTAGAAGCTTGCCTACAAACGGATTTAGTAAGATAGTTGATAGGTCAGATACTTCGACAGGATTTACTTTAGGTTATGATGGAGCTACAGCAACATGGCAACTTATAACTAAAACAACAGGCAATCAAAATACAGTTTCAATTCCTGCAACTAAAAACCTTAACACTTGGGAATTTATTGCTGCAAGCTACTCTTCTGACAAATCTATAATATATTATAACTCAAGTTCAAATTCTTTTAACAATCTTGTTCAGATGACTTTCCCTACCAACCCCCTAAGAATAGGTTCTGGTTTTGATGGAAATGTTGATGAAGTTATGTTTTTCAACAGAGTTTTAACTCCAACTGAAATAGATAAAATACGTAACAAGTACAGATAGAGATAAACTCCCCTTAAGATAACCTTTATATTCTCTTTCTTCGAATATAAAATATGTCAAGAAGAGGACTTTCTGATATTGTCACAACAATTTTAGTTATATTGATTGCAATGGCTGCTGTTGTAATAGCTTGGAACGTTTTATTGCCTTTATTGGAAAAATCTTCGGGACTTGATTCACAGGCATATACTACAAAACTTTCTGTTGCAGCTGACAGCGTTTCATATGACCCTAACACTGACTCTTTCTCTCTTAATCTAGCAAGAGATGCAGGAGATGGAAACATTGCAGGATTTATGGTTGGACTAACCGACCCTGCTGGAAATGTTAAAACATTCAGACAGAATTTCACAATTGCAGAATACGAAGCTAAAAAATTTAACTTTAATTATTCAGACCCGACAATTGATGATGTTTTGTTTATCACAGTTACTCCTATTTTTAGACAAAACGGAACAGACAAAGAAACGTTTGGAGTTCCAATACAACAACCAGTGAAGAATAAGACGAAGTATACTTTGCCGGCTGCTGTGCAAAACAGCCAAGTATCATGTTGGAAGATGGAAGGTACATGGATTGATGAAAAAAATGGATTCAATGGTGCTTCTAATGGAGGGGCTACTTTCAGCTCGAATAAAAAATTCGGAAGTCAAAGTGCGATATACAGCACTTCTACTAGTACATATACATCTGTACCTAACAATCAAAAGTTAAATAGCGATAATATTACCTTGGTTGCATGGGTTAATCCAATTAACTTAAACTTAGCTTCTCAAAGTAAAGTAGTTGATAAAATGGCTTTGGGAGGAGGTTTTGTTTTAAGATATTCACAAGCGACTGGTAACTGGGAGTTTGCTGTGAAGAACTCTGGAGTAACCAACCAAATTAATATTAGCGGTGCTCCTTCTTCAAATCAGTGGGAATTTATTGCTGCAGTCTTCAATTCAACTTTAATGACAATATATCTTAATGATCAATCTGTAAGCACATCGCCTACTATAACTGCAGTTCCTTCAACAACACAAAACTTCAATATTGGACCTGGTTTCAACGGATACATAGATGAAGTTATGTTCTTTAACAGATCATTGTCAGCTACGGAAATTAACGATATAAGAAGAAAATACAAAGGCTAACTATAGAATAGTTGTAACTCTTGAATAGTAAATATATACTCCGAAACATATATATTTATAAACCCTCTTTGAGCAGAGTAATTATGGCATACAAAGGATTAGTAGGAAAGATAATGGCTGGAACAGCATTAGCTCTAGGTCTTTCAGGAACTCCTGATTTGAGAGCACAAGCTCTGGTTAATCTTGGAGCTGAAGTAGTAGACACAAGTAATAATCAGGCGGTCTCCGGATCTCTTCAAGAGGGACATACTTATTTAATAAATTTAAACATTGAGAATATCCAAACTTATTCTGGATTAGACTTTAACGATATAAAATCTGCATTCAAAGCAACATTTACAAATGGCTTTGATGTAAATGAAGTTAATTTTAACTATGTTAATCCAACATCTACTTCCAATGAAGGAACTCCTTTGAATAACGATATATTTTCTAGTTCAACTGGTAGAACAAATACCTATGGCCCTGTATCAACATTAGGAAATACTATGACTTTCTCTTATGAGAGAACTGCAGTAGGCAATCTTCCACTACTAGATGACTTTGGTGAGAAAGCAAATGTTGTTAGCTTTTACTTTACACCTGGAACTGGATCTGCAGGTGGAAATGTAAGTTTTACTTATGACACTGGTGCAACTAGCTGGACATTAAATAGCCCTTCAACAACCGATTTGTTTGCGGGCGGGAATTATCAACTTCTTGGAAACACAAACTCTCTAAACTTCAACATAACAGCAGTACCAGAGCCAAGTGCTTGGAGTTTACTTGCTGGTGGACTAGCATTCGCTGGAGCAGCTGCATGGAGAAGAAGAAACAGAGTTAAAACACAAACTGGAAAGACAGATTACGTAGAGAAAGACGGCGCAATTGATATTTAATTTTAGACAAAGACTAAATCAATTATTCACTATTTTCTATAAAACCTATGAGATAATTTTCTTAAGAAAGACATCAAGTTTAAATAATTTTTATATTTATAATTTTATGAAGATTTTAACTCTGAACGTCTGGAGATACTATGAATGGGACAAGAGAAAGGAAGAACTTATTAGATTCTTGAATGAACAAAAAGCAGATTTAATTTTATTACAAGAGGTTGCACTCGATTCCAGACAGACAGGTAATTGGAAAAATCAAGCTGATGAAATAAACAAGGACCTCAAGTATATTGGATGTTCGTATGAGAAGATGGAAAAAATGCAAAAATGGCATGGAAAACCGATAGATTGGGATATGTGGTATGGATTTGGTATATTATCAAAATGGAAAATAAAGTCTCAAGAAATAATATTGCTAAACGGTGTTGAGAAAGACAAGAAATTTGGTTTTATGCATGCTAAAATTGCCTGCCCTGATGGAGATATAGATGTCATCAACGTTCACTTTGAGAATACTACTAAAGGTGCAAAAGAACACCTTAGACAAACGCTAGAATGGTGCAAAGAAAGGAATATGCACCCGATAATTGCAGGAGATTTTAATATGAAAGTAACTGAAGATGTTATAGAATTAGCACAGAATGAGTACTATATATCTTACCTAATTACAAAATACTTTTCATTTATGCCTACTGAATTTTCTCACGATAAAGTCCCAATAACTTTAGATTATATTATTGCAAATAAAAAGAAATTTATCATGGATAAAGTAGAATGTGCCAAAACTGCTTCCTCAGATCATAAACCTGTTATTGCAACAATAAAACTCATATAGATTATCTACATTTTAGTTCACATATTAATTTAAAGACTAATTTTATTTTATTTTTATGATTGGATATGCTTCTTATTCAATAAACAAAGTAGTTAGAAGATCTTTTGGACTTGAATTTAGATCTGATTGGAAGATTTCTAAAGTAAATGTAAATGGAGAAATAGAACTAGAGAGGGCAGCACTCCCTCAAATAGTTGCAAGAGCATCACTGTGGCTGCCTAAATGGTTGGATAATCCTGAAATAGCTGCTCATGTTTCATTTAATGGAAGAACTGTTATTGCATCTAGCGACTTTGAACAAGAAGCACAAGACTATAAGAGAGTATATGAAAAAATGAGAACTGGAAAAGTTGATTTACAAATGATGTCCGACGATAGATTTAGAGAATATATTATAGCTCACGGAAAAGAGTTTATTTAGATACTGTAAAAGTATTTCTTGATTTTGCTGCGATTGCTCTTTGGTCTTCGTACATTGCACTTCCGAATAAACCGTATAGCTTGCCTAGTCTCTCCACATCGTATTGATTTGCTGAGTTAAATCTTTTAGCTACTGCTCTCATAAATACTTCTTGTAATTCTGGACTTTTTACAATAAGAGGGAATTGATTTGATGGCTTTTCTTTAAGATATGCATTCATTGAAGGAATTGCTTGATTGAAAATAATTTTTTTACCTTCTATTCTAGAAGCAGCATCTAATTTGTATCCTCTACTTGAAAGAAGAGAGAATATGTTTCTTTGTTTTTCAACTATCTTTGCAGGAGAGTAATCAGATTGAGATATTGGTCTTACATATAATGACCAATCTAGATCTCCAGATTTTTCTTCTGCTTTTGCAACTTCTGGCAATATTTGATGTGCAGTTACAGGCTCTTTAGCTATAAAATTAATTGTCCAAAGACTTCTCTTTTCTATTTCTTTTGCAAAAAGATCAAATTGAGGGCTTTCAAGATACTCCTCTAGGCCTGCTTTTTGAGATGCAAATTGTGTGGCTGCATCTGCTCTATTTTCATTTGAATAATTTAAAAGAGCTGCACATGCTGCTGCTGATGAAAGAAAAACCGCTCTTCTTCCCCAGAACATTGTATTCTTGAACCAACTTCTTTCATAGAATGGAATAGAAGTACGCTTCATTCCAAAATCTTCTATATCTGCTAGCTTGTCTCCAACACCATAATTTCTTTCAAATTGATTTAAAGGAATATATTCAGTTTTATCTTTTGAGACTAGTCTAAATGGAACATAATCTAGAAGATCTTTTTTTGCAGCCCATGAAACTGCAGACTTCATTTTATCTAAAAATGAAGCTTTTGCTTTCCTTGTTACAATAGGTAGTTTATAGTCCTCTTCCATATTAACCACTATTCAGTGACATATATAAAGCTTGCTATTTTGAATAGGATTATAAACATGTATGCATATTTAGTAGAGGAGGTAAAAATGACAGAAAAACTTGAAGCTAGAGCGGCTTCTGCTGATCCTCTTGTGGATTCTGCACGCTTTTCTGAAGAGACATCACGTCCCTATGCTGTAAAAGAAGCTAGGAGATACGATGGAATGGCTCTTGTTAGAGAAGGCGCTTTACAAGACGGTACAAGTATAAAGTACTGGATGTAATCAAAAAATCTTTTTTATTTTGTATTTTATGTTTTCCTTTATTATATTTTCTTTAGGTTCGAATAAAGCCTCATCTTCATAAAAAGGTTGGGCAACAAAAAGAGAATGACCCTTTAATTCTTGTAATAGATAAGAAAATTCTCTTAAGTGATAAGCGCCAACTGATAAAAAAACTGGCTTTTTTGTTGAATTAATAACTGAAATAACCTTTTTGGCTTGAACAGTTTCTCTTTTTTTTAACAATTGCTCTTCATATTCCTCTTCTTCTTTCGTTAAGCTAGTTCTTATTAGTTCTTCCTTGTTTTTTCTACCTAAATTCTTTAAATCACATCCTATAAACTGAAGATTATGATTCATAAGTCTTGAAACTACTTCTTGAATTTGACTATTTTTAGTGGTAATTGAGAAGTATTCATCTTTATTTCTCTTCAAAAAATCAGTTATTTCTTTTAAATTAAACAAATTTTTATCTTCTAACAACTCAAAAAGATAAGATTTGGGCTTAAATAAATCAATAAGCATCTCTTGAATGGATAAGTCGTCAATAAAACCGTGAGTATTTCCAAACAATATAATTGTGCCTTTTTTGCTTATATCTTCAATAGAGATGTTTGACAAATCTATTTGTTGTTCCATAGATATAATTAAATAATACCTCTTTAAGTCTTTTTCGTGGATAGTAAGATAAGACTTAAAGAATCTCTTTATCTAGCTAAAGACTCTGAAGGCTTGTACTACGCAGTATTTACTGCAACCAGAAAGGTACAAACCTGGAGAGTTAATTCTCTTACAGATCAGATAATTTCTCGTCTTACATCCCCTTTAAACTATGAGGAAATGTTCTTGGCCTTGGAAAGCCGATATGGACGAGAAGAAGTTACTGCTTGTATGAATTCTCTGGTATCCAATGGACTAGCCAGAGTAGTTTATGAAAAAAAAGATAGCGATAGAATGCATAAACAAAAAATTTACTTTCAAGAACTTGCTAATAATCCTGAAGAAGCAAAATTAATGCAGGAAAAAATAGAGAAAGCAAAGGTAGGAATCTTAGGAGTGGGCGGAATAGGTAGTTGGGTAGTCAATGGATTGGGACAAATAGGAATCGGGGAAATAAGAGTATGTGATCCCGACGTTGTATCTATAACAAATCTAAACAGACAACTTTTTTACAATTCTCGGGATGTTGGAAGAAGAAAAGTAGACGTATTAAAAGAAAGATTAGTTGACTTCAATATAATTCCTTACTATCACTTTGTTAGAGAGGGCGAGGATTTATCTCCAATGTTAAATGGATTAGACTTCATAGTTAATTGTGCAGATTCTCCTTCGGTGGCACATACTTCTGAGATAGTTGATAAATGGGCAAGGCCGCGAAATATTCCTTATATGATTGGAGGAGGATATAACATGCATCTAGGAATGGTGGGTCCAATAATAATTCCTGGAAAATCAGCATGTTTTAATTGCTTTCTAAGACGTCAAAAAGAAAAAGATCAATTTAAGGGAATGAAGATTATCAAGCAGGTTGAAGATTCTGGAAATCTTGGGCCAATTGCAGGAACAATTGGTAATATGCATGTTACTGAAATATTGAAATATTTCATAGGACATCCTAATTTAAATATAAACAAATTTGCAGAAATTGACCTACTTAATATGAACTTAGAATGGAGAACTTTTGATAAAAGATCTGATTGTGAAATATGTGGTAAATAAATTAAATCATATTTAAATAAGTGATTTGAATAAGAATAGTATGCCTGAGATAAAGACAAGACTTCAGACTATAAGAAATTGGGTTATATTCATTGGAATTCTTATAATTTTAACAATTATTCCAATTACAAGAATAGCAGTTATAGAGATACTGCGAATTGTGGGACAGCTTTTTGTATGGATATTGCTCTTATTTGTCGTCATTATATTACTTAGATGGCTAATTGTCAGGGTAAAGTAGCCCTGAATAAGGTTTAAAAAGCCCCTATTCTAAAGGAAATTATGAACGGAATAATTGTACAGTTTAGAAGAAGCAGACACAGAATAAAAGAGAAACATTACTTGTTAGACCTTGGTTTCATGAACAGAGACGAAGCAAAGAAAGTAATTGGACAAACAGTTTCTTGGACATCTTCTTCAGGAAAAGTTATCTCTGGAAAAATATCCGATGCACACGGAAACAAGGGACTTGTTAGAGCAATATTTGAATCTGGATTACCTGGACAATCTATAACTACAAACGTTACACTGGGAGCAGTAGCGGCACAAAAGAAAGAGGCAAAGAAGTAAAATGGCCATAAGAAAAGCATCATCATATTCAAAGAAAAGAGTTAGACCTTACACAAGAACAAGTAAGAACAAGAACAAGGCTTACATCAAAACAGTTCCACACGTTAAAATTGCAAAAATGACAAGTGGAGATGCAACATTATTCAACGCTGGAAAATTACCATTTGTTGTAAGATATGTTACTTCTGAAGCTACTCAAATAAGAGACAACGCAATTGAAGCATGCAGAATGTATCTTGTAAAAATGATGGATACTGGAGCTCCTGGACAATATTACATGGCTGTTAAGATTTACCCACACCACCTAGTTAGAGAAAACAAATCTGCTGGAGGAATGGCTGGAGCGGACAGAATTTCTACAGGAATGACTCAAGCATTTGGAGTAGTTATTGGAAGAAGCGCTATAGTACCTGCTGGAAAAGAAGTTTTCGAGATATACTGCGCTAACGAGAAAGGAATTTCTGTTGCTCGTGAAGCACTTAACGCAATAAAACCAAAGTTGCCATGTAAGGGCCAAGTTGTTTTCGAAAAAAAGAACTAATTTTAAAGTAGATTTTTTTATACGATAATAGTTAAATATACATTATTTTGTTTGATTTAGTGAAAGAACATTATTTTCGCAAGACTGAAGAATTTGACAGAGATGTTCACAGATATCTTTTTATGCCGATTGAAGGGGAAGTTACTGATATTGATAGGCACTTGAGATTTATACTTGCAACAAAAGATATGTTTAGATATCTTAAAGGAACACATTTACGTTCTAAAGTACAAATACATTCTCTTCCTACATATCCTGATAGAATAGACTATCAACATTGGATACCTCAGAAAGGATTTGGAACAAGACCTTATATGATAACTACAAAAACAACAAATCAGCCTTTGAATATTACTTGGATAAGAGAGTTTGCAAAATCTCCTCTTTATGGACCATTTGGAACTTTGCTTGGAGATCCTGTTAGAAATATTGAGATAAATATAGAATCTGCATTTGATATGACAAGAGAATTTGAAGGACTATGCAATATATTCAAAGCAGCATGTAACGACAAAGATTGGAAAGAAAATTTAAGCAAAATGCTAGCTCGCCAACAAAGCGCTAAAGGGCAGAATGGGAGTCATAACGGAAGTTAAACATTTTAACGTCGATAAAACTTATTTTAAGCAACCTTTATTAACTCAAAGCGCTTTTTCTATTAATGACTGAAAAAGAGGGAGTAATAAAGTGGTTTTCTGAAATAAAGAAGGAAGACAGAGAAATTGTAGGAGACAAGGCAGCAATAATAGGGCAGATGCAAGCAAGCAAGTTTCCAATTCCAGCAGGATTTGTTGTAACTTTTGCAGCATACAAACATTTTATGGGATATGGAGGACTAAAAGAAAAAATTAATTTTATTTTAGAAGATTTAAACATTGGAGATAAAAATGCACTAAAAGCTGCAAGTCAAAAAATAATAGATTTAATAGAAAAAACTGAGTTTCATAAGGAAGTTGAAGAAACTATTGCAGAAGCATATGAATTACTTGATGTTGATAAAGAAGTACTAAAAAGTGCAAGTGCTGGAGCTTTAAGCATCTTGAAAAATTCTAGAGAGCCTGTTTTTGTTGCTGTAAGAAAGAGCGTTAGAAAAGAACATGAATTCATAAGAAAAGGTAAAAGAGAGTATTATCTAAATGTTAAAGGATTTAGAGATTTACTCCAAAGAATAAAGAAAGTTTATGCTAGTATGTTTGGAGAAGAAGAAATATATGACAGACTGAGTAAGAAAATAGAGAATTCTGATTTTGAAGTTGCGTTAGTTATACAGAAAATGGTGAATGCAGATAAATCTGGAACAGTATACACTAAGAGTAAAGTTGAAAATTCAAATAATTTGGTTGTAAAAGGATTATGGGGGCTAGGGGTTGCAGTAAACTGGGGTGTTCGCCCAGATACATATATAGTAAATAGGGAAAATATGGAGATACTTTCTCATGAGATAGAAACTAAAGAGTTTGCAATAACTAGAGATAGCTCTGGAAACAACTGCACAGTTAAATTGACTGCAGAAAGAGCAATGCAGCAAACTTTGACAAATCACGAAATAAAGATAGTATCTCAGTTTGCGATGAAACTTGAAGAACAAATGAAAAAATCTCAAAAAGTAGACTTTAGCATATCAAATGGAGAAATATTCATAATTAGTTCTGAGGATTTGAGAATGGAAAGTGCTAAGAAAAATAACGATAAAAAAGAAGACATTGAAGATATAGAAAAGAAGATACTAAAGGAACTTGAGGTGGAAGAATACAGACCTGGGGCAATAAAAGAAAAAGATGAAGATATGCCGCGGCTCAACGATGCAATTCTTGTTGAAGAACAACAGGAAATGGATGACGAGAATAGAATAGACTTGGTCTAAAATTAATGTCTTTCTCTGCTAGATGCAAATGGAGGTTTTGATTTTGATAAATCCATTCCTCTTATAGTTCCTTCGGAAATTCTTTCTTCAAGTTTAGGGTTAGATCTTATAACAGGTCTATTGCCAAAAGGATTAGTTTTTACAGGAGTTAAGAGCTTTTGACGTCCGTGTTTAACTTCTTCCTGCGATTTTAATCTTGCACTTCTTAACTCTTCTACATATTCTTTAAAGTGCGCATATGTTGGAGCTTTGTGAGTGGCGTGTGATTGAACATAAGCATATGCTGCTTTATAGTTAGGTTGTTCTTTTGTAATCAAACCATATGTTCTTATAGCTTCCACTGCGACTGTTAGAGTACCGTGA